>NZ_CP090374.1 GCF_021431925.1 Halobaculum sp. CBA1158 | reverse complement strand
GGTCGTCTGTTGCGTATCAGTTGACATGGTCTTTCCTCCGTTGGATCTCGCTCTCGGATCTATCGACACCGCCGTCGGTGACTACTGCCATATGCTCGAAGTGAGCATTCAGACTCTCCTCGGCGATGAGCTTCGACTTCCCGAGGTTGTCGTCGCCGACACCGTCGAGGTAGTAGTACGGCTCGCCATCCTCAGCCGTGAGGCGCTTGCAAACCTCCCACTTCCACGTTTCCAAGCTGGTGCGGAACCTGTCGCCAGTCTCGTACCTGAAGGGCGTGCTGTACGGATCCTCACGCGCCATCTTCGAGCACCTCCAGAACCCCGCGAAGTTCCGCAAGACGCCCCTTTTGCTCGCACTGGTGAAGCGCGAGAGGTGCGTTGATTCGGACGTTCGCGTCGTCGTAGTCCATCCGCGGATCGTCCTCGATCTCCTCGATCCGATCGCGAACGTGCTGAACTACCAGCTCATCTTCGTCACGCGACATTGGCGGCCCTCCATTCCCACCCGTCGCAGTCCGGGCACTGTTGCCGTTCGCATCCCGAGGGCAGCTGGGCCTGACCGCAGCCGGTGCACGCTGCGAGCGTCACGCGCCAACACCCCCGTCCGAGAGCGTCCGCGACCACACGTCCTCGTCGTACCACAGGCACTCCGGGCAGTCCATCCACGTCGAGATCGGGTGCCCGCAGTTGGGACAGTCGTAGTAGTCGCGCGTCACCTCGCCCTCGATGCTGTCCTGGTGCGTCTCCTGGCCGTCGTAGTCAAGAGTGTCGACACAGACGGCGGGGCGCTGAATCCCCTGCCCCTGTTGGTCGCTCACGAGAGAACACCCCACGGGTCGGCGTTGACGATGAGTCGGGTTACTTCGTCGACCGTTTCCCAGTCGAACTCTTCCTTGATCTGCTCGTGGAACTCGTTAAGGTCTTCGGGGTGCGGTCCCACGACCCTGGCGACATCGTCGCCGTCGTGGCGGGCCTCGTTGTGGTCGCGGACGACTGCCTGCGCGTCTGGCTCGTGGTCTTTGGAGCTTACCGACACACAGTCCGGACAGATCGCGTGGTGCCGAAGATTCGACGCGGATCCATCGTCCGCCGTTGTCTCGTTGCTCATTGTGGTCTCTCCCCCGGCGCGTGCCGGGTATGCCCCCAGCCGGGATCGAACCGGCGAGCACCAGTAGGGGCGCTGCCTCTCCCAGGCCGAACGTCCGTCCAACGAACGCCCGGGAGAGAGACGACACCAGGCGACGCGCCCATGCTGACAGCGAATGAGTGGCACTCAGAGGCGACTGCGCGCTTGGCCGATGGACTGTTCCGACGCGTGCGTCGCATGGTGTCTACATACATATTAGTCCGTTACCACTTAGTGTTTGCGTCGCAATTTGCACACCACACACCGTTTGTAGTACCAACACACAGCCATTAGACCGCCGAAAATCACTTACAAAATGCCAACCAATATACGATCCACGTGAGCACACAACTCGTACCCCACATGAGTAGCGATGAACTCGACGACCTGCACCACGAGATACTCGAGTTACTCGAGGACGGTCGCGCAACGCCCGGGTATCTGGCGTCACGTACCGGCGAGAGCGGCCAACTTATCAATAACAAGCTGCGGGACCTGCGGCTGACGGGCGACGTTGAACGCGTCCACAAGGGTCTGTACGAGCTGACCCACGAGACCGGCGAGGCTGTCGCCCCGCATGAGGTACGCGAGGCCGACGCCGATCTCGTCGAGTTGGTCGAGCGTGTCGAGTGGGAGGACATCAGCAAGACCGACGACCGCGTGCAGGCGTGCGCGCTCTTGCTCACGCGGATCCGACGCGGCGCACGGTACACGTCCGCCGAGATCAAAGACAGCGCCGACGAGCTAGGCGTCGGCGTCGGCGGTGAGTCATGGCGTAAGGCGGTGAACGCCGCCGTCGACGCATCGGATGGCGTGAACAGGAATCAGACGGCGGTGTACTGGTCGCCGCGGTAGACGCGCGGACTATTTCTCACGGTGTGTCAGCGGCTCGGCAGAACGTCCCGGAGAGACCGGGTCGAACGGAAATCGGGTCGAACGTTCTTCCCACCCGATTCTCGGTCCCCACCCACCCCTACCACCACCGCAGCAACACCGCAGCAACTACCGCACCACGCTCTAACGAACCGCGAAAGCGAGTAAGTTACGCGACACGTCGTAACGTAAGTGAGACGTGGAGCGTGTCGGAGGCGGCTTCCCGCCGCGTCTCGGGGTCATGTTCGACCCCCCATTCCACCAATCGGGTGGGAAGAACGTTCGACCCACCCCTCAGGAACCGACCGGGTGGGAAGAACGTTCGACCCGGAACGGCTCATGCGTCCTCACCCCACACGTCGAGATCGATAACGATCGACTTCCGGCGCTGGGCGACGCCGTCCGACGGCGGCTTGTACGGCCGGTACTCCGTCCCCCGTTTCTTGTACTTACCCTTGTCGTCGTCCTCGCTGTCAGGATCGGCGGCGAACCACTCGATATACGTTCCGCACATATCCTCGCTCTTGCCGGTCGCACCGACGATGTCGCCGCGGTGTAGCTTCACACGGTTGTTCGGGAGCGCGTGCGTGCTGCTGTTACGTTTGTTCATCGCTTGGTCGACGATCGCCTCCCAGGCCTCGGAGACGCCTTCGGTGCCGCCATCGCTTAGCCGTTCTTCCAGCTCCTCAAACTGCGCAGTTTGCGACTCCAGCGACTCGATACGCTCGCGGATGTCAGCGACCACATCGCGATTCTCGACCACGTCGGCGGTCATGTCGATGTGGTCCATCCCAACGAGGGAGCCGAGAATCAGGTTGATCTCGTCTTTGCTGACTTTCGTGTTCTTCTGGTTGTGCTCGAGATCGTCAACTTGCTGTTGAAGCTCGTCCTTCTCGTCCTCAAGTTGCTCAATGCGCGCTTGCATCCCGCGCATCGTCTCGAGCATCTCGCCTTTCGTCGGCTCGGCGTCAGCGTCGGATTCGGTGATCGATTCCACGCTCATTCGCCCTCCTCCAGCGCCGCCAGGCGCTCCTCGAGGTCGTCGATACGATCGGCTTGGTGGTTGACCTTGCGGTTGAGCGCTTGCACCAACGGCTCGACGGGCTCGTCACTCGCGGCCATCACATCTCACCTCCGTGCCGACCGACCGTCGCCTGCTCGCCGGCGAGATCACGGCCGCACTGAGAGCAGCGGTAGCAGTCCTCGCTGATCGCGCCGCAGGCAGGACAGCCGTACGTCGCGACCGACACGCGACTGTTGACCGTCTCGACGATGTCCCAGGGGACCCTTGCGGTCTCGCCGTCCGGACGCGCGATCTCGACGAGCGGCGCGTCGTCCTCAGCGTGCACGACCGCGCGCTCGACGGTGCCGCCGATGCGATCGTCGGCCGTCGAGAGAACGACTGTGTCGCCGACGAACGGGTCGGTCCGGTGGTCGTAAATCCGGTAAGTCTCCGAGTCGGTGTCGGCCTCGCCGGGTGCTGTCTGCGCACTCATCCTGCCACCTCTGTGTGTGGTGTGTGCTGACATGGCTGGTTGGCGACACACGCTCCGCTCCCGGTACGACTAAGAGGCACCAGCGAGAGGAGACAGGTGTTCAGGTTGGCTCCCTCAGTTTGCTGGGGCCACTTTCTCACGTCCGTCAGCGTCGGGTGTGTCTTACTCCCCACCAGAGTGCACGGGGACATAAAGCCCCGCGAACGTGATGGATCCAGTCTCATTGCTCGACCTCCACGAAGTCGTCTAACGTTTCGATCTGAACTAAGCCATCACGAGCTGGACAACGCCGGCCGTCGTCACGCTCTTTCGCGTGCCCGACCTCAACGCCAGCGGGCGTTTCTGTCACCTGTTTCCCGCATTCCGAACACCGACGCTCGATTCTCGAAGTCGGTTCGGCATCGGCCTGGACACGGCGCTCGAGTTCCGGACCGGTGATTCCCCACCGAACTTCGGCGTCGGTCGGCGGCCGCTGCAACGACTCGGCACCGTCAATATTCGGGTACTTCTCCTCGCGCTGGAGCGCGCCGTCGGAGCCGAATCGCGATTGGTGCGAGCGACTCATGCGGTCACCTCGGCTTTGATCGCGTCGACGGCGTCGTCGTCCGCGCCGTGCTTTTGGGCTTGCGTGAGGTGCCAGGCGACCTGCATCCGGTCGTCGCGCTCGGCCGCGCGACGCGCTTTCCGGAGGTAATTCTGCGCGGGATCGGTCACGCGAACGCACCCCCGCGCTTGAAGTCGGCCTCGGGATCGCCCTCGGCGACGAGCAACTGCGCGGCCTCGCGGAGATGCTGGCGACACACCTCGCCGACGAGGTAGTGCTGGCGCGCGGCGACGAGCTGCTCGCGGACGGCGTCGTCGCGGTTCCACGTCTCCAGCGCGATCTCGATGCGCTCGCGAGCGCGGGCGGCCTCGCCCTCGTAACTCCGACAGACGGCGGCGTGGGCCTCCTGCGTCACGCGGCCGACGCGTAGGATGTGGCTACTCTTATCCGATGCGCCTCCAACCGTTGTCGTACCCCCGGATTTACGGGGGTTCGGGTCTAACTCGTGCATACGGGTTGTGCGATACCCGATGGCGTCGGACGGGGCGTGAACCCGTTCGGCGTCGTTTTCACGACAACCGAATCCGCCTCGTAGCGTCGCATGCCCGTAGCGTAACACTACTCCCTATTAATTCCAACGCCAGAACAACACCGACGCCGGAAATATTGCCTTTGAATATATACGATAGATACAACCGAATGTGAGGTAATAGTGCCCGGGCCAGAAGTCTCAGATGACGATGTTGACATCCTCCGGTATATCCGCCTGCGCCCGGAGCCATTCGCGACAGCGCGAGACATTGAGCCGGATATGGATGTTGGCTACAAACAGACGAGAAATCGCATGAATCAGCTTGTCGACGACGGTCTGCTGAATGTCAAGCTCGTGGGGACCACGAAGGTCTACTGGCTTTCCGACGAGGGCAAAGCGGTGTTGTCTGGCTCTGACTGACTGGGCAGGTACCAAACGACAGACCGCGCGCCGATTTCTCGCTTTTGCAGGTCCGAGTCGTCATGAAGGTCGTTTAGGCGCTTGTTGATCGTCCGGCGTGTGACTGTATCGAATCGCTCCGCAACCTCGCGAGTCGTCACAAACGGACAATCCTGCTGACGAACGAACTGTAAGACTTGATCGTGGCTCGGATCACTCATTTTCGGCCCCCGTCGAGTGCTCATACACTCGGATGTTTCTCCGACGTTGGAAAGGTTTTATGGTGGTTCGTACGTTAGAAGTTATTGAGTTCACCCGTCGCTCTATAGCAGTTTCACGGTGAAACTGCCCGCCTGTTACAGCAGGCGGGCGACGGGTGGGCTCGGTTCCAGCTATGTCGACCGAAAGCCCGTCGCCTGTTACTGAGGGCGACACGACCGATAAGCGTACCGACGACGAACCGCTCGCGGACGCCGGCGACCGCCGAGCACGCCGCCGAAAGCGCATCGCCGAGGCGGCACCGTACGCGAGCCAATGAGGCGGCTCACGTGCCCGTGCTGTGGCGATCCGATCGCCACGACCTCCAACGGCCCCGTCGGGCTGTGCGACGACTGCGACGCCGCTCACGAGGCTGTCGCATGAGCCTACATCAGACCTGCCGCCCCGAGGCGATCCCGACCGCGCGCCAGCTGGAGTCACTCCCCAGCGTGCTCGATACTGATCTCGTCGAGCCGGACGCCGGCCTGCGCGCGTCGCTGACGATCGAGATCGCGATCGACGACACGGTCGTCCTGCCGTCCGTGCTCGACGTGCTCGCGCGGCGCGACGCTGCCCTCTCCGACAGCAGCCAACAGGGCGGCACGGCGACGATCGCCGTCGCGCGCGTCTGATTCTCATTTGGCGTCCGGAGTTTTTTGGTAACTGCCTACGGCCATTGCTCAAATGGGACTGACGGCGCTCTACCGCTACTACTTTGGACCGCGAATCGATGCCACGGCCAAGACTGTCTTGGACGCCTCGGATGCACTCGACAGCGCCGAAGCTGAGTGGCAACGGACAAGCCGAGCCCACATTCACGGAACCCTTCGTATTACGCTTTGGTTCACACAAACAATCGGTGATGGAACCGATATTTCGCGTATTGGTCTGAAGAACGATGGTCGAGTCATCGCCTTTTTGAATGTTGAACCGGGCGATGATCTGGCGTCTTTTTCGTGGGAAGAGAGCGATATTCGCGACATCGGGGTTGTCGCGAGTCCGGATGATGCGGACCAACCGCGCCTGACTATCGTCGGTATCAACGCAGATGATCGAGTTGTGTTCGAGGACCAGATTGAGTTGCAGTACACTTGGTCGCAATACTCTTGACTGAGTTGCTAAGCGTTCGCTCGCGCCTGTAACACCACCACGACCGCAGTTCTCGGTCCCACGCGCATCCATTGTTGTCACCTCGTTTGGATCGAGTCCACTCCGCCTTTAAGCCGAGCCGCGCGCGGTGAAAGTGAAACTCGATTCCGCCAACATATTCCCAGATTGGTATTATATATTTTCGTGTGCAGTCCTCGGTAATTGGTCGTAAATTCTCAAATTCAGATTCGTGAGTTGGTCCTTCATTTCGTACGTTGTCCCCGAGTAATTCAGTCGCCGTTTTCGGCCGATGTATCTGATTTCTGACTACCGTCGCGCGGGTCGCTGACCAGCTCGAAGAGGCGGGTCGATTCGTGAACGACGCGGACGTGGCCCGCGGCCTCCAGAACCTCCAGTCGGTTGTAGATCGTGTTCCGTGAGTAGCCGGACTCGTCTACGAGCATGCCCTTGGTCGCGCGCCCCTGCTGTAGAACGTCGAGGATAGCCTCATCTGCGGGGCGGAGATCGTCCTCATCCATCGGTGTGTGCATTGGCTGTGCGCGGGCCATGTGCAAAGTAACCAGTCCTACGCACTTTGCCTTTGGGGTCTGCCCATCCATACTACTTGTGCAGTATGCACAACTACTAAGTACATCGGGATTGAATGGGTTGATATGAGCGCAGAAGTGGCTCAGCGACCGACCGAGGAAGAAGACGAGACCAGCCAGAAGAAGGCGGAACTCCTCAATTGGGTCCACCCCGGCGACGCGCCCGAGGACGCCCTGACGGCCCGCCAACTAATTGAACTGAAGAAGGGAGTTCGGGCGGCTATCGAGGAAGACGACTCGATTCTCAGCGCACCCGGTGACCTGCATTCCAAGCACTGGAACCACGCGGGAGTCGGCGTCTCGATCTGGATGCACCGCAGCGGTGTAGTCGTCATGACCTGCGAAGGCGACAGCATCGTGACCGACGCGGACACGCTCGACAACATCAGCATCGCCAAGGCGGCGTTCTTCGCCGACCCCGGAATGGTCGCCGTCTCCAGCGAAGATGTGGAGAGGGCCTGAAATGACGCCTGACTTCCGCTGCACTCGCTGCGAGTGGGCTGGTGACGACTGCCAGCGCGACGACCACTACCCGGTGTGCCCCGAGTGCGGGGCCATCGTGGACGTACTGAAGACGATTGAGGCGGCGTAGCCCCGTTGGAGCAGCGCGGTTCGACTCCGCGCCGGGGCCTTGGAGGTGAGCGATCAGATGCACCCGAGTCGAGCGCGTTCAGGCAGCCCGCGAGCGAGAGAAGAAGCCGCGGCGCTGACCCTGGATCCACTAACCATTTACCCGCGCTCTACAAGCACGCTCGGGGCTCTGGCCGCTTATCTCCTGCGAGCCCGCACCGCGGTGGAGCGCGACCAAGCGTACCCGACACCGTCGGCGATGGCCCGTGACGGGCCGCTGCTCACGCAGCAACCGGCGCAGCCCCTCACGCCTACCACGGCACACCGGAACGGGGCGATGGGGAGACGGTCGCGTGCGTCGGGGTTCGACTCCCCGGGCGGGCACTTGGGCCACATGGACGTGCGTGGTGGAATGAACCGAGTCGCGGGATGTCCCGTAACCGGGGGACGCCCCGGCACGCCGCCCGGGAGCGCCGCTGTGCGGCACCCGGACCGGTGCATCCGCGAGGTAAAGGGACTGCCCCGCGGTGAAGAGAAGCCACGAATCGAGTTCAAATCTCGATTGGCCCACTCGGGTGGCGACCTACGCCGTGAGAACATGACGACTGTAAAATACGTATCGTTGATGCGGTGTCAAGGAGGGAACTCCGCTTGGGAGGACGAAGACGGCGAGCGAACGGTAATTGCCGGCAAGAAGCCGAAGACGTGGATGCCGCGCGTCATCGTCAAGACCGAAGACGGAAGGGAAGTAATTGGCGTCTGCTACAAACGCGAGGCACTCGCCGAACTCCCGGAGTGGATGAATCACGAGGATGCCTTCAAGTGGGCTCGTGAGACCCTCCCCGATGGATTCGAAGAGTTCTACGACGGCGTGGAGGTTGAGGCATGAGCTTCGACCGCGTCCCCGACGAGCTGCGGAAGAACAACCTCGCTATCCGCTGCATGATTCACGAGTACGAGCCCGACCTCTGCGACGGGTGGCTGACCAGCGTCGAGATCGACCCGTCGGACGTCAAAGTAGATGGCTACGACCGAATTCAATTCGCGGACCACATCCCGACCGAGTGCCCGGAGTGCGGCGACCGCGTGCTCGAATACAACGGCGTTGAGGTAACATTCCACGCATGAGCGAGTTACTTCAGTGTGAGGGGTGTGGCGAACCGTTCGGCAGTGTCCGGCTCGTCTACGTAGACGAGAAGCACAGACCGATCTGCGACGACTGTCACAACGGTGACGTGGTCGCTGTCGGTCTGGTGCAGAACTGGTACGACAAACCGATGTTCGGCAAGCTCACCCGTCAAGAGATTAGCGATGTGAAGGAGGTGCCGACCCTTGCCCGAACCTGAGATTTCTGAATTCAATCAACCACGGAAGTGGGCACACGGCGACGAGAACCCCGTCATGTGCCAGCACTGCGGATCGACGTGGGCCGGGGACTCACTCTACAAGACTGGTGACGTGCTCCGGTGTCCGGGGTGCGACGGGGTGATGCGACCGCGACTGAACAATCCCGATGCCACCACTGCGGGATGCCGCAGGACGAGCCAACCCTTGACGGTGGGTGTCCATACTGCGCGGACATCTACCCGTACTCGGACCCACACCCCGACAACGCCACTCGGTGCGATGGGTGCGGCCACCAGCGAGCGGAGGGGCAGACGTTGACTATCCCCGATGAAGACGAGGAGGAGATCATCGGAACGTACTGCCGTGGTTGTCTCCAGATTCTTGATGAGGACGACATCGAGCCCGGCCAGCACGAGCAGTACACGCTGATGGAGGGGTCGGCGTGACTGACGTAAACCAGACCTCGGCAAAGATGGAACTGGCGTACTGGCGAGAGAGGGCCGAAGAGAACGTCGAAGAGTGGGGTCTCCAAGAGATCGACACGCTCCTTCTGGCAATGCAGGAAGAACAGGGAGAACTCGCACAGGCGTACCTGGAGGCAGAGCACGAGGACGGTGACGCTGCACGAATCGCAGCCGAATTGGACGATCTCGCCGCCTTGTGCATCCAGCTTCGGTGGAGGCTCGAAGAGCTATGAACGGCTGTCCAAACTGCGGCTCCGACGTCTACCCGCTCGACGGGATGGATCGAGTGACCTGCACGAACCCCGACTGCGAGCGGTACAACGTCGGGTGGGATCCGACGGAGGAGGCAGCATGAGCCAGCGTGTTTCAATCAACTACGAACGCGACGGTCGAGAGGTTCGCGGTCTCGCCGCTTGGCGTGTCCTCGAACACTTCGGCGGTCAGGCCGACGAGGACGTACTGGAGAGCATCAAGAAGCGACTCCCCATCGCACTGAAAGACTTCCCGGCGCTGGCTCACGAGACCATCAACGTCGGTGTTCTCTACGAGAACGCGGACGCACAGGCGCAAGCGTTCGGTTACAACCGGCTCATCTGCCTGCCGCCCGAGGAGCACACGACGAACGTCACGCTCTGGCACGAACTCGGCCACGTCGCCATCCGCGTTCGCCATGAGAACGGCGAGGACGTCGCCAAGACCAGCGAAGAGTTTTGCTCGATCTACTCGGTCGCGCGGATGCCACCCGATGTGATCGACGAGGACCGCGTTCCGTATCTCGGTGAGCCGTCGGTACCTCGTGAAGAGTGGCCGAACATCTGCCAGAGGGCGCTGGAGTACCGGGAAAACAACCGTAACTACATCCAGCAGTGCAAGGAGTGGCTCGGAATATGAGTCCCGGAGAAGACGGCGGTGACTGTCCTCGATGCGACTCGACGACTACGCAAATCGGCTACGAACGAGCCGTACTCGGCGTCGTCTGTGAGAACTGCCGACTGATGCTTCCGATCAGTTACGACGCGATGCCGCTGAAAGAGGCGATGGACACGGACTGGAGCGATTGGGAGCCGATCCGGGGCTGTAGCTACGGCCCGGATCCGTGGGGGTAACACCTCGATGAAGGAAGATGAACCCGACCGACGATGCACTCACTGCGGCGGTTCGATGGCACCTAAATCAACGTGGGACGCAGAAAACCCGGACCGGGCTTGGCAACGGATGGTTCGATACCAATGCCGCCAGTGCAACGTTGAGGGCGTCCTGACCATCGGGAAAGACCGCCCGAACGTCACCGGTGGCTTCGTCTCAGAAGAGATCGTACTCGACGAGGTCGTGGGGATATGAAGCCGCAACCAGCACCGCGCCACGTCCAGGAGATGGCGCTGTGCATCCTTTTCGATGAAGCCCCGCACGAGCTGGAGGGGCGAACGTACATCCAGAAGCTGATGTTTGCGTTCCAGCAGGAGGTCGGAGAGAACTGGTTTGTCTTCGAGGCGGGCGACTACGGCCCGTTCGCCAAGGGCCTCTACCCGGTCGTAGACTACTGCATCGAGAACCAGTACGTCACCGAGGAGGAGATCAAGGACGACGACGGCCGGATCCGATACCACTACAGCGCCGGTCCGGCCATCGACGACGTCTTCGGGCACGCCGAACACGACGATCTCCGCGCAGCTGCTCGGGACGTGTTCGACGAGTACCCGACCGAGGACCTGACGGACCTACTCGACGCGGTCTACACGGAGTACCCGGCATGGGCCCGGAATTCGGTGTACTGACGGTTCGTTTTAAGTACCGAACTGCTGTATTGTCCGGGAAACGTGTCGCGGGAACCGGACATCGATGGACGAACGCCTGACCGCTTTCTGGAGCCACCCGAAGACTCCGAGGACTCCGACAGCGACCTTGACGAGCCTTCTATCGACGACTTCGACATCTCCGAATCCAGTTCCGGTCCGTCGCTCATCACGCAGATAGAAGGCAATCTCGACCTGGAGACGCAACTCCTCCGCTACCTCGATCAAGGCCTCTCGCCGGAGGAAGCCGTCGGGAAACTCGACCTCTACACCGGAAACGTCCCCTTCTGGAGCCTGGAGAAGAACTGGTACAAGCTCGACGAAGAGGACGCCGCTCGCCTGTTCCTGTACCGGTCGCTCAGTTCCTCGAAAGACTACGCCATCGAGGACGAACTCAAAGACGGCGCTGCCGAGCGTCTCGGTCTAAATGACGTCGTCACCGAGAACACCATCGAGCGGATCAGCGAAGAGGTGGAGGCGCAGATCGGCCCGGACGTCAGCCACCGCCTCCGAGAGATCGTGGAGCAGCTGGAGGACAACGACGAGATCGTGACGCTCCCCGCCGCGACCGCGGACGGGCGCGGGGAACCCGAACTGGTGCTCATTTCCCGGGAAATGCGGAAGCTCGCGTACCAATTCATCCAGTTGGACCGCGACGAGTCCAGGGTCACGTACCCGAAATGGCAGTTGTTCAAGCTGATGGAAATCGCCGGACTATGCAACATTCACCCGAACGATGCCGAGGCCTCGCTGCGGTTCCTGCCGTACTTCTACTACCGGGACGCGCCCGGGTTCAAAGCACTCTGGAACCAGCTCCGCGAGTACGACACCTTCGAACTGCGGAAGATGTACCTCGCCGCCCTGGAGCGCATCATCATGGTTCTCGACGAGTACGGCTATCTCCCGGACCGGTCCGACCTCGCTATGGACCTGACCAACCTGATGTGGTACGGGCGGCACTCGACGGAGAAAGACGAGGACGGGAAGCGGCTCGACCGCGACGACATCCCGCACGAGGACCAGCCTATCGGCGTGGAGGGTGTGGACCAGAAGGCCGGGAGCGCCTTCGCGTTCCAGATCGCCAGCATCAGCCTCGCCAACGTCGAGATGCCCGTCACGCTGGCCGCGAAGAGCATCCAGCGGCGCGGGAACATCGAGCACCAGATAGACGAGATGCTGACGTACGCGAAGCACTACGTCGAACCGGACGTCGTCTGCATGGACGGCGGGTTCTACGGCCGCGGGATGCAGAACTGCCTCGAAGAACACGACCTCAAGTTCATCAGCCGACTGCGCGCCCGCCCGCCGGCCATCATTGACAACCTGAAGGAGGCCGCCATCCACTACGACTTGGACTACAACGCGGCGGGGTACGATGTCCGCCTCGGTGAGGTAGTCCCCGAGAGTGAGGCGGAGTCGTGGCTGATCACGATGCCGTCGAAGAAGCGGATCGAGCGGGCCGAGACGGGCACGGAGGACAAGGGGAATTGGGAGGTGTACTACACGAATCTCGATCCCGAGGAGTTCGGCGGCCTGGAGATTGGGCGGCGGTACCGGCAGCGGTGGACGATAGAGACGGCGTATCGGCTGATGAAGCACGACTTCACGGCGAAGTCTGCGAGCGAGCTACGGAGTCAGCGGGAGTTCATCGCCAACATGGCGTTCATCTACAACGCGATGTGGATGGCGTCGAACGTGACGTACGCCGTCGAGAACGACCGGCCGGTGAAGGACGACCAGGGCCGATACCCGTTCACAGCGAATCAGTTCATGGTCGCCATGCTGCTCGACATGGAGGACATCGACGTTGGCGAAGTACGCGACCTATCAGTTCGAAGTAACATCGTTCGAGAGGTGTTCGGCGACGGCTATCCGTTCCTTCTCGAAGGTCATCCTGAATTTGAGAATTGAGGCTCAATTACCGAGGACTGTGTGGGTTACAGGAGGCCGAAACGGGAAGGTAATGCTGTAGCCGGCTACAGCAGGATACATCAGTTTCGCGGTCGTAATCGCGGTATGGAGCAACGACGCGACGAGACGCTGGTCGAATACGCGCAACGGTGCGTCGACGAAGGCCGCCCCGAGCAGTCGGTCAGTTGGGAGCAGACGATCGACGCCGCCTGGCTGGTGCGCCTGGCGGCGACGTTTCCCGAGGGCACGAGCCCGCAGAGCATGGTCCGCGGGATGGCGACCATGCGCCTGAGCGATCAACTTGCGACGGAGGCGGCGTGCCGGGAGGATGTCGACGATATTTCAGCGACGTTGCACGCAATCGCTGACGGCGTGGAACAGATCGCGAGCACTAAGGACTGACGTAGCCCTCGGCGGTATTTATTTTACAGAGCGCTGTCCTTTCAACGCTATGCTACAACGATTCATTCAGACGACTGGAGCCTTCCTTGATCGGTTGGTTCCAAAGTATGTCGTGACTCTCCTCTTCGTGTTATTCGTGTTATTTTTAGGATCGGTTCTCTACTCCGCGGGGCTTATTTAGTCAACATCCCGCGAACTGCGATTACTCTGTCAACCTGAGAGAGCCAGCAAAGCCGGATGCAAACACCAACCAGGAAGCCGAACGTGAATACTGATAGCTGATTCACGAACACGACCCCCGCGCCGATCAACGTCGCCCCAACGACCGCCGGTGCAACGGCAGCTACGCGGACAATCGGCGGCGCTGGCAACTCAGATTCGAACTCCACTTGCGGCGGCCACCACGAGACTGTAGCATCGTAGCCAGCGGCCTTCAGCGGCGCGTAGTGAGCGACCTCGTGGAGTAGGTATCCCACGACCAATCCAACAGCAACCGACACCATGAGCCAAACGGTCGGGCTCATGGCGTCTCTATACGCCGAGCGATGAGGACCGCGAGCAGTCCGAACGCTCCGAGGAGTAAGATGCTCGCGAAGCCGAGGACAGGCGTCGCAACCTGACTAAGCGCCCCGCCGCCGAGGATCAGCGTGTAGACTGCCGGCATGGCGAACGAGCCTGTCCGAGCGTAGCTCATCGTCGAGATCGTGAACCAAAGCAGCGTTCCGACGACGATGAGCCCACCCATCGAATTCGCGTACAGACAGGTGAACGCATCGACGAACGCCTGATCTGCAAGCGCCTGCTGCATCGCGGCCAACGCCTCGGAGTACCCGCTTGCACCGGAACAACTCATAGGTCAGTCCCCCGGGCGTAGCTTAGCAGGTCGACGATGACGAACACACCCGCGAGCGCGGCGAATGGGTCGACGATGGCGTTGGGAAGGAACAGCTTGAGCATCGCGAATCCTGGGGCGATCGTGTTCACAATGATGCCGACCTGATCAGTCAGCGTGTTGTACATCCCGAACAGCGTCCCACCGACTGAGTTTCCGAGCCCGACATCGTCTTTCTCGGTAGCCTGTTCGATCTCATCGGGGCTCCCAGTCTCAAGATTTAGGCCGAGATCTCCGGCAACGCCCATCCCGACCATCATGCCTCCAAACAGGTTGAAGGCGATGAAGAAGACTGCGAGCTGTGTGCTGATTCTCATTGTCTCACCATGGCGTACACCACGCTGAATAGGATCGCGACGGCGATTGTCGCGCTCGTTGCGACGCCCTCCAGTAGCCCGATGTACCAGAGGATCCCGGAGAACAGCGATGTCGAGACGACGCCGACACCGATGTTGAGCCGGCTGAACAAGCCCCCAGTCACGAGGACAAGTCCGGACCCGACGATTTGGATCCAGACGGTGTCCAGCCCGCCAGGGACCAAGTCAATCTGTTCGGGGCCCAACGCGACGGTCGCGCGGAACGGCTGTCCGTTGCGCTGCCCCTCGAACACGACGAGATAGCCATCGGACAGGCTCTCGTTGATCGAAACGCTCTGCGAGAGGCTGTTTGTCCCGTAGTACGTGACGGGTTCCAGCAGGTAATCGGAGTCGTTGAACCGGTTGACGATGCTGACCGTCAGCACGTCCGTTTGGTTGGCGGGGTCGTTGTATCCAATCGACACCGTATCCTCGCTGGCCGAGGCGTTGTAGGCGAACGACTCCCCGCTGCCGATCGTGACTGCGGGCGACTGGGGCCGGAGCGGCACCTCGTCGGCAAGGTCGGCGACGTACTTCCCGAGCACCGCTGTATCGCCATCGGGCGCGACGATGCGCAGCCGGTAGCGCTGGCCCTCCTCGAGTCTCACGGTGACACCTTCGACTCCGAAGCGGTCCCCAGCGACGACCTGGAACTGCTCGGTACCGTTCACATCGACTGCGCGCTCGATGTAGAGCTCCGTCTCTGGTGGGAACTCACCGCTGGGGTCTTCGAGACTAAACCGCGTTTCGACGGCCGTCGTGTTCTCACCTAAGACGTATGCCGTCTGCTGTTGCAGGACTGTCGGCAGAACCGTTGTGCGCTCGCGGTATCCGTCGGCCTGGATGTCGATGATGACTGGATCGCCACCTGGCACACCGCTTAACGAGACGGAGCCATTGGTCGTGGATCTCGTTATCGACCCAGACTCGGTGTAGATGGTTGCGGTGAACTCATCGACCGACTCTGAGGTGTTACTGACGTTGCGAACTGTGAGGTTGCCTGGAATCCCAAAGGAGCCACCTTCAGTCGATTCGGCTTCGAACGGGTCCTCGGCCGTAACCGACCACGAATACTGGCCTGCCTCTGGGACTTCACTACTCGCGAGCGTGTAGTTGTAACGACCTGCAGAACTGATAGTCTCCTCGTGGACGACCGTCCCATCGACGCGCCACGTGAGGTTCACGTCGCGATCCGGGAGCTGGTCATCATCGATGTCAGCGGCGAGCGTGACGGTCCCAGAGACAACGTCGCCTTGCGGCTCGGTGTTCGTTATCTCCGGCAGCTCGTTGTCGACGAGTTGCAGATCGTATGATCCGCTCTCAGTAACCGATAGGGTGACTTCGCCGCTGTTGTCAGATTCAGCGGCGTCTACCGGGTCGCCTGAGCCATCCACGAACTGGTAGAATTCGTTTGACTCGAGCCCGTAGAACGTCACGTCGACACTTCCGGAGACGCCACTTGTGGATATATCCTCACCAGACGTCTCGGTGTTGATGGTCCCCCACGTGACGCTGTCTGCATCGCCGCGGACGCCGACGGTATCGTAACTTGACGGCTCTATCTGGACTGTTGAATCGGCCGATACGTTCGAGAGCGCGACACCAGATCCAGTATCCCAGCTATCGACTCGGATCGTATCGTCCGTCGATCCGGTGTGCTCAACAGTTCCGCCTGGAACCGAGAGTGTTTGTGAGTCGTCGAAGGGATTACCGGACAGGTCGGTCTGACTCCCGAGAGTCACCGACAGACCGCTATCCGTCTGAAACGTGGATCCGGACGTGTAGACGCCTGTTGCTGCGAATACAGACGCACCGGACAAGAGCACCACACCAACAGCGATAGCCAGTACGGTCCGGCGTCCGAACTCTATCTTCACGGCGGCCCTCCGGCAGCTGCCCGCTGCGTGGTGACGTTTTGGCGGACGAACTCATTGTACAGCCCGATGACGATGACGCCGACGCGAATCACCCACATGAACCATACCGTGATGGCTTCGTACATCTCCGCGGCCCATTCTTCACCGTTGACTGGCCACGTGACACCCTCAACCATCTGGTAGAGGTTCGATGTCGGCCCGATGACATCGATGAGTAACTGCTGGGCATACAGCGTGACGAGCAAGATCACGCCAATTGCCGCGAAGGTCCGGATACGACTCATCTCAGGCGAACCTCGTCTGATAGACGGTGAACGCGATCGAGCCGACGACAGCGATCACCACGTACACGACCGGAAGATTCGACAGCAGTACGTCGGTCCATTGATGAGACCTCTGGACAGCCGGGAGTTGTGCGTTGTCCCCAATGTACTGCATCGGCGACTCCGCTAACCACCAGACTACCCAGACAACGACTGCACCGCCCGCGAGCGACGCGACGAGGTCAACGAACCCGACAGACTGGCGCAGTCGCAGCCTCATAGCAGCTCCCGCTCTCCGTAGTCGAACCGCTGTTCATCCTCGTTGCCACGCGCCTGACCGCCGCCGAGTTCCTCACCACTAATGTCAATGTCAAGACTCGGTCCGTCACGTGGGTTGTTCGGCGTCGGATCCTTGAACGGTCCAGGGTCGCCCGTCCGCGGCGTGTTGTTCACACCGCTCGTTGTCTCCGATGTTAGTCCGACGCCAGTCCTACTGTTAAGTTGGGTATCTGCGAGCGCATCCGTCTCTACGCGTGTCCTGGCCCCAGTAACGCCCCCCGTCTCGATTTGAGTACCGACACCGAGGCCGAGGTCTGCAACCGAGGGCGTACGCGCTTGTGAGGCTCTCATAGTTTCAATTCCCAGACCATCCCCGAGTTGCTGGACGGTATCTACATCAGCGCCGACACCAGCGGAACCTGCGGCCACCCCGACCGCAGCGCCTGACGCGCCACGACCGAGCGAATCAGCGAAGAAATCGCTCTGAGTGGCGGCGTCGAGCGGTTCGGTATCCTGCCCGAGCCTTCTCTCTGCCCGCGCACGTGCCGCAGCGGCGCGTGGCGGTGCAGCGCCTTCTCCTGTGGCCTCTCGGAGTTGCTGACGGTCGCGCCGCGTCTGTCCTCTACTTGGCCGGTCTACAGGAGAGGTGTCACTCGGGCCTTCCTCGAATGTACGATCGGTACCGACTCGAGGAGAGCCTACCTCATTCCGTGAAGCGATGTCGCTGCCGGAGATCGTCCGAGTGTCGCTGTCGCCGAGAAGTGAGCCCGGGCCAGCCTGGCCTCGGTCTCTACCCGGTGATGTGAACTCGTCTCGAAGTGTATCGGCTGTTCGTTGAACGGTTGCAGTTATGTCTCCGGGCGCGTCCCTCACACCGTCGCCGATCTGGCGCGTTGCGCCACGCGCTGCCGATCCGACCGGCGCATCCGCGCTCGCTGCTTGACGAGCGAGACTCGTCCCACCGAGCAACGCACCCGCGACCGCGGGGGCCGCTCTCCCGGCCTGGGCGGGGTCCTCCTGCACCTGCTCGCCAAACTCAGCGGCGGCCGACGTGATCCTACTGATTCGGGTATCCAGTTCATTCCTCGCCTGTTGCGTGTCCTCCGACGGCTCACCGTCGAACTCACCAGGCGCCACTGGTGAAGGTTCGAAGGCCTCGGGAGCACGCTCAGCAACAAAGGCGGCGAGTTCAACTGTTTCAGTTGTCCCGGCAATTGTCTCACCAGGGAGCGCGGCGAAGGATTGCTGCGCGATGTTCACGCCGCGGTCCACCGTCGAATCGGGATTGTCAATTACTGGGTTGTCCTCCGCGAACGAGCGCCCGAGATCGGCGGCGTCTCTCCCGACCAGCTTAATACCTCTTTCCACCGGGTCGTCACCGCCCTCTGCAGACACATCGATGTTAAGGCCGAGACCAGCTGCTGCCACCGCCTCGGTTACATCACCACCACTAACGCCTCCCGCCTGTAGTGCGGTGAAATTGATATCGTCTATCTCACTCTCGGAATCCGTTCCATTGTTGATCTCATCGATCTCCTGTTCCTGCTGAGCATCATTGACGTAGCGCTCTGCTGCACCCTGCAACTCATCGAGCCGCCCCTCGCGTTCTTCGATGGCCTCGAGCTCGCGCTCGCGTGCCTGATCCTCCGCGGTCGCTTCCGCGGCGTTTCGGATCATCTCCGGTTCCGCCGCGTTGATCCGCTGCGTGGTTTCGACCGCCCCGGTCGCCAGTTCCGGTGTCCCCGTCGTTCCGAGTGAGACACTCTGGTTTGCCCGCTGCGTCTGTTCGCGTTGGATCGCCTCCTCAGTCGGACCGACGATGATCTCGCCGTCCTCGACACCACGAACGACAATTTCGTCGCTATCGAAGATACCACCATCCGGGTCAGCTGCGCCTGTATCAACGAGGTCGGGGTTCTGGGCGATGAATGACCCAATCGCCGCGCTTCGCTGTTGCGAGGAAATGATCTCAGTATCCCGAGTCTGGCCACCAATCTGCTCACCGGTGGTACTTTCTTGGGTCTCTATTTCCTCAGTTGTGCCGCTTTCGGGCGTTTCTGAGGCAGTTGTCTGCTCAGGTGTGCCGCGGTTCTCACCGCTACTGTCTCGGAGATCTGGGCTTGAGGTGCTCCCGCCGCTGTTTGACGATGAGCCTCCATCGTCGCTGGATGTTGTCTGCGAGCCATCCGGCTGCGTCGTATCGCCGCCACCGGAAGATCCGCCTACATCCGACGGTTCAACGCGCTGGTCGCTCGTGTCTGTACTCTCCGACTCGGACGTTGTCTGCGACTCTGTCTGTTCGTCGGTCGATGTTCCCGATTCAGTATCCTCCGTTGGTGTGGCTGTTGGCCCGGTATCGTCCGTCGGCCCATCAGTCATTGAGTCGGTGGTCTGTTCAGTCGAGTCCGTGTCTCTCGTGGTGGTGTCCGTTGTATCAGATGATGACCCACCGCCGCTATCCGATCCACCGGAGTCGACAGCAGTCGGGCCGCTGTCGTCTACTGGTGAGTCGCTCGTCTGCTGAGTCTCATTATCCGACTGCTGTTCCTCGTCGGTACTACTGCCGCCAGCACCGTCCGTTCCGCGGTCTAGCTTAACCATTTACAGTTTGTCCTGTGGTGCGTTCGTTCGTGTCGATTCGCCGATCATGTCGAAGGGCTCAACGAATGCTGGGATCACCGTCACAACGGCTGCAGCGACAGCGAACAGCGCTAGCGCGGGCTCGCTACTGCTTCCGGTCGAGTCGACGGTCTCGATGTTGAACAGCCCGTACGCAACCAACGCCCAGGCGACAAACCCGAGCGTCCCGGTGGCCATCGCGACTGCGTCAACCTCGAGTAGCCAACTAACGAGCAGAAGGACGATCCCAATCCCGGCGAGCAGCTGGATAAGGCTCAGCAGCATCAGCGAACCACCACGTATCCGAATGCCAGGATAAGCGAGATGGCTGCGACGAGCGCCGAGCTGGGGATCGTGACGCCGGCGGCAACCCCGACCGCAGAGACACCGGCGTCTGTCGCATTTAGTGCGGCGCTGCTCGTTGCAGTATTCGCCTCGTCACTCGCCGTAGACAAGGAGCGGAAGCCGATGAACAGCACCGCAAACCCTGCGACGGCAGTTGGAATGAGTCGCGTCATGTGGTTTCCGTCGCATGGGTCGAAGGTGGTAGTTGTCCCCAGTTCTACCGCAGCAGCGTGAGGTACCCGATGATCAGCACGAGCGCGATGACCACGAACACAGTCGGCATGTTCGTGAAGAACGAGTTCACGCCCTCTTCGAGCGCCTGGGAACTGTTGTAGAACATGTCTCCCTCCGACAGCTGCATCGTCGAGCCGATGGACGACATGACGTTGATCCCGGCATAGGCCGTCGCGCCGGCCACGACGACGGTGATGACCGCGTTCTGCAGGTTGAGGCGCTGGTTGAGGTGCATCTCGATCGTTTCCTGAGAGCACCCTGCCTCGGACATCTCGGTGGCGATCTCGCGCGCCTCCGCTACTTCGGCTCGCTTCTCGCTAAGTGCCTCACGGTAGGCGCTGACCTCCTTTGCGGTGACGCCGAGATGCTCGGCAATACCGCTCGGAGACTCGGTCGTCGGGGTCGGTGCATCCGTCTGGGTCGCGGCAGCGGTCGACATTACACCCGAGCCACAGATGCGCCCCTACATAACTGCCTACAACGGTTAAGGCCTGTACCGTGCCGTACCTATCTGTACCGCGTCGTACCACGCTGTACCACCAGATTACACATGGCCACAGGCGAACGAAACCAGTTGAAGACTGATGTCTCGGACGATCTCGACGAAGCGGTCGATGATTTGCGTCGCGCGCGCGAGATGCAGCACACGTCCGAGGCAGTCCGAGAGGCGATCGAGACTGGCGTGACGGAGTTGGGATACCTCTCTGAGGGTCCGCGAATGACGCCAGTCCGCCAACACGTCCGGCGCATCGCGAACCTACTGTTCGCGGCGTCGATGACGCTGTTCGTCCTCTCGGCAGTCACGAGCGCGGAGTACAGTTTCGCCGGTCTTGGTGTCTTCGCCGGCTGCATCTTCGCGATGGGCGTCGAGAGATTCGTCATCCCGAGGTTCGAACCGGCGCTCTCGCGTCGACTGCCGAGCTTGGAGGTGAAGCGCCGTGGTGCTCCGTAACAAGGGTCCGTCGCAACCCGATCCCGACGAACAGCAGCGCCGCCAAGAGGAGACGCAGGCAGGTCTCACCGGGCTGCAGTTGCCTGAGGAAGAGGAGAATCAGACAGAACTGATCCAAGAGCTATCCGAGTCAGATCTCCGCGAGGAGGTCGACGATCAGGCGTTCCGAAATCTGCTCACGAAGGACATCCCTACGTCTAACTTCGACGAGGAGCAGATCTCGGAGTTCCGCGCGTATGGCGATGTCGCCCTCATGAAGAAGAAGGCACGATACCCGCATCCGGGACAGGACGTGACCGGTGTGCTTCGCGAGTGGGCGCACGACGACCCGAACGCCGGCCTTCGGCCGCAAGACCGCGGCGATCTCGCCCAGTACGAGACGCTGACGCAGTCCTACAAGGCTCGAGTGATGAAGGGCAAGGACGGCGCGCTTGTCCGATCGGTGCTCTCTTCGATCCGGCACAGTATCGTAGACCGTGCTGGCGGCTCCGATAGTGGTGGCCGCCTGCTGTCGAGGATCCGTAGCTGATGGCAATTCAGAACGGCCATGGCCAGTCTGGCTCGGAAATTGAAGTTGAAGCAGAACACGCCGAGTCGGAGGTCATCGACGAAGAGAAGTACAGCCACAAGCGCCGGCTGACGGCGATTCACAACGCCCACGACCGCGCCGTGACCGTTCGCGACGGGGTCGGCGAGCAACTGATCACCGGCGCTATCACGGAGCAGCAAGGACGGCGCTACTACCGCCGCGCTGTCGAGTCGCTTATTATGCAGCTGCTCCCGGTGTTGGAAAGCGACGCGCTCTCGCTTGAGGAAGAGTACGCGAGCGAGGTAGAGATAGGGACAATGAGCGTCCATGCCCCCCGAGATCTTGTCCAGTTCGCCAAGTCGAATATCGACCGGCTCCCGAGCGGTGCGGCGGTTCCGAAAGCGAAAACAATCGAGGTTGTCGGACTTAAGCAGATCTTAGAGTTGCCGTCACCCATTCAGCGGCAGTTCTCGGTTGTTGTGATGGAGGGCTCGGAAGACTATCGGCCAGTCTCGCAGACAGTTGAAACAGAACTGCAGCGAGCCATTCTCGACTCGGCTGTCCAAGTCGCTTCCGAGGCGCTCGAAGACGCTCAGATGGGCCTCAATATCGGCGAAGGAAGGCCGCGTAACCACGCCGGGACTGGAGACGGTTCCTGGCCGTGGGAGACTGACACCGTGCTGCCGCACGAGATCCGAGACGCCATCGAGGCGGGCGAGATCAGCCGCGAGCAGTTTGAGCAACTCATCGGTGATCAGTAGTGAACCGGAGTGTTCTCTACCGGAACTGGTACGAGCAGGTCGTCCTCCCGCCGACGAACGACTTCATCGTCTGCATCTCTGCAAGCTCGCGAACGCCGGTTTCGGGCACGGGGAAGACCACACTCGGGACTGGTGTGGCTAAATCGCTTGACCGGTCCGAGGACGGGTTCGATGCAGAGTCGCAGGCAACGCTCTCGGCAGACGAGTTTGCAAACGAGGTGATCCCAGATGCGCCGGACCAGGCGGCCGTCCTCATCGACGAGACGCAGGGGACACCTGGCGGCGGCTCTGGGATGAATCGGATGCGAGCCATGTCGCAGTCAACGATGGACGCGATCGGGTCGCTGCTTGCGAACCGAGACAAGAACCTAACCGTCGTCGTGGTAGTTCAACGACTCGGGATGCTGTTCTCAGACTTCTTCCCGCTGATTGACGCCTGGTTGCTGATCTCCAAGGCACCCGGCCAGATCGGCGGCCCGGAGGTGAAACACCATAAGGTGTTCACAGAGGACTATCCCGATGCTGGTGATGGGATGCGCACGCCCATCGTGGAGTTCCTCGACTGGCCTGCGATTCCAGAGGATGACGAGGATTACGTCGTGATGGAGCGCAAGAAGCAGAAGGCCAAGACGAAGGGTGGTGACGATGGCGACGGTGAACTGCCCGATGAGGAACAGCTCCGGTGGGCGCGCCAAGCGTACTTCCAGAGCAAAGACATCGATTGTTCGTGGCGTAACCTTCCAGCAGTCGTCAACGACAATGAAGAGGAGTACGCTGGCATCGAACTCACCTACTCTGGCGAGTGGTACAGGCAGCGTTTGTCAAACGAACAGTCTGGAGGAAAGCAAACCGCATGACGACACGACAACCTACAGCCGACAACAACAACTCAATAGGGTCTAGATCAGAACAGCGTCACCCTTCCCGGGGAGCAGGTTCGCTGTTGTGCTATGATGGGCGTATGCCCCCGCACGGGACCGAGAACGGCAGTCTGCCGGTCAAAGAGGTGGGGTATTCGTGCTGAATACGGTGATCCTCGGGTTGGCGTTCGGCGTCGCGGGCCTCGCAGTGTTCCCGATGCTGGCGAAGCACACTCCTGTCGCCTCGAGTGTGGGGAACGCGTACGTCAACTTCGCCAGCTGGGCGCTCCAGCGCCCGGCCATCGGCGTCGGGAAGAACGGCGAGCTGTCGCTGCGGCAGCTCTCCTTCGACGCCGTGTACGAGCAGGAGACGATCTCGGTCGACGACGTCGAGAAGAAGATCACGCGGACGGCGAAGAACGTCCACCGGTTCGGAAAGACGCCGTTCACGTTCGTCGACGAAGAGTACGGCGTCACCTTCGACCTGCGCGACGTGGCGTTCGGCGAAAAGGAACACCGCCACCGAGATGACGGCGAGATGGTCTACACCGACATGGCGTTCGATGACGAAGGCATGCCCACGCGCATCGCCCACTACGTGCGCGGGGTGATCGAGTTCGGCGAGCGGCCCGCCGTGTCGATGGATCTCGACGAGTCCATCCGGCCGATCGTCGACGGCTCCGAGAAGGCCGACTGGTTCGACTACATGTGGGAAGCCGTGAGGCGGATGTACATCGACCGCCAGCGCGAGGTCGGCGTGCTGAAGCTGTCGCTGCCGTTCATCATCTTCGGCGTGATGTTCGCCCTGGGCTTCTACGTGCTCGGCCCGGGCAACATGCCCGGCAGTGGTGCGAGCGGTGGCTCCTCGCCGATCACCGTCGGGAGCCTGCTGCTGTTGAGCATGCCGACCTCGGCTGAGGAAATCTCGTGGAAGCAAGCCGGCGGTGCTGTCGCCGCGCTCATCGGCTTTGGTCTCGTCGCACTGGTTGCTGTAGTCGCCGGCCCGGCGACGTTGGTGATCTTCGGTGTTACCCTGGGGGTTGGGGCGTCGATCATGCCCATCCTAACCGCCCTAACCGGCGCGATCGGCCGTGGAGGTTCACTCGGCGAGCTGATCATCTGGTGGGGGCTGTCCGCGTTCGATGATCCCGTGCTCGACTTGACCGAGAACGGTCAGTACCGATTCGTCGAAGCCGACGAGCTTGGCCTCGAGTCCGTTCCGACGACGATGTTCTGCAAGACCTTGGTCGGTTTCTCGCCCGAGGTTTCGCCGGGTGCGTTCGGACACGCTGGGCTCACGTCGGTCGAACTCGGCAACCTCCTTCCGGCGAACGCGATGACGGACGGCGGCGCGAGCGTCGTGCCGCACGAGTTCGCGACCACCAGCCGCATCAGCAACGCCGGCCACGACTCATTCGTCCCACGCAACGACAGGATCGACGACGGTGCCACGTACGTGCGCACGGACCACTGGCTCGCCCGATTCGCGGATGCCGCGACCGGCGACGCCATCGACAAGGCTGAGTCGGAGGCGACCAAGGAGTTCGCCGCCGGCGACCCGCAGTGGTCCGACGGCGACCTGATGAAGTACAGCGCGGTCGCTGGCGCTGTCGGAATCGGCTTCTGGGTGGTGATCGGCGTTGTCCTCTGACGTCGTCGACCACGTCGCAGACGCCGGCGCGACGGTCGGGATCGGCGCCGCGACCGCGGGGATGGGCATCGCGTGGATGGGGTCGCTCGTCCAGTCGCACGTCAGCTGCGGCGGGGCGCTCGAGCCCGACGTCTGCAGCGCGCTCGCGACTGGGGAGGCTGCATCGACTGCCTTGCTCGGTCTCGGAACGGTCGCGTTCCTGGCGATGTTTGCAGCCGCGCATCTGCAGGACGATGACGATACAGCGGCTGTCGCTGGCGATTAGGGTACAACGGACTTTTAGGTGGGCTGTCTGGTGTGAACCATGACAGACCCGACCGAAGCGTTGAGCGATGACGAGCTGGATAGTCTGGCAGAGCGCGTCGCCAGGCGTCTCGAGGCAAACGGAGAACTGGACAGCGACGATCTCCTCTCGCGGATGAGCAGGCGAGGGTTCCTCGCGGCTGTCGGTGGGGCAGCCGGTGTTGGTGCACTTGCTGGAGGTGCATCTGCAGATCCGAACACGTCAAACGCTGCCGGATCGGCCGGTACCGAGAACAAGCCCTTCACCGACGTCTGGGCTGTTGATGGCCACTTCGATTCGGTAAATACAGACGAACTATCGAACGTTTACGATCACATCTGTCACGATTCTGCTGACCTCGCCACCGCCCTCGAAGACCTCGCCAGCGGCGGGTTCACGACCATTTGGCTCGCCCCCAAGACGTTCACGCCCTTCGACAACCTCACCCAGAGCGTTGTCGACATATCCGACGCTGGCGGGATGATCCACGGCCCTGGCGGAAAACCCTCGAAGGAAACGGCGAACCCACTCGAATACTTCGACGCCGCAGGCGGGGCTATCATCGACTGCAACGGCAGTCAATTGT
Organism: Halobaculum sp. CBA1158; assembly: GCF_021431925.1. Classification (NCBI taxonomy): domain Archaea; kingdom Methanobacteriati; phylum Methanobacteriota; class Halobacteria; order Halobacteriales; family Haloferacaceae; genus Halobaculum; species Halobaculum sp. CBA1158. Next base: position 8,576 of record NZ_CP090374.1, on the reverse strand, counting down.
TCACGGGAAATCGAGTCCGTGGCCTTTCACTCGAAGGGTTTTACCTAAAGAATTACGGCGACGGTGCTGAAGGGGCCGCCATCGACATTGGGGAGCAAGATGTCCTCGGGGCCTACGACGTTCACGTCGAACGGGTCACAGGCCCCAACGGCGGCGACAACACCCTCCTCTCGTTCACCAATATACAGGGCGTGAGCATCAAGCATTGTTACGCCCCCGAAACCAAACGAGTTCTTAATATCGAAAATTTCGACGGGCGCGACAACGATACCGCTGGCGCGAACTCGATAGTCCAAGACGTGTTCTGCCAGTTGCCGAGCGACTGGACAGGCGACAAACCCGACGGCGGAATTCGAATCTCGGCCACCGACAGTTTCCTTAACTTCCTGACACTCATCAGGCCACAGGTTAATTACTTCGCTGGCAACGACAACACGGGCACGAATATCCTTATCGACTCCTACGTTGATGGGAGCGAAACAACAACGTCGGATGACGATAATAGCAAGGGTCTCGTGCTGCTTGACGCGGACTGTGAGGGGTTCACCAAGCACTCTATCTTGGGACGGTCGGTCGTCCAGTCGATGATCCGCACAGCGACCTCTCACGGCGAGTATGCAGTAAAACTTGAGCAAGGAGACGGCGTGATGCCAGTCGCAAATGAGATCCACATCAATGGAGTCGCATCGGCCAAAGGGACAGGCATCGCGCACAGTCCAAACGGCCGCAATCAGTTATTCGGAGAGGTGGGGGACGTGACGGGCGACTGGTATGGATTGGCACACAACAATGCGGATGCCGAGTTGCAACAGTATATTGGGCGGGACGTGAACACGTTTTACGTCTCCTGGGACCAGACAACGACCTTTAACGGGATTGGGGTTGACGTGGACCACCTCAAAATGGACCTCGATAATCTCTCGGGAAACCCTGGTGACGAAAAAGGAGAGGTGCGCCGTAATAACGGTGATAGCCGACTTTACGAGTGGGATGGTGCGTCGTGGCAGCAACTCACAGGGTCAAATACTATCACGCCGTGACGTGCTGAGATGCACTTAGCGCCCGATACACAAGTACGACCGTGAAATAAGATGCAGCTATCTAACGGGTGATTCGTGGACTGTTCTCTGTAAATAAATTGCCGTTCGTGCGTACAACGGCCTTCAAACGTGGCGTTGTGTATCCAGTTGAGTCATGGATGCATCCCAAATCGCTGTTGCTCACAAAGACTACGACGTAAGGGGCGGCGGGGAGATCCTCGCCGAGGAACTCGCCCGGACGTTCGGTTGCCCCCTGTTCGTCGGGCACGGCGACCCGGACAACGAGCCTGGCGGCCAGCTCGACGTCCGCGAGATCTCCTCAGACAGTCTCCTGCACCGCGTGATGGAGCGCGACGGTGTGGTCCGCTCGATCGCCCACTTGATCCACTGGCGGGACAATGCCCATGACGAGCTGCAGGCGTTCGACACCGTGGTAACCTCCGGCAACGAGCCGCTGTGGTGGCAGCCAAGCGACCGCCAGACTGTCGTCGCCTATACCCACTCGCCGCCCAGGTGGATGTACGACCGGTTCGAGCAAATCGACAGCTTCGCCGCCCGGACGTACAACCAGATTCAGCGCCGGGCGTACGAGGGGGCGGTGAAGCGGCCGGACCTCTGGGTCGCCAACTCCGATTTGGTCGCCCGTCGGATCAACCGGTACTGGAACATCCCGGAGCACCAGATCCGGACGGTTTACCCCCCGGTTCAGACCGACGAACTGTCGCCTTCGGCCGCGCCTACGCAGGACTACTACGTGGCGCTGTCGCGCTTGGACTCGATGAAGCACATGGACGAGATCGTCCGCGCGTTCAACAGGCGCGACGACCACCTCATCGTCGCCGGCGACGGGCCCGAGCGCGAGCGCCTCGAAGAGTTGGCCGCTGAGAACGTGACGATCGCGGGCTACGTCAGCGAGGAGCGGAAGGCCGACCTTCTCGCGGGCGCGCGGGCGTTTGTCTACGCCGCTGAAAACGAGGACTTCGGCATGGCACCCGTGGAGGCGATGGCTGCCGGCACGCCCGTCATCGGCGTTGACGAGGGCTTCACCACCTTTCAGGTGCAGGATGGAGAAAACGGCATCCTCTTCGAACGAGGAGAGTTGCCGGCCGCCATGCAGCGATTCGAGCGCGAGGGTGTACGGTGGAGTGCCGAGCAGCTCGCCGAGTTCGCGGACGCGAACTTCTCCGTCGACCGCTTCCGTCGTGAAATTCGCACGGCCGTCCGAGAGGCACAGCGCCGCTCACGTGTGGATCCGGACTGGACGCTACCAGATCCAGAGCCGGAGCCAGAGCCCGAGGCGACGCAGCCGCTCGTCTCTGACGGAGGTGACGGATGACGCGCGTGCTCGACCTCGGATCAGGTACCGACCCGGACCCGCGAGCCACCGAGACGGTCGACCTGTACGCGGAGGCCGACCTGCAGTTTGATCTTGACGAGGAGTGGCCGATCACCGAGGCGAGTGTCGACGGGATCGTCGCATCTCACGTCGTCGAGCACCTCTCGGATCCAGCGACCTTTTTCGATCGCGCGGCCGCCGCGCTGTCGGATGACGGGTGGCTGGAGATCACGGTCCCTGTAGGCGTCGACGGCGTTGCGGACCCCGACCACGAGACACAATGGACCTGGCGGACGCCGGCGACGTTCTGTCGTGAGCACTCCGAGCGCCACGGGCGGGCGTGGGATGCCGATCCGCCGCTGGTAATGACCGACCGTAACGCCAATCTGTGGCTCTTCCCACCTTTCTCGGCGCTGACACCAGCGCTCCAGGCGTTCGCCGAGCGGTGGCCGGCTGAGGCGGTCCGGCGGTGCTCGTCGGGTGAGATCATCGCTCGCTACCGACGGGTGGTACGATGAGCATCGTCGACTATCAGGCCGACGAGTTGCTACCCGATTCGACACTCCGTCTTATCGGCGCTGTCCGGACGTATGCTGCCCGTATGCAGTTCTTTCTCGGCGTCCCGAACACGCTGATGATCGCCGTGTTGTTCTACAACGATTCCGGCGCGATTCAATCGGTGTTCCCGACCGTCTGGCACTGGGTCGCGTTCATCCTCGGCGTGATCGTGCCGGCGGCAGTCGCCATCGACCGCGTCCTGTTGCATCCTGCCCAGATCATCTACAACCAGCATCAGAACGGCCACGAAAACCGATCGCCGAACTATCGAGAAACCATGGAAAACCAGCGGAAGATCGACGCCGTCGACGAGCGCCTCGAACGAATCGAACGGAGGATGGAGTGATGAGATCCAGCAGCATCGCGCTGATTCTGACGCTGCTCGCTTCGCAGGTGGCTGTCGTGGTAACAACGCCACCCCCGTCCACGGCGAGCGTGGTCAGTATTTATCTGAGCACGATCGAGTCGTTCGTCTTCAACCCATTAGGATGGCCTGGCCTGATCGCCGCCGTCATCCTGATATTTCGGTTCGTTAATCACGAGCCACGCTTCACTGGCGTGCCGGAGAATCCCTGATTCTGCGACGCACGGGAATCACTCAGTCGCGTGTTCTGGAGGCCGATCCTCGGCGGGTCAACCCCTGGGGTAGCACCCCGAAGGACACGGTTCCTCACGCGGGTTCTGAGATTTCCGCGCGTTCTCGGTACCAATCGGCTCGTTTCTCGACTCGGGAGACGGTCGACACGGACATTTCGAGGTCGTCCGCGATCTCCCGGAGCGTGTGATCCGGCCGACGGTCGAGAATCGACTCGACCTTGTCGAAGTCGTCGCCCGGTACCTGCTCTCCAGCCTCGTTGTACTCCATGCCGAACTTGGGGCGACCGAGGTCGTCGCCGCGTTCCTTCTTCCGCTCGATGGCGCGCTTCGCTTTTCGGATCTCTTCCTCTTTGGTGTCGCGCTCGATCCGTCGTTTGAGGTCGAACGTCAGGCCGTCGTCCTCAACGTCACCGACGTACACGATCTCGCAGTCGCCGGCGTTGGCGGCGTACTGAATCACCGAGAAGTATTCATCCCGGCACACCCGGCGATCATCGTAGGCAACGAGGTAGTCATATCTCCCGGCCTCGATCCCGTCGACCGCCTGGGTGACACGGTCGTTCTGATCGAGTAGGCCGGCCGGGTCGTCGCGAGTCATCGACGAGAAGCCCGTGTGGACGCCCAGATCAAGCTGATCCACATCGTCGGCGATCTCGTCCGCCAGCTCGCCGACGAGTTCGCGCTGTTCCTCAAGCCCGATGTCGTCGTCGGAGCCTTTCGACTTCCGTATCCAGGCGAGTGCTCGCGTCATTCTTGTTTGCTCATTCGGAGCGCCCCAGCAGACTCGACGGTCCACTCTACCTTCTCGCCGCCGAGGTCCATCGCGTCGCCGAGGCTCTTCGGGATCCGTACGCGGTAGTAGCCGTCGCTGTCCTGGGTCACGGTCGTCGTATCTGTCTCTGGCACAATGGGTACAACAATGGGCACACACTTGGGTCTATTGTGTGTGTTTCCAAAACCCCGGTTATTGGGACGCCATCACTCCCGCTCGAACCGCTTCCGCCACAGCGGCGGCTCGTCGAGTTCGATGCCGTCGGTATCCTCGTGGATCTCGTCGAGAAGGTCAGCGATCAGGGCGGGGTCGACCGGAAGGTGATCGTATTCGTCACTCACGCCATCGCGCACACACGCGCAGAGAATAGGCTTACCGCTGACGAGTTCGGTCCTGCTGTTCGTCGGATCCGTCGTGTGTCTTCGTCATTTGGTGATCACCAGTATCAGAAGTACGCTTAGCTGCCCGACTACTGTGAGTTCGAACCCTACCAAGTGGTACATGACCATGTAGATCCCGATGATCGACACAGCGACGGCTAAGAACTCGGTACGGGTCATTCCGACATCCGCGAGCGTGTCGAGTGATCCGCTGCGTCTCTCCGTCACGCCTCAGTCACCTCAATTCGCGGGTGTGCGAAGTACAGTGCCCAGGCGACCAAGAACAGCGCTGCGAAGCCTCCGGCGACTTCCATGCTCACGAGGTAAGCAAGGACAACAACGAGTAGCGTTGCCAACGCGAGCATCGTACTCACGAAGCCCGACCAGTCCTTCGTCGGCACGTGAGGATCTTCCCCCTCGTGTTGGTCGCTATCCATCTGAATTCACTCTCCCGTCTGCGATCTCGCGGCCGGGCCACGTTCGATGCTTCTCTCGAATCGTCTCGACGCCGTCGTAGTCGTCGATGTACCAGTCTACGTCGACAGGAACCTCTGCCACGACGATTTTTGAGCGTCGGCCACTCGCCTCCTTCCCAAGTTCTTCGACGACCTGGATGATCGCGTCGTCGGTGCGGGCATCGTACGACCGACGATCCGTGAGGCCGTAGTGTCGACTGAACTTGGTGTGATCGTCGATGATGTCGGCGTCGGGAGCTTCGTACTCCCCCTCGGAATCGTAGGCCGTCGTCGTGAATCCGTGCTCACGCACGAGACGGTCGAGAGCTGCGTCCGAGAGTCGGAACCCGCCGAACTTGCGATTCACGAGCACCTTCTGATAGGCTTCTCCTTCGTCTTTACCGGCTGTTTCAGACGTCATTGATGCTGACTCCCTCCATATCTTCCCACTCATTGTCGAAGATGCCCGCCCACGCTCGTGGGACGGCGTAGGCGAACTGCTGCTCGCAGTTCGGGCAATACTCGGAGCCTTTGCCCCAGCGGATCGGGGGGTGATGGGTATGGCAGGAACGGCACTTGAGAAAGTACGGTGCTGTCATCTGACTGTACGCGCTCCCGTCGCCGGTCATCAGCTTGCGCTTCTCCCAGCCTTCGCGGTAGTCTGTCTCGATCCAGGCGTCCTCGTTGTCTGGATCTTCAATCCGGACACCGCCGTCGTCGAGACAGCGACCGACTGCTGTGTCGGATCTATCCATTACGCGAACCCCCCGAGGTCGGTCTGTCCGGCCGATGCCTCCTCGCGCGACTGGTACTCGGCGCCGCCGACGGCCCGGTCCCAGTCGGACCGGTGTAGAAGGTACTTCTGGAGCACGAACTCCCACCGCTTCCACCCTTCCGGACGGCGGTACTGGTAGCAGTACGCCAGCGAGTCCGTCGACGAGATCTCGTCGATGATGTACTCGCTCTGGTAGCAGCGCCGGTCGAGCCCGAACGCGTGGAGTTCCGTCTCCGGCAGCACCGAGCGGACCGCCGAGACGATGTCCTCGCACACCTCCACGTCGTTCCGCCCGCACATCGTCCCGATCCCGACGCGCTCGGTGACGAGCCCGTGGTCGGCGAGTTGTTCGGCGTGCTCGACGTAGTCCGCCGGTTCCGACCCCTGGACCACCGCGACCGGCTCCGCGCTAATCCCGAGGTCGTCGTGGAGGTCGGCGCACTCGATATGCGCTTCCAGCGTCCGCTGCTGCTGTTGTTCAGTGGTCCAGCCGTGGTGTTCCAGCACGTCGTCCTCGCACACGTAGTCCCGCCACGCGTAGCGGTCCGGCTGGACGCGGCCGATGTCGTGCAGGTACGTCTCCGTCGTCTCGGGGTATTCGGCGAGCCCCTGCGCGATCGGCGCGAACATCGAGTAGGCTCCGGGGTCGATGAACAGGTCGTAGTCCCGCCAGCGGCTGTCGCGGTCGCTCATCTTGGTCTGGTAGTTGACCATGATGCGCGACGGGCGGGCGCCGTCCATCCATTTCTGGGCCTTCGCGAGCATCTGCCGACTGCTGCCGGACGCGGCACCGGCCCAGAACTGGTTCTGGCGCTGGATCACAGATTCGGATCCAGCGCCGTCGGCGAGGACCGGCTTGTGGTCGGACTCGCACTCGTCGGTGAACCGGTTGCATCCTGCGTCGTCGCAGTTCGGACAGAGCGTTCCGAACGTGTCGTGGAGGCCGCTACAGCACCAGCACTCGGAGAGATCGTCCCGACCGACAGCCGCGTTGTGATCGTCGCTGCTCATAGGCTATCCATCACCTCTTCCGTCCGCCGCTGCCGAGCCTGCTGCTCGTGGACCTTCTCAACACTATCGAAAGCGAAGTCGGCCGTCTCGTCGTCCCCACTACCCGAGCGCGAGACGACGTCGCGGTCCTCGAGGGCTTTCATGGCGGTCCGGATGTGGTCGGTCGTCTCAATCCCGAGGTCGTCGGCGATCTCGGCGCGAGACGCCGGACCGCCACGCTGGAGGATACCGGCGACGACACCCTTCACGTAACGCGGTGAGGCGTCGCTGTTTTCCTTTGCGTCATCGATCGCGTCTTGGACGTACTCGTCGTCGACGAACTCGTCGTACTCGTCCGGGGCCGTGACCGTGTGGTCTGAGTTCTCCAGTTCATTTATCCGCTCGCGAGCAGTCTTCAGCTTCCGTCGCAGAGCCTCGGCGTCCTCTCCTCCGACGCCGAACTCCTCGGCGAGCACCTCAACCGCTTCCACGGCCCGCTCGCCGATCTTGGGTCGCTCTGAAAGTTCCCGTTTGAGGTCAGTTACCTGCTTCTCAAGCTCCGAGACGCGCTGTTCTCGGTCCTGTAGCTTCGACCGGAGTTCGTTCCGCTCGTCGATCAGCTCGTCTACCTTCTCGGACGCGACGTCTCCGTTGCCACCGCTCGACTGCATGGCTTCGGCGAATTGGCTCGCCATGTCGCGCATGTCCCGCGCGTTCTCGAGTTCTTCTTCCAGTTCCGCCTTCTCATCTTGGAGTTCCTCGACCCGAGTCTCCAGCTGCCCAATGCGATCCTGGCGGCGCTCCTCTTGCTCGGAGATCTCCTCAAGTTCGCTGACGAGGTCGCCACTAACGCTCTTGAGGTCCGGCCGCTCGAAGTCGTCAAGGTCGGGCGTCGACCCGGCGTCGAATGTCCGCTTCCGACGGACCTGAACGCGCTGGAGGTCCGTTTCGAGGAAGTCGGCCATGAGGAAACCCTCGCCGTCGGCGAGGTCCTGCACGGCGTCCGCTGCGTCCCGAGAGACGACGTTTCGGACGACCTTCGTGTCGTTATCCCAGGTGAGGCGGTGCCAGAGGAGCCAATCGCACTGCGTGATGAAGTCCTTCTTGACGTCAGCCGGGCGCTGCGACATTCCCGCGAGCCCGAGGCCGCGCTTCCGGCCGCGCTTGGCGACACGAATAAGCATCCGCCCCGTCTCGTCGAGGCCGCCGCCCTCGGGGATGTACTCGTGGATCTCCTCGACGAGCATGAGGAACGGCTTTTTGAGCTTCTTCTCGCGCTGAAAGAGTTCGCGGGCCGTCTCCCGAACGAGTGCATCGCCTTCGTCCTCGTCGAGGAACCCCGAGACGTCGAGGATTATAGGGACGTTCTGCTCCAGCGCCAACTCGGCGAGTTTGCCCGCGTGTTCCGGGCCGACCTGGAGGTCGCACTCCTCGTCAGCGCCGACGTGTAGAACCTCATACTCCTCTTTCAGACCCCAGTATTCCCCGTCCGTGTCGACGACGAGAATGGGGAAGCCGCGGTCAAGGAGTTCCTCCGCGACGACGGACGCAGAGTTCGACTTACCGGACCCCGATTTGCCGGTGATGAATCCCCGTCCAGTCAGCACTTCGACAGTAGGGAGCGTTACTTCACCGGCGTTATCGAGCGCGATCCGGTCGTCGTTGTCCGTCAT
>NZ_CP090373.1 GCF_021431925.1 Halobaculum sp. CBA1158 | reverse complement strand
GGGGGCTCGCGACGGGGGTGGTAGTCACCTACCAAGGGGCGAGGTCGACGCACTGCGCCAGCGGGAGGTTCATCATCGACCCAGCGACGGTGTAGAGTGGCCCGAGGGCGACGAGGACGACCGCGGACTTCATCGCCGACCGTTTGTGCCGCTTGAGGCCCTTCTTCTGCTCGGGCGTGATCGTGAACATCTCGATGAGGGAGTCAGCCTGCCACACGACTGCGAGGCCGACAATGCCCAGCGCCGTGGTAAGCTGGAAGAAGCCCTCGATCATGCTGGGAAGGTTGTCCGCACTACAGACGGCATTCGTCTGGGCGGCGGCGGGTTCCACAGCGAACAGGCTCAGGGCGACGACGATGAACATAGCTTGCCTGGGAAGCCTACTTGCCGCCGTGGACTGGCTGTCGGCGCGATTCGGGGCCGTCTCGGAGGGCGTATTGTCCTGTGACATAGCGAGTTATTCCTCTGCGTCGTCGACGAGTGTTTTCAGATCAGCGTAGCGGTTGGTCTCGTCGACGATCTCGTCTTTCGTGTAGCCCTGTTCGCGGGCCCGTTCGAAGAGATCTCGAAGCTCGTCGGGGTCGACGTCGCGAAGCTCCATCTCATCTCGGAGGGCGCGGCGATAGAGGGCGGACCCGTTGATATGGCTGTTCCACGTCAGGTACAGATCATCGATGTCTTCGATGGTGACTGCCCGTGTGATCATATGTGCGGGGTGGGTATGCACCGGTTGAGCCCCGGTCCATGGTGGTGCGATAGCTAGAAGATCGGTATATGCTTTCTGGCCACCAACTGGCGCAAAAATCTAAAGTAAATTATAACCGGAGAGTTCGTTCACCTCGCAAAGGTACCGTTAACCAACAATAGGGTTAGATTCTGTTGACTGTTGGTTAAGACTGAAATCGCGCTCTACTCGAGTTCCACGACCTCTCCACGCCCGTTGTCGAGGGTTTCTCGCACCTCGGCCAAGAGTTCCTGACCTTCCTCGTGGAGCCTTGTCCCTTCATCGAGGGCACACTCGTCCGCATCGAGCTGCTCAATAATTTCTTCGACACGGGCCAGCCGATCGTGGATCTCTTGGTCGTTTGCCACGCTTAGATCACCCCCAACCAAAGCCCAGTGATGGCCAACAACAGCAACAGCAGCACAGCGATTGCGGCCTTGTAGTAGACCGGCGGGAGCCCCTCGGATGCGGCCGCCTCGTCGACTGCTTCGGCAAGTTCCCGTTCATGTTCATGCTCTTGCTGGAAGGTTTCGTACGCGGCGTCGAGTTGCTGTGCCAGCGGCTTGACTTCGCCCGCGAAGAACTCCTCGCGGGAATTCACGATATACTCGCCAGCGGCCGTCGGCGTGATCGTTGCCACATCCGCAACCTGATCTGCGATGAGCCGGTCATCGGTGTGCCCAATCGCGGTGACCACCGGGGTATTGGCGGTGAAAATCGCCTCCGCGACCCGCTCGGTGTTGAACGCCTGGAGGTTCGAATCACTCCCACCGCCACGGCCGACGATGATCGAGTCGACCTCCTCGGAGCGGTCCAGATGGTGGATGCCGTTCGCGATGGATGTGGGCGCCTCCGACCCTTGGACGGTGGCGTCCTTCACCAGGATGTCGACGGTAGGGTCCTGTTCGTGGATCGCGTTCTGGATGTCATAGCGGGCATCGCCACGGAGGGAGGTTACGACCCCAACCCGCTCTGGGAACGCCGGCGGGCGCTGTTTCTGCTCGTCGTCGAACCAGCCACGCTCTTCGAGTTCGCTTCGTAGTCGCTCGACGGCAGCTGCTTGATCGCCGTCGCCGACGACGATCACCTCCCACGGCTTGAGGTCGATTTTCCCGCCCTCTGTCCAGTAGTCGATATCGCCTTCGAGGATGACCTCGGTCCCGTCCTCGAGGTCAGCGTCCATCTTCTGATAGCGGTTCGCCCAGAGCATACAGGGAAGCTCGGCGTCGCCGTCAGTCAGGGTGAAATAGAGGGCGGTACTGTTCTGATGGAGATCCGTGACCTCGCCAATACAGCGGACGCCGTTGAGGGCAGGCGTGTCCTGGACGACCGATGCAATTCGGTCGTTCAGCTCTTGGACTGAAAGAACATTCCCGGACAGGACATCATCTACCTCCCGTTCGGCATCAGCCATCGCACTAACTTAACACGGGGAGAGCAGATTCAAAAATGTACTCACCAGTGCCAGTATACCCTGCCAACTGTTCTGTGTCGTTGAATTACTCCAGTAACCCGAGGTCAGTGAGCCGGTTTTCGATCACTGTAAGCGCTTGTTCAGCATCGTCAAGCTGTTTTCCGCCCGTGATGACGAGCTTGCCACTCCCGAAGAGGAGTGCGACGACGTCCGGGTCGTCAAGCCGGTAGACGAGCCCCGGGAACTGCTCTGGTTCGTATTCGATGTGTTCGAGACCTAGGCCGATCGCAATCGCATTCAAATTGAGTGTGTGGTCGAGGTCCCCACTTGAGACAATATTCTGGATTTCGATATCTGGAGAGGTAGCGACATCGACACCCAATTCACGGAGCTCGTCGAAGACGTATTCCAACGCAGTCGTCACATCGTCGACGCTTTTTGCACCCGTACAGACGACTTTCCCCGAGCGGAAAATGAGCGCTGCGGCTTTAGGATCATGCATCCGATACACGAGTCCAGGGAAGTTATCAGGATCGTAGTCGGTGGCTCCTAAATCCTCAGAAAGCGTTTCCAGATCGAGTTCTTGACCGATATCGGACGACGCGACCACATTCTCGACTTGAATTGATTCGGCTGTGACACTCATAGGAGTACCTTCCAGTCACAACCCTCTTAAAACGGGGAGTGACTTCGAGCGTCGGTGTGGTACCTTCCGAATTAGAGGTCGCGGGGCTGGACCGTCTTCCGGTCGTTGGCCTCAGCACGCTTTGCGGCGTCGTCGAGCAGTTCGGCGACCTCTTCGTTGAGGGCGTCGTAGAAATCTGCCGAGACGTTCTGGTCAGAGAGTGCGTCCTTCACGGCTGCTTTGACGATGAGGTCAGACATTCCATCGCGGACTTCTCTCGTCTATGTTATAAAGGTTCGAATTCTCGGTTTGCCATTCTGAGCGTCAGTGAGTCTCACAACAAGAAGATACGGAAAATCATTACGCGGGTGTTGACCGTGACGATAACCGGACTCATCTCAGACTTACGCCCACAGCTGGCAACATCAGGAACCCCTTGTAACAAATTATAAATTTAGTCCCGTCTAATTTCACTCTAATGCTGAGCGCCATCATGGAGGACTATCTCAAAGCGATCTATTACCTCCAGGACGAAACGGATGAACGGGTGCGGACCTCGACGCTCGCTGAGCATATGGACGTAGAACAACCGTCAGTCACCAGTATGGTGAAAAAATTGGCCGAGCGCGATTTTGTCCATTACGAACCCTACAAGGGCGTTGTACTCACAGACACTGGAATCCCGGTCGCGCTCGAAATCATTCGCCATCATCGGCTCTTAGAACGATACCTGACGGAGCGTCTCGAGTACGATTGGGCTGAGGTACACGACGAAGCAGATCGCCTCGAACACCATATAAGTAGTCAATTCGCTGATAGAATTGCAGAGCAGTTAGGGAATCCGGCAGTTGACCCGCATGGCGACCCGATTCCCACAGCGGATCTGGACGTTTCACCGTTACAATCCGGTGAAACACTCGCTGATCAGCAGGTCGGCGACAAGGTTCGAATCGAACGGGTGCCAGACAATGACCCAGATCTACTCCGGTACCTTTCTGAACACGAGATTACCCCAACAACTGTAGTCGAAATTGTTGAGACCACCTCATTTGGGATGGTGACGCTTGTTCCCGATGGCACCGACGAACGAGTTGCACTCCCAGAGGAAGTGGCCCGATCCATAACCGCTCAAACGCTCGCTGGGTCTTCAAACTAAACTGATGAGTCTCCAGTAGTGAGGCCATTAGTTTAGACACAATCTAAGTTTAGATGCGTCTAATTTATGTATTGGGTGGGACAATGGATGTGTATGGGTATGCGAAGGCCTGACCAGCGGAGGAAATCATGCCATCGATAGATTACAGTAGCGCAGCAGACGTCACAGAACGACTTGAAGAGCGACTGGTGGAATCACTCACTGGTGAAACGAGTGTCAGTCGCCGCACGGTCCTCGGCGGGCTCGGTGTTGCCGGGAGTGCAGCAGTCGGACTCGGGAGCTCCCGAGCAGCTGCCTCGTCCGATCACGACGATGAGGGTGAACACGGTAACTTCGGTGCAGTGGGCGAATACCGGGATTTGGATTTCGACCCCCACGAATTCCTCACTGCGTTCAATACCGGAGAGAGCGGACAGGATAACGTTCCCCAACAGGTCTACGAAGAGGACGGCCAAACCGTACGGGAATTCGAGTTCACTGCCGTCGACACGACGATCACGATTGCGCCGGGCATCGAGTTCTCGGCGTGGGCGTACAACGGCCAGGTGCCGGGCCCGACGATCCGTGCCGTCGAGGGCGACCTCATCCGCGTGAAGTTCACGAACCTGGGACGACACGCGCACACGATCCATCCACACCTGAAGAACCTCAACCCGCGAATGGACGGGATCCCACAAAACGGACCCGGCGTCCTCGATACGGGTGAATCCTTCACCTACGAGTGGATCGCCCAGCCCGCCGGTACGCACTTCTATCACTGCCACTCGCTCCCACTGAAAGAACACATCCACCGCGGACTCTACGGCACGATCATCGTCGATCCGGACCCCGAACGCGTCAGGGAGAATCCACGCGAGTACGTCAACTACCCGGGTCCGATTACCGACGACTTCCGAGAGCAGCTCGTCGAAGAGGCGAAGAGCCGGAATCACGAGTACGCCGAAAACGATGCCGTCAACGAGATGGTGATGGTGATGAACTCGTTCGACACCAACTTCGACGGCGGTAACGAGGTCTACGCAGCGAACACGCGGGCGTTCGGATATGGAGTTGGTGACACCGACGGTGAGGGCAACTGGACGGCGGGCGAGACGAAACGTCCCATCCAGATCGACAAGGACCAACGCCAGCGCGTATACCTCTCCAATGCAACGGAGTTCGACCTCATCAACTCGTTCCACACGCATTCGCAGTTCTTCGACTACTACGACCACGGGACGACGCTGACGCCGACGAATAAGACCGTGGACACGATCATGCAGTGTCAAGCCCAGCGCGGAATCATCGAGATCGACTACTCGGACCACGAGCCCGGGCTGTACATGTTCCACGCGCATCAGTCGGAGTTCGCCGAACTCGGCTGGATGAGCTTCTTCGAGGTGGTCTAATATGGCGGATAAGACACAAGACACGACGACGGACGGTGGTGTAACGGCTGACGAAGAGATCACACAACCGCTCGGGCTTCCGCGATGGGTCAGCGCGTTACTCCCGATTGTGTTGCTCGTACTCGTTTTGGGCGTGTTCGCGTTCACGTCCCCGCTCGCCGGAGTTCAGAGCGGCACACCGCTTCCCGACGTGACGATCACACATACGACCCTTCCGAGCGACGAAACGGTCGTCTTGCACGTGACGAACAACGGGCCCGAATCTGTGACGATATCACAGGTTCTCGTCGACGAGGCGTACTGGGATTTCCGAGTCGAAGGAGCTGGTGGTGACCAAACGCTCGCCCCGATGGAAAGCGCACAGATCGTGATTCCGTATCACTGGAATCCGGGGTGGGACCTCGGAGTCACCCTCGTACTATCTGATGGAGCAACGTTCCATAATACGATCGTCGCGCCGAGTCAATCACCCGGGTTTAGCCTCGGGCTGCTCGGGACGCTTGCAGTCATCGGGCTGTTCGTGGGCGTGATCCCAGTCGCATTAGGGATGCTGTGGTTCCCCTACATCAAGACGATGAGCGATCGGTGGCTGCACGCCGTGCTCCTGTTTGCGGCCGGCGTACTGGGCTTCTTGGCGTTCGACGCCGGGTTTGAGGCGTTCGAGCTCGCCGAGAGGATTCCAGGCGCATACGAGGGCAACCTCTTGGTCGTCTTCGGGATATTCGGCGCACTATTACTCGTACAGGCGATCAGTGCGTGGCGTGAGGGCCGTGTCGCCGCTGGTGATAGTCGGGCGAGTAGCGGTCTCTGGATCGCCTATCTGGTCGCGATAGGAATCGGCTTGCACAACCTCGCGGAAGGACTTGCTATCGGGAGTTCGTTCGCACTCGGACGCGTGTCGCTCGGTGCGTTCCTCGTGATCGGGTTCATGCTCCACAACGTGACAGAGGGTCCGGCTGTCGTCGCGCCGGTCGCCCGCGGAGAACGGCCAGCGCTCAAGCACTTCGCAGCGCTCGGCGTCATCGCCGGCGCACCGGTCATCTTCGGTGGCTGGATCGGCAGTCTCGCCTACTCACCGACGATTGGCGCCTTCTTCCTCGCGATCGGCGTTGGCGCAATCCTACAGGTCGACTGGGAGATCGCGCGAATGGTTCGTGATGCCGGCGGTCGCGTGGCGAGTGCGACAAACCTACTCGCATTCCTGCTCGGCCTCGCTATCATGTACGTGACTGACCTCTTCGTGGCGCTCTAATCGGCACCACCCATCTCTGTATTAATGTCACCCGAATTTTACGATCGGCGAACGGTGTTGCGACTCAGCACTGCCACCCTGGCGATGCTTAGCACGGCTGGGTGTCTGGGCGGACAGTCCTCGTCGGCTCAGACCGTCACGATGCCCGGCGACCTCACGTTCGAGCCGAAGACTTCGACGATCGAAACAGGGGAGACGGTAACGTGGACGAACGAGAGCGACATCGAGCACACGGTCACAGCGTATGAAGACGAGATTCCAGACGGGAGCGCGTACTTCGCAAGTGGCGGGTTCGAGTCAGAGCGTGCTGCGAAGAATCGCATCAGTGAGGGGCTCATCGCACCGGGCGAGAGCTACGAGCACACGTTCGATCAAGCCGGTACGTACGGATACTTTTGTATTCCACATGAGAGTTCTGGGATGATCGGGACCGTTCAAGTGAAGTGACCGAACCCGTAAGTTCTCGTTCCGAGGAAACACGTCTGTAAACTCACTACGAACCGTTCTGTAGTAGGATGTCTTCAAACGGTGCTGTCTCGGCCGCTTCGGCGGGACAGTGACGTGTCTTCACTAAGGAAGTGACGAGGTTGTCAAGCGGGAAAACGGGCAAGGATGCTCAGAAATGCTGATGCAAGAACTGCGAGACGTACTTCAACTACCTCATGGACCCGAATGGCGGCATATTCATCCTTTACCTCAAATTCTCCTCTGTGACCAGCGAGACTCCCTGTGCTCGTATCACCACCTGCAATTACCGTGACCCAGCTGTTAGGAGAACTCGTCTCCGGTGTGGTCGACGGAAGGCGACGACTTCGTCGTTTCTGTGGTTTGTTTTGCCTCCCTGTTCCCTGCCGCCTCGAGTGCGACAACTCGACCGTCACCGTACATGACGTAGATCTCCTGTACACCGTCACCATCTGTGTCCGCAAGCTGAGGATGCGAGAATATGGAAACCTCCCGCTTGTACGTGTCAAGAACGTCACCGTCACGCGGGTCGATGACTGAAACGATACCATCGTTGGTCACTGCGACGAGCTCTTTCGCCTCGTCGTCGTCGACATTCCCCAGCGCTGGCGGTGGCATCATCTGCACGTTGGCGGACGTCAGTGTCGTCGTCCACTCGACTGTTCCGGTCTTCGCATCGAGGCTCCTGAGTTTCCCGCCGCGGGCGACGGCGTAGATTTCCGGTTCGCCGTCTCCGTCACCGTCGCCGAACGCATGGACCGCCGCAAAGTTTCCGAAGTCCTTCTGCCACTGTATCTCACCGGCATTACCGTCGATCAGTGCGACCGTCCCACCGGTGGTCGCCACGACAACCTCTGTACCGGGATCGTCGTCGGCCTGTCCCGTCGCCATCCACGTGATCGACTCGCCGAACGCGTCCTGTCGACGCCAAGAAACGCTTCCGTCTCCTTCGAACATGGTGAGGTTTCCGTCGCTAATACCGATGACGACCTCTTTTTTCCCGTCGCCGTCGAAGTCGGCGACACCGGGTTGCCCCCACGTATACGATTCCAGTCGCGCAGACCAGACGTTCGTCCCGTTCGGGCGGACGACCAACACCGTCCCTTTCACGTCGACGACGACGATCTCCTTGCTCGCATCGCCACGGAGATCCGTTACGACCGGTCGAGTGTATCCGTAGTCCGTGAGGTTCACACGGAGTTCCTCCTCGCCAGTAAGCGGGTTGAACGCGATGATGGCCTGCTCAGTCGTCGCTGCCAACACCTCGCGGACACCGTCACTGTCATAGTCTGCGAGTGTCGGGTCCGCGACCGAATGGATCGCGCAGTTCTGTGTCGGTATCTGGTAGCTCCACTTCGAGGTCCCGTTCGCAGCAGAGAGACCGTAGAGCGCACAGTTCGGAGTGTCACCCCGGCCGCTTACGGGTGCGTAGACCATTCCTGTCCCGTTCACACGACCCGCTGCTGGCGCGTGATGATTCGCATTGAGGTCTCGTGCGGTATCGCTCACCCACCGCTCCTGTAGCCGGAGCTGCTCGCCACCGCTTAGCCCGAACGAATACACCGCAACACCGCCGAGGATCACCACCACGACGACGATCGCGACTACGGTTGCGGTGCGCATGCCTATAGCGATATCGGGACAGATGAAAAGGACCTCGTACTTTCCGCCAAATTCGACTATTATACCACAGGCCTTTCCGCGACAGCCACCGCAGTTCTGATATGCACCGTCGCCGCGTCGCGTTGTGGTTTCTCGCGGTGCTAGCACTGATTCCGGGTGTGGCCATGGCCCACGAAGTAGGTGGAACTCGATTCGACTCACCGCTTCCGCTACCGCTTCTCTTCGCTGGAGCGGGTGCGACGGTTGCGATCACCGCGCTCTGGCTCGGCTGGAGCGAACCGACACCCGACGAAGCGTGGACGCACCGTCTCGGCGTAATTCCCGGCGAGATGGCTCGTGTAGGCCGGTTCGTCGCCGTAGCAGTATTCACGGTGGCCGTCCTCGGTGCTATCATTACTGGGGCGCTCGGCCCGCAAGCAACTGCCGAGAACTTCGCGACGGTATTCGTTTGGGGCGTCTGGTTCAAGGGGCTTGGACTGGTCGCGATGCTCGTCGGGACACCGTGGCTGCTGCTCTCACCCTGGCGCAATGTCTATCAGTTGCTTTCACGCCTTGAAGGGGAGCAGCTGTCAATGACCGAATTTTCCGACCGATTCGGCGTTTGGCCCGCCGTTGCCGGGTTTGTTCTCGTCATCGGGCTCGCGGAAAACCTGATCGGCGTTCCCCGAAGTCCACCCCTCACAGTCGGAGTGGTAGTCACGTTCGCCCTCCTCATGATCGCCGGCGGGATCGCTTTCGGCCCCGTCTGGTTCCGTCGGGGAGACGCGTTCGCCGTGCTCTACCGGCTGTTCGGACGGGTCGCTCCGATCGACGTCAAGCGAACAGCCGCCGGCGGCTACCGCCTCGAGAGTCGGCCGCCTTGGCGCGGATGCACTAAACCCCTCGACCACCCGGGAGCAGTAACATTCATCGTTGCAGTGGTCTACACTGTCAGCTTCGACGGGTTCACCAGCACGCCGGAGTACCAGACAGTCCTATTTACGACCCGTGATGCGCTCGGAACCGGTCTGACGACGGCGCTATTCCTGTACGCTGCGGGGCTCACCCTCTTTGTTGCCTCGTTCCTGATCGTCGCGGCGCTGGCTGACGTTGCCGGAAGTAGAGACAACGAGGCCCGCTCCGGTGCAACGAGTGCGGCGCGCGCGTTTGCCCCCACAGTGATTCCCATCGCCGCCGCCTACGAGTTTGCTCATTACTATCCCTCTGTCGTTCGGAGCGTTGGCCGGACGCTCGAACTAACCATTGCTGCTGCCGGGATTTTCGTGGATATCTCGTTGCTCGGATGGCTTGGCCTCCCAATCTTCTGGGGCTCACAGGTGTTGCTTATTGTTGGTGGCCATATCGTCGCCGTCGTCGCTGCCCACGGGGTTGCCCACAACCGGTATCGAACACCGCCGAATGCACGCCGTGGCCACCTCCCGCTTGTTGTCCTAATGATCGGGTATACGGTGCTCTCACTCTGGATCGTTTCACGACCGGTGGTGACCGGGTGACCTCAAGATGACTCTCGTCGAACCCAACGGGGATGGCTCGATGATGCACCTTGGTGTGGCGGCGGGAATAGGGCACGAACCGGTCACCATCGGGGTGGTAACCATCGCTGCTGTCCTGACTGCCCTATTGGTAAGTCGGCCGTCATCGCCGCCGCCAAGCGTCAATCGCGGTCGTACTTGCTTATTGTGCTGGCACTGACGTCGTTGCTCTCGCGATCAGCGACCGGTGTACTGGCGTACTTCTACGTCTTCCCGACCGGTTCCCACCACCTCCTCGAACATGGGCTCGACGTCGCCATTGCCGTGTTTATCATTGCAGCGGTCTATTTCGTTGGGGCGATGTCGAAGATGAAGCCGGCCGCTCGTGGCGCTGACCGCTGACCTGAAACAACTCGGTTTAGGCCTCAGCAGGGGCCTGTTGAGATGAGATTAAAGTTGACGTCGAGCGGAGCATGTGTCTTTGTCCTGAAGGCAACGTCTCACGCGGAAGTGGTCGATTTGAACCCACCGCCTTTGATCCCAAGTGTTCGTTTGTCGTACACGACCATTGGTTTGTCGAATGTGTCGAGCTGGCGATTGGTTCCCGATTCCTAGTGACGATGGACTTCATCGAATCAGCGGCTTTCGAGTACGCCCGCACGACTAGGGGTGAGAATTTCACTCAAGCAATACTTATACGCCGTGACGACATCTGAACGGTATGTTTGCCGGACACTTTCTAGCTGCGTTCGTCCTCGCGACGAGTGTCGCCGCTTGGCGGGGGTGGCCCGACGAGCGCGCGCTCGCGGTTGGGGCGATGGCCGGCGCGTTTGCGATGCTCCCGGACATCGACATGCTGTATGCCGTTGCCGGGCTTGTCGGTAGCCTGGAGGGTGTGTTCATAACCTCTGACGCATTCTGGGATGTCGCAAACGAGATCCACCGCGGAGCCACTCACTCGCTAGTTGTCGGTCTCGTCGCGTCGACCGGGTTTGCCGCCTGGTGTGCTCGTGACGGGAATGACCCCCGTATTGGCACTCTTGGTGAACTCATTCTCGGGAGTCTGGTCGGTGTCGTCACGCTTGTCAGCGGGATTGCCCCTGGTGCCGTGGTTGCTGCGTTCGTGCTTGGTGGGGTCGGGTTGGTCACACTCGGCGAACGCGTCGGGCTCGGTCCGAGGGCCGTCTTGGCCACCGGAGGACTCGGCCTACTGTCACACCCGTTCGGCGACGTGTTCGCCGGTCCATCGCCGGCGCTACTGTATCCCCTTCCGTTCAACGCCGGTCTACTGAACGGACAGGTTCTCCTACACCCCGATCCGACGCTGCATCTTCTCGGAGCCTTCTTTATCGAGATCGCGACAATCTGGGCCGGGCTGCTCATCGTCGCTCGGCTGCAAGGATGGCGCCTCAGCCGGCATATCAATCGGCGTGCGGCACTCGGAGTGGCCTACGCCGGTGCGGTCTTCGTGATTCCAGTACCGACCATCGAAGTGGCGTCGCCGTTCGTGTTCAGCGTCCTCGCGGTCGGATTCATCGGAACTCCAGTTCGCTCGGACCGGCGCCAAGATAGATCGACTCAAGTAGTGGACGCAGTCACGACCGCTTTGAGCGCTGTAACGCTCGCCGCTGCCGCGTACGCCGTGACATATCTCGTCTTCCTCTCGTAGCCACAACGGCCTCTCGAACGGTGTTGACTTGAAACTCGGAGTGAAAATCTGATTTAAGAACTCTACCAGAATCGCTATTTGGCTGCCTACCTAACTATTGAGTAATGGCTGACGGGAAGAGTATCCCTCGCAGGGAGTTTCTTAAATCGGCTGTCGCAATCGGAGGAGCAGCCGCGTTTAGTGCTTGTTTGGGCCGTGAAGAAGTTGATGTCCCAACTGGACCGGATGATCTCTCGTCGTATCCACGGCGTCAGCACGCCTGGAACGATGTCCTTCCACGGGACGACCACGGGAACGTCGTGGCTCCCAACCATCGTGTGCTCCTCTATTTGAATTATCGACGAGACGGGCAACCAAACGAAGACGACCGCGAACGGGTTGAGACAGCTCTCCGTGGCATCGAACACTCCTACGAGCGAAGCGGGGATGGATTACTGCTCACGGTGAGTTATTCCCGAGCATACTTCGATCGGTTCGATGAGTCACTTCCAGAAAGCGCAGATCTCCCCGCTCCCGATGCGCTCGCTCCGTTCGAAGATCCCGAGTTCGATACGGCAGATGCAGTTGTCCATCTCGCAAGTAACACGGCACAGGTGGTACTCGGCGCTGAAGAGGCACTCAAAGGAAACAAATCGACGCTCAACGGCATCGATCAGCCGGGCACTTCCCTCAGCGACGTCTTCACCATCGCCGACCGGCGAACGGGATTTATCGGGGACGGACTCCCAGCGAAAAATGCAGACGATATAGAGGGTGTTCCGGCCACCAAGGTCCCCGAAGACGCACCACTGTTTATGGGATTCAAATCGGGGTTCAAAAAGAATCAGGCCAGCGAAGATCGAGTCACAATCCAAGCGGGGCCGTTCGCCGGTGGAACGACGCAGCATATCTCCAAGCTCCAACTAAACCTCAACCAGTGGTATAATCAGGATGATCGCTGGCAACGTGTGGCAAAGATGTTCTCTCCATATCACGCCGAAAACGATATTATCGACGGTGTCGGGAACAACCTCGGCGACAGCAGCGGAGTCGACGATGCTGGATTACCAGGGGAAACAGCACGTGAGATGGGCGTCATCGGCCACGCACAGAAGAATGCTCGCGTTCGCGATGATAATGACTCACCGCTCATCCTTCGGCGTGACTTCGATTCGACTGACGATGGGGTCGCCGGCCTACACTTCCTCGCACTCCAGCGAGAGATCAACGATTTTGTCGATACCAGAAAGGCGATGAACGGAACAGATATCGCCGAACAGTCGGCTGTCGGTCAGCGGAATAACAACGGCATCCTGCAGTACATCCGAACAGTGCGGCGTGGTAACTTTCTCGTTCCTCCACGGTCATTGCGCGCGCTACCACCCGCACAGCCGATCCAGGACTGAAGAGATAACGTATTGGGGATACGAAACAGCCTTCATTGATATTCCGGACGTGCAGATGACGGTATAGTTCCAAAGGGGTCTTTAGAAACCCGATCGAAACTGAGTGCATGGAAGAGAAGCACCTGGTACTGGCGGCGTTACTCGGCGTTGTCTCACTACTGGTACTCACCGGGTTCGCCGTTCGCTTGGCGTAGGCGTACACAGAGTGACCGACGCTGGGAGTTACGGATACCTCCAGTTGGCGACAGCGAGATCAATTCGATATGAACCAATCATTCCATCCCAGATGAGCCAATGAATCGACGAACGCTTCTCAAACAGGGAACTGCACTATCAGGGGGAGTGCTACTGTCTGGCTGCATGAAGCAGCTCGGATTCGAAACAAAGTCTGCATGGCGTGATCCGCCGCTCGTAGAGGATCGACCTGATGCAGTCTACTATCCAGCTATTATCGAAGGGATGGGAATGTATGGAACGACGACAGCCGGCGATATCGGATTTGCGCTGATGCATTCCTTCCCCCACCGCTTCTGGAATCTCACCGGCTCCCGCAAGACGAAAGTGGTCGTTCGATCCAATGATTCGGTGCATCTAATGGCGAGTATCTGGGACACCGAGACGGAGACAGTCCTTCCGGTCGACGTCTCTGTCGATATCAGTAACAGCGATGGCCAGGTGTCCTCTACCAATCTCTGGCCAATGATTTCGCCGAATATGGGATTCCACTACGGCGACAATATTGCGCTTCCGGGAGAAGGCCAGTACGATGTGACGCTCCAGGTCGGTCCGCTACAGACAGCACGTACTGACCCGCTCGAAGGCCGATTTACCCGAGGGCAGTCAGCCACGATGCAGTTCACGTTCGATACGGATGAGACGTACAATTTGGAGATTCGTCGATTAGGCGAAAAAGCGGGCACCCGTGGGACAGTCGATCTAATGGATATGGAAATGATCCCTGAACCGGTCGTGCCGACAAAATCCGAGCTTCCCGGTCGACTACTCCACGAAGGGCAATCCGGTGACGCAACGATGCTGGTTGCTCTCGTTGACGGTGACCATCGGTTTAGTGATACTGAAGGACCCTTCCTAATCGTTTCTCCTCGAACACCCTACAATCGCGTGATGCTCCCGAGGATGGCTCTTTCAGCAACACTCAATCGAGGGGGGGACGCAATCGCACAAGGGACACTCCAAGCGTCCCTCGATCCCGACCTCGGGAGTTTCTATGGGATGGGTCTAGATGAACTCGAGACGGGCGATACGGTCAGACTCACCGTCGAGACACCACCCCAACTGGCGCGGCACGATGGCTACGAAACCGCGTTCCTCGATATGGACCCGATAGAGTTCACTGTCGAGTGAAGTTCCGAAGGATGGTTTCTGTCAGCCAGTGTGCGACCAGCAGTACCCTCGAACCCACCAGAATCAGGGTAGATAAGGGGGCGTCGCTCCTGGGAGTGAGAGAATCCAGAGGCTAATGACGGTGTAACCGATCATCACAACAATGAACGGGTACTGGCTCCGGATTGCGACGAGACGACTCGAGAAGAGTTCGTAGGCGGTCGCGTGCGCTGCCCAGATAGCGAGGAGATGCCCGATGAGCACGTAGGCGATACTCAAGCCCTCGAACCACCCAGGTGGAGACAATGTCAGGGGATTCGCTGGGGGCGATAGTGGGGAGACAATTGCCATGCCTAGAGCCGGACTGAGGGATACAGCCAGTCCGGTGTAGTGAGCGAGGTGATATCCCGCTGCGATGGCCAATAGCGAGGGTGCAAACCGAAAGGCGATACGTTTCGCTGTGATGTATGTCCCGGTCCGTCGCCGAGAGAGTACCCCCGCATACCAATACGCGGCGAAGAAAACGACGTAGCCACTGACGAAAAGGAGTGTGTAGATGAGGATCGCACGGATCTGTACAGCTCCCACTCCAATATTGGAGAGACCGACGAGTGCCTCGATAGTTGCTGCGCCCGTCTGCGTCGTGATGAAGCCGCTGTACGTGAGCTCCCAAATCAGCGCAATGACGAACGCAACATCGGAGGTGTCCGTGATTAAGTCTGAGTCAGTCAGGTCGCTACCGGGCAGTTTTACAGTGAGCTTCCCGTCCCGCCGTTTTACAGGAGCGACAGCCCCGAAGAATCGGAACAAGACGGATAACGGATCTGCGTTCCCGAACCATGCGTTGGGACCGACGAGTACCGCGCCTGCGATTGTGACGACACTGTAGCCGAGAATCGCAATCGAAAGAACGGACGGAATCGTGCTGACAGGGAAAATCACCTCAATCCACACGAGTAGTAATAGGCCACCTACAGCTGGCCACCGGGCTAATTCTTTAGGATACGTTCGGTGTCCAGCTGGGAGAAGCGAGACGATCCCTCGCCAGGGGTTCAGTGCTGGCCAAACGTTCCCTCCGAGATACGTAAGCATCGGCAAGCCCGCTCGAACGACGACAAATGTGACGAGAATGGTGAAGCTGGCCGTTGGGAGCTGCGGTCCGGTCAGTCCGAGATACACTGCCAGTCCAAGGACGACAATCCCAAGACTACGTCCGATCCATCGAATCGGTGTCCACCAGTCGTCGACCGTCGGGCCGGGGAGCGACCAGTTGTGGAGATAGCGGATAAAGGCTCGATCAGTGACGAAGCTCGCAAGTAGGGCAGAGGCGCCGATCGTGGCACCACCGGTGGCAAGGTACAGCCATCGGGGAACGGCAAGGGTATCCCGTGGCTGCTTCGAGAGCGTCATTCCGTTCCCGGCAGCGACTGTTTCGGTAAACAGCGTCAATACCGAGACCCAGGTTACAAACTGAACCAGGAGTCTGAGCTTTGTGTTCGACACGATCCAATTGCGAAGCCTCGGTCCTGGAGATGGCTCTGTGCATCTCTCACTACATCTGGACTTCGTGTCTGAGTCAGGCGAAGATGGCATACATGAAGAGAAGGCCGAAGTACAGGAGCACAAGCCCCCCTAGTGCTTTTACACGCAGTGTACGTAACTCGTCTTCCTCGTCCGCCTGGGCAGAGAAGAATGCCTCCTCCTCGCTATCATCCAACTGCTGGGGATGTTCTAAGCCTTTGTGGAGGACGAGACGATCTGTTGTCGGAAACGGATGCCCACAGTAATCACAACGATCTGCGGGTGACTCGCTCCGTGAAATGGTAGTACCTTCGTATGACATATTCTCGTAAGGTGTTGCTCGCTCGTAGTCTATTCAGCGTTGAAACCGTTATGGTTCAATGGTCGAAGAGCCACCTCCGGATCAAAAGAAGTCTCACGATACTTTTATTGTAATAACTACTCACCAGTATTCTGGTAGAACATATTAAGAATGAGGGCATAGATAACAGCCGACTTATTATGCAGCAAACCCCAATATGGGCTGTGACCTATTCATCAGACTCGGACTCGACCTTCACAGGAGCGAGTCCATGGCCCCCCCTCGTCGCTATTGGATTTGTACTTTCAGAAATCGGTGTACTTCTCGGACTTCGTCCCGTGTCAGTTGCTGGACTATTGTTGTTCGTGGTGTCTGTTGCCGGCATTCTCACAGAAGCAGGGTATATCACGGACCCTGCGAAAGGTACAGGTGTTCAAGCATTGGCCCTCATCGGCATTGGCACCCTGTTGATCACAGGGGACCAGTCTGGGACGACAATCCGTGGTCAATCAATTGTAATCGCTGGCATCATCTGCCTTGTTGGTGCACTTCTCTGGGCAGGTTTCGTTCCGAAGAAATCCCGCTCTAAGGTGTCGGCGTCCCAGACATCGGAAACAACATCTGACTGAACCCCAGTGACAAACTAGAAATGAAAATCCGATATAACAAACTGGTAATCGCATCCATCGGCGAGGCGATCGTCGCCGAAGCCGGCAATGCATCAGTCGCCAAGCGAGATATCATTGAGTACGAAAGCGTCATCGGAAACGCGATACAGTTCTCCCGGATCAAGCTCTCCGCATTGGCGCCGACACCAGAGAGTTTGAACGCATGAGTTCGCAACCAACACTGAACGAAGAGTCGAGCGGCGTCGGCAGTGACGGACAGAAATACCCGTTTGGACTCTCCTCACCATTGCTGTTCGTAGTTGTTGTGGTAATCGGCATTATTGGCCCTGGGCTAGCGGTCTATGCGCTCGATAGCGCTGGTCTTAGACTTCTCTCCGATATCGTCTGGGTGACTGGATACGGTACGACGATCTTCGTCGTCTGGTATATCTGGTTACGACCCCTCGACCTCACCGGGTCGAGCGGGATGGACGTCTCCGAGATCCGGGAGAAGCCGGCTGACGACGAACCCGCTGGCGAACAGGCGGACGAATCACCGACCGACGATGGAGCAGATCTGAACGAGACCGAGGATTCGAACCCGAGAGACGACCAGCTGACAGACGAGACCACCGATACATGACTGGCATGGGTAATTAATGTCCCATACACACGACGGAGACGCGACCGATTCGGATAGTGAACGAGCCACGACTAGTAGAAGTTCCCGGCGGTTAGCGTTCGTTGCAGTCATCAACCTAGTCGGGTTCGTCGTCGAACTCGCCGGCGGACTCTTGTTCGGTTCGGTCGCCCTCATCAGCGACGCGATCCACATGTTGTTCGATGTGCTCGCGTATGCGATGGCGTTCGCTGCGAGCTACACCGCAGAACGGTTCGACGGCGGCGAGGAGTGGTCCTACGGATTACATCGGCTGGAACCGGTTGCTGCCTTTCTGAACGGCGTATTACTGTTACCGATGGTCGGCTACATTCTCTGGGAGTCCTACCAGCGGTTTCTCGAACCGGTGGCGATCAATCCAGAGTTGACGTTGATCATTGCGACGGGTGGCCTGCTGGTGAACGTCGGCTCCGTGTACGTGTTGCAGGGAGATGAGATGAGCCTCAACGAACGAGGGGCCTTCTACCATTTACTCGGTGACGCAGGTGGATCGGTCGCGGTGATCGTTTCGACGGTCGCCGTTGCGGTCTTCGATCTGCCCGTGGCTGACCCAGCTGCGGCCGTGCTCATCGGAATGCTAGTACTTGTGTCGGCCGGAAATGTTCTCCGTGAAAGCACATCGATCCTGCTGGAACGGAGTCCTGTATCGCCGGAGGAACTCCGAGCCGAATTGACTACACTCGACGGTGTCGATCAGATCGAGGACTTACACGTCTGGCAAGTCTGTAGTCAGCTAACCGTTGCGACCGTTCAACTAACGGATACCGGGACCACACTCGAGGAACAACGGGCTATCCGATCCCGGGTTCACGACCATCTCGCAGAGCAAGGGATCGACCACGCGACCGTTGAACTCGTCATCCATGGCGATCCTAACGGTACTACGAGGCACGCCCACTAATTAGGAGAAGAAGGTTCCAGTCAAAGTGCGACAGACATGTTATTCGACCATTCAGTGGGCACTAAATTCGCCGTCTTTCACCACCATTCCAGCGAGTGTGAACAGTAGTAGAAGCAATATAGCAACCGAGGATAAAATCATAATACCTGCCAATGGCGATTCTTCTGGAACTGGATTCAGCATATACGTCCCCATGACCAATACGACCAAGAAAAGCATGATTCCCATCAGCGAGTTTCCCACTCTCGTGTTCATATTATCAGGTGTCATCTCGACCAATATAGTATACTCGGAATGGTCTCAGGGGTGACTCACAACAGACACCAATTCGGCTCTGTTGAAATGTTCTATGATACTGTACCAACGAAATTTGATTTTCATAGCCTTATAACTCCAGCGGGCCGAGTGAACGATGTGCGCTAGCGACCTGCATTACGTTGTCGGGTACGGCGTCCTGACCGCTCTTCGGAACGACGATTGGATCCACCGGAACGAGCCCTTTGTTTCGGAGAACTTTTCGACCCGGCTCAGTTGCGAAGTACTCAACCCACTGGGCGCCGCGCCTCAGTGCCTCGGCGTTGCTTGGCACAGTCAGGCCGTACGCGATGGGTGCGCCGGTGAACGTCCCACTACTGGTCTCGACTTTGACCTTTGCGTAGTGGTCCGCATATGCGCTTGTTGCTTTCGAGAGGTCAACCTCGGGCTGGAGATCGATGTATGGGAGACCTGATCTCGCCGAGATTGACTGGTAGTGGATGATATAGTCGAGTTCGCCAGACTCAAGTTGGGTTTGAATATTGGTTTCTGTCCCCGTAGGAATCGTCGAGTTCTCGCGAAGCTTCTCGTAGGTAGACTGGTCGTAGAGCCGTTCACCGTGGAGTTCCTTCGCTCCAAGTTGCTGTGTCATCACCGCTCGATAGCCGCTAGGGTCGACCGCCGGGTTGGAGTGACCGATGGTAATGCCGTCGCGCGTGAGTACCTCCCACCAGTTGTCCTTAGAGATATCCTCTGCACCTGGAGAGTCCTCTCGGTACTGTATCGACATCGAGTTCGTCGCGAAGATGGCGTACCACTTACTGAACTCAGGAAGTATGCGGTCCCGGATGTACTGGAAGTCGGAGACGCCGAGCACGTCGGCCTTACGACCCTGCTGGGTGATTCTCTGGGTTGAGGCGACTGGACCTCTCACCTCTCGGGTGACGTCTACTTTATACTCGTTCTCGAATTTCGGTTCTGTAGCGCTGAACGATGGCGCGAGCAACCCCCCATGGAATATGGTCATTGAGTCGGCCATCGGGGTCGCCGTCGGTGTTCCGTAGTCGCCGCTATTCTGGGTTCGACTGTCGGTCGGTGTACCACTATCTCCAGCGCCAGCACCGTTGCCATTACAGCCGGCTAGGCCGAGAGCCACTGCTGTTGCACTACTCGCGAGGAATGCGCGCCGCGTATGATATTCAGTCATTGATTCTTCGGTGTTATTTCGAAATTGTCATCACTGTTTTACTCACTTTCTTTTGAACCAGTACGGACTCAGGCTTCGACGCACACCACCGTGCAGATCTGTGAGACCCACCCACAAGGATACATCACTCATTCATAGAGTGGATGACGGCTGACGCCACAACCAGCTGGAACCTGTTCGACCGTAGTGACGGCAGTATCGCCCAACGAGCACAGGTCGCTAACCGCGAACCGAGATATACCAACGAACTCGGGGATCCTCGCCCACCAAGGTGGAGGGGACATCAATCGGTCAGTAACGAATCGGGTTTAATTCTGGAGAGGCGCATTGCATTGCCGGTGACGCCAACTGTCATGCCTGCATCGCCGATGAGGACGGCCGCCCAGATCGGGACCAGCCCGAACGGCACGCCCAGTGCAAGCAGACCCTTCGCACCGAGACTCGTCCAGATGTTCTGCCGGATGACGCTGTTCGCATCGTGTGAGAGTTCGTAGAGATACGGCAGTTTCGAGAGGTCGTCGCTCATGAGCGCGATATCGGCGGTTTCGAGGGCAGTATCCGTCCCAGCGGCACCCATCGCAATACCCACGGTCGCCGTCGCAAGCGCGGGTGCGTCGTTGACGCCGTCACCAATCATTGCGACACCGTCGTACTGTTCGTCGAGTTCTTTGATCGCCTCGACCTTCTCGTCGGGCAGGAGTTCTGCGCGGAACTCGTCGATACCGACCTCCTCGGCAATCGCCCGGGCAGTGCGCTCGTTGTCACCCGTGAGCATAACGATGTGTTCAATGCCGAGATCATGGAGCCGTTGGATCGCTGCTTTCGCTCCGGGACGAATATCGTCTGCCACGGCGATCACGCCTTCAATCTCGTCCTCGGTCCCGACTAAGACCACAGTCTTCCCCTGCGACTGGAGCTCGGGCACCGTCTCTGCAAGAAGGTCAACACAGTTATTGCGCTCACACATCTGCTGACTCTTCGTCGTGACGACACCGCCGTCAGTCGTCGCGTGGACGTGTTCGAGATCGAACCCGAGTTCCTCAAAGAATCCAGGCTTCCCTGCGTAGTGTTTCTCCCCGTCCAGGTCGGCCTCGACACCCTTCCCGGTGATACTATCGAAGTCATCGACTGTCGGTGCTCCGATATCACTGTCCTCTGCGAATTCGACGATTGCATCACCGATGGGGTGTTCCGACCGCGATTCCAGCCCACGGGCACATCGGAGGACATCGTCCTCATTGTTGTCGTTCAACGGGACGACATCGGTAACGGTGAGTTCCCCTTTGGTGATTGTGCCGGTCTTGTCCATTGCAATGGCCTCCACCGCGCCCATCGCTTCGAGATGGTTGCCGCCTTTGATCAGGACGCCGTTCTTCGCGGCGCTGGTGATCCCCGACACCACGGACACTGGCGTCGAAATGACGAAAGCACAGGGACATGCGAGCACTAGCAGCGTGAGTCCGTAGACAATGAATGTCGGCCACGACGCCTCGAACAGGAGCGGCGGGACAACCGCCACTAAGACCGCGAATCCGACGACGACGGGGGTGTAGTACGAGGAGAATCGATCGACGAACTGCTCGCGTTCGGTCTTGTTGGACTGAGCGTCCTCGACCATCTGGACAATGCGCGAGAGCGTGTTATCGCCTGCTTCGGAGGTAACTTCGATCTCGAGATAGCCCTGTTCGTTGATCGTTCCGGCGTACACCTCATCACCCGAGGTCTTGTCCACGGGCACGCTCTCGCCTGTAATCGGGGCCTGGTTGACGGCACTCTCCCCGTCGAGAACCTCGCCGTCCATCGGGATTTTCTCGCCCGGACGCACGACGACGATATCACCGACAGCCACATCATCGACAGGGATTGTCACCTCATCGCCGTCTCGTTTGACCGTCGCCTCGTCGGGTGACAGGTCCATCAACTCCTGGAGTGAGTTCCGGGCCCGGTCCATCGAGTATCGCTCGAGCAGCTCCGCGATGCTGAACAGGAACGTAAGCGTGGCGGCCTCAAAGTAAAGCGCTTCCCCGAAGACCAGGCTGGCGATGATGGCGCCGCTGATGGCGATACTCATCAACAGGTCGATGTCGAGGTTGCGGTTCAGCGCGGAGTAGTAGCCGTTTCGGAAGATAATCTGGCCAGCAACCCCGACAGCAATGAGGAAGAGGATGTCGGCGATTAGTAACTCACGGCCGACGAGTTCGGCCACGAGGACGTTCTGGCCGGTGAGGAAGAACTCGAAGAGGAGGCCGAGTGCGACGAACCCACCGCTGATCCACGTTTTGATCGCCCGCGAACTGGTCCAAACGCTCCCGCGGTCATCGGTGGGATCGCTCTCAGTGTCGGTGTTGTTCGCTGTCGAGTCGGTCACCTCGTAGCCTGCGCTTTCGATCGCAGCAGTGATCTTCGATGGTGAAACCGAATCACCATTGTAGGTCGTAATCACCTTCCCGGTCGTCGGCTGTGTCTCGTAACTCGAGAGTCCCGAGATGTCATCCAGGGCATTCTCAATTTTCCCCGCGCAGGATGGACAGTCCATTTCAGGGACAGTGAACGTCGCGGTCGTCTCGCCCTGGTTTTCGACCGTGTACCCAGCTTTTTCTACGCGTTCGGCAATCTCGTCCGGAGAGGTGTGGCCTCCATCGTAGGATACCGAGAGCGTCCCAGTCGTTACCTGAGGTTCAATAGTGGTGATACCATCGAGTTTCCGGACACTATTTTCGACCTTCCCCGCACAGGACGGGCAGTCCATCTCAGGTACCGAAAACTGGGCGACATCGTCCCTATTCGACGAAGTCGCGGTTACGCTATCACCTTCCCGTCCACTGGTGTGATGGTCATGTTCGTGGTCGTGGTCATGGTTGTGTCCATGGGATTCATCGCTTGAGTCGGGTGGATCCCGGTCGGACGATGTCATTAGCAGAGGCTAGGTGCTGGAGTATTATTAAATTAGCTGCTATAAAACGGCCATTAGCTAGGCAACATTAATAATTGAATTGCTCTGAGTTATTAATGCTCAGTTATTGGATCTTTGGGTTCAACAGTTGCCAGACCAACTGAGAAACTCACGTTACTTGCAAATAGAGGAAGGAGAATAGTATAGCATTATAAATACCGTGTATCACCGTCGGGATGATGAGATTCTCCGCGTATTCGTAGGTGACACCGAGGATAAGCGCGAGTATGAATACAACGGCCATGTAGGTGAATTGACCATCACCGGTGAGCGCTGACGCGTGACTCACTGCGAAGATCGCACTCGCGATGACGATCGCACTCCACGGTCAAAACGTTTGTCGAAGCGTTCCTTGAATGAGACCTCTGAATAGAACTTCCTCACCAGGACCGATGAGCAGTAAGGAGAATGGTACCAACAGCAAGAGTACGTCGGGATTTTTGGCCCCAATTTGGGCTACTTGATTTTCCGCGACTGGGATTCCGAGTGCCGAGATGGCGAAATTCATTGCCACATAGAGGACAAAAAAGACGGTGAGTCCGCTGACGATCCACCCTCCGTCTCGCAGAGTCGACCGGCGGAGTGCAAGAAAGTCAAACCCGAGTCCACTCAGCTTGAGATACCCGAGCGCCAACAGACCAAAGGCGACACCCTGCAACATCACCGTCGAGATAACGAGCTGTACCGCTGGTGCATTCATCACATCGACACCTGCGAAAATCAGCCCTTGAATCGTGAGAAAAACGAGAAGTGCTCCAAGAAAAAATCCACTCACGGCTAATGTAACGGCCGTTAGCAAACTTCGACCTCGCTGCCGTAGTCGCATCTCCATTGCCATAGTTTTTGGACTGAAGTTGGTTGTATCTTCCTGTCTATCGATCCGAGTCCCGATAGTTGCTGGTGTACGCAGGTAGTACACAGGATACGCGTGCGGACTGATACTGACGTTTCGACCCGACCGTGACTGTCTTA
Source organism: Halobaculum sp. CBA1158 (assembly GCF_021431925.1). Taxonomy (NCBI): domain Archaea; kingdom Methanobacteriati; phylum Methanobacteriota; class Halobacteria; order Halobacteriales; family Haloferacaceae; genus Halobaculum; species Halobaculum sp. CBA1158. The sequence goes on along the minus strand of NZ_CP090373.1, from coordinate 111,864 downwards.
GATTGGCCACTCCCTAGTACGGCTCTCCTGTTTCGAGATCATCTCAAAAGCAGTCGTACTGCCCTTCTTCTCGCCTTCAATTTCGTGTTTTGTATTACTTCAAATTCTATTGGTAGTCACCTCGATAATTCATCTACGATACCTACAAGAACAGAAAGCACTGATAGGATTGTTAGCCCGAGTTGTGGCTCGCGGAACCAGAACGGTGTCGACGGAAAAACCGCTCGGAGGCCGACCAGCATCAGCGAAAGTACTGGTACGTCATCAGAGGGAGTGTTGTTTGACCCCGAATCTGTAGCATACTGAGGTGCTCCCACGGACTCACCAACTGGGAGTCGATCTGCTTCGTACGGAATTCGCTCCGTTTGGACACTCCAGACAACTTCCCCCGATTCGTTCACTTCGACAATACGTCGATTCAGCGTATCCGTTATCAACGTATTCCCATTCGGGAGTCGATCGGCGTCGCGGGGCCAGTTGAACGCGACACCACCAGCACGTTCGAGTGTCCACGCTGGTGTCCAACTGCCGTTCGCAGTCTGGTGGAGTTCAACCACGCGATCATTCTCGCTATCGGCAACAAGGACAGCGTCCTCCCCGAGCCACTGGGGGTTGTGCTGATGGTCGAGAACTGTGGGATCACCGCATCGTATCTGTCCATCTCCGTCATAATCTGTGAGCTGTCCGGACTTGCGGCAGTTCGCGTCGTTCGAATCGGTCGTGTCCTTATTAATGACCTCAACAACCCCTTCACCACGCTCAACAACCACGAGTTGGTTGGCGTTGCGGACTGAGACGAGATACCGACCCTCATCGATGACATCGACATCATTGATGTGGAGCCAGTCAGTCGTCGTCGGGTCTGGTGGGGCATCGTAAAACGAACTTGCGTTCCACTGCCACGTGACTTCACCATCCTTGACTGTGAAAATTCGCTCGTACTCCATGTCGGTGAGCAGGTATTCTCCCGATTCGAGCTGTTCGACGTCGTGGACTTCACTGTTTTTGCTCGTCCTCACGGGAAAACTATACTCAGAAAGCACGCGAGGGCCAGGCTGTGGGTCGATAACCCGGAATCCAGTACGCGTGCATGGCGATTCGTATGGACCACACGAAACGTACCCACTATCCATAAACCCGGCTAGGACGGTTCCATTCTCGGTTTTCGTCACGTCGAAGTAGCTGTCTGCGCTCGACTCACTCCACGTGACGGTCGTACCGTTGAGAAGATAGACGCTGCCGTACTCGTGCCACCCTGGGCCACCCCCCTGTGATCCGACAAGTGTGAGGGACTGGTGATCGGATGCGTCTGTTTGTCCGATCGATGGCGCGAGCACGGCGCTTACGGTAAGCGTCCCTACTAAGAGTAGGATTCCGGCGAGGATCAAGAGAGAACCACGAGAGGTAGATGGGAGCTGATTCCCGGCTTCAGGGACGATCGAGTTCTTAGGCATCGGTGGATGACTCTTGATTCGGCTGAATGGTCGTTTTGATTGATCGTGTCATAGCAGAGTTCATATTCGCGATCTAACTCGAGTGCCGACAGTTCTCAGTCGATGAATAATCTGAGTTCGATGGTATATGGCGTCGACGGTGAGCCACCCGAGGACCACTCCTCCGGCAAGAACTGTCCGGGCGAAATCCCATGATCCCATCCAGACGGGACGAATCCACGGTGTGATATGTGCCCACCGATCGGCAAGCCACGCCACCTCGGAATCAATCGGCGTACCGGCGAACGTGTTGGTTACCCATTCTGCAAACGTAGAGCGGTCGCCCGTGCCGGGTGTCAGCGCAACGCTCCCGGTGAGTGTGGCTGTCCCAGTCGAGTTTTGATCTCGGATGGTCGGGCCACCGGGCTCATCTCCAAGCTGCATGCGCTCGGCCTCGTACGTTCCCCACGGAGCGTAGAACTCCCAGATGACCTCGCCATTCGGGGTCACCTCCATGACACGGTGATTGAGCGTGTCCGTGACCAGCGTATTGCCGTTCGGGAGCCGGTCGGCGTCCCGAGGCCAGTTGAAATTCCCTCTGAGCAGCCATGTTCGGGTCCAGTTTCCATTGTTCTTCGCGTATTCTACGATGCGATCGTTCTCGCTGTCGGCGACCAGCAGTGTCTCCGTTCCGTTCTTACTTTCGAGATACTGTGGATTGTGCTGTTCGTACATCGTATCCCAGTTCTCATCCGAACCGAGCCGCATCGTGACGTTCTTCGTGGATCGATTGACCGCGATCACCTGGTCATAATTTCTGGGTGAAGCGAGATATCGACCCTGGCCGATCTTATCAACGTCGTTGACGTGCGTCCAGTCGTCGGTGTACTTCCCGCCACCGGTTCTGTTGTAGCCGTTCTTACGGAATTTCCACTCCCAGACGACATCGTCTTTCGAGAGGTCGTAGAGGAGTAGTCTGTCGTTGTTTTTGCCCGTCGATTCGTTGTAGTTTCGCATGTTGGCGACGAGCAACTGATCGCCGTTGACGAGGTCAATATCATGAGTGTCCTCCCAGTCGAACGTCCGCGACCACTCGGCTCGCTGCGTTTGAGGATCCCAGATGGTGACCACTGTTTCTCCAGGCTTCGTTCCAGTGATGAGGATCGACCCATTCTCCAGCGGATCGACGTCATAAAACCATACTATGCCGTTCTCGCTTCCATTGTACACCCACTCAACGTTCCCCTTTGGACCGACTCCAACGAGACGAGCTGGTTTCTTACCGCTTTCCTGCCCTGCGATCTTGAAACCCTGTACCGAGATAACCGTCGTTCCATTTGCCGGCCTTTCGATCGTCCCGGGTTGGAGTGTAGTCGGCTCGTAGGTGAACGCGGAGACTGCCGTCGGAGCCAGAAGACCGATGACGACCACTAGTATCACTCCACGAATCGCCCACAAACGATATGACCGTTCAGATGGCATTTTCATGGTATCTGGATAGGGTCGATGAGCGGGATGTTAGGTACGGTTTCAATCACGCTTCGATAGTCGATTATTGCGGTGACACTATTAATCCCGTTAGGATTGTTTTGCCTCTGGTAGAAATTCAGACTAATTGATGCATCATCTGTACCTTTTCGCCTGATATCAGAGGTCTCCGGTTCGTACTTCCGTATGAACGTGGTGATCATTTCTGAATCCGAAGGGAGTACATGATGACAGCGAGACCGATAGCGACGAATACGCTGTTGACCAACACCCCTAGAGCCAGTGAGACCGAAAAAAACTGATTGGCCACACCGGTCAGCAGTGCTCCGACGGAGATGATACCGAACCCGACACCCAGAATCCGTAACGAATCCTCACCTGTCCGACGATAAGCTTTGAGCGCGATGTATGTGATTCCGGTGCCAAGCACCAAAATAATGGACTTGACCACAGCGATGGCAGTTATGAATTCGTTCATACCTCGTCACCCATCATCGACCAGATGTCTGCAAGCCGTTCATCAGCCGACTGTGGTGGCCGGTCGACGCTTACCGAGAACTCACCTGTCTCATCCATAGAGATCGTTACGTCGTCGAACGACCGTTCGTAGTGGGTGACACGTCCACCACCCGGATTGATCGAATCCCGCTCTCGCACGAGAGAAGCGGAGCTGAGCAGCTCTAGTTTCCGATACACGGTCGACTTGGGAATGTCACAGGCTTCGATGAGTTCGTTGGCAGTCATGGGTTCAACGGTTTCACGGAGAATAGCCCGGCACTCGGGATCATCCAGCGCATCGAGAACATCCTGTAAGGCTGGCGTGTCCTCGGACAATACTGGATTATCTCCCATTATTCGATTGTACGTATTCGTCGGGATATGGTGTCCGATTGACCTTCGAGAGTTCTCGCGATGGAACGAATCAGGAACAGATCGCAATCCAAACTCGACACGGAGGAGCTGTCGAAAGAGCCGCGGAACGAGAATTGACATGGTGACACTGGTAGTGGAATGTTATGGCCGGTGCTGAGTTTCGAGTCGTCGTTCTCCCTCTGCGGTGATTTCGTAGAGGCCCCTCCCGAGTGGACGGATGCATTCGGCATTATGGAGATGAGTACATGCCTGGTCAACAGTAATGGGATGTCCATCTACGGCAGTAGCAATCTCCATTACGTGGCATGGCGACCGATCTGCCAGTGTTTCCAATACGTCGATTTCGGTCTGAATCGGGAACCCTCCCGTAGTAGATCCGGGCTGCAGGTCATTCGGTACCGATTTGTCATCCGAACTATCTGCCTGGTCAGTCATTCTCCTTGTACACCTCGAGAAGCTCTTGGTACCGATTTCGGATCGTTACTTGACTGACACTAGCAACCTCACTCACCGTCTCTTGTGTGAGTTGCTCGTTCGTGAGATGACTCGCAGCATACAGAGCGGCAGCTGCCAACCCCGCTGGACTTTTGCCACTGTGGACGGCGTTATTTGTTGCCACCTCGAGCAGTTCCCGAGAGCGTCGTTCTGCTTCGTCACTCACGTCAAGCGATGACGCAAACTGTGGGAGATACCGAGTGGGATTTTCAGGTTCGATCTTCAACCCAAGTTCACGGGAAAGATATCGATATGCCCGCTGGAATCGGAGCTTTTCGACGCGACTTACATCTCCAAATTCAGTCAATGTTCGAGGCATTCCATGCTGTCGAGTAGCCGCATACAACGAAGCTGTCGACATACCCTCGATTGAGCGGCCGGGGAGCAAGTCCTCCTCTATTGCACGCCTATAGAGGACACCAGCGGTTTCCTGGACCGGTTCGGGGAGCCCGAGTGCAGACGCCATGCGGCTGATCTCACCGAGCGCTTGCTTGAGATTCCGATCGCGAGAATCTTTTGTGCGGAACCGCTCGTCCCACGTCCGAAGACGCTGTAACTGAGCACGTTTACGACCGGAAACCGCCTGTCCGTAAGCGTCCTTGTCCTGCCAGCCGATGGTCGTACTCAACCCCTTATCGTGCATCAACTTCGTCGTCGGTGCACCAACGCGACTCTTTTCATCGCGTTCGTCCGACGTGAACGCGCGCCATTCGGGGCCGTGATCGACCCGGCTTTCCTCGAAAACTAATCCACAGCTTTCACACGTTACTTCGCCCTGGTCGCCATCCTGGGTGATTTGGCCTTGACACTCGGGACACGTATTATCATCAACAGACACCAAGTCCCGCTCATGGCCATCTGACGACCGTTCGTAGGTTTGTTTTTTATTTATCATGGGATTCATACGTCCAAGTGGTCTCCCGGCAACTTGTGGGTCTTCTTATCAATGCTGTGGATTGGGTTCTCAATGAATAGATGCCGGAATCCCATTCGATGGGAATCCGAACTATACCTTTGCGACCTTGGCTTTGATGAGACACACCGTACCCGAGGATCTCCTACCCAACCCAGACATGGCTCAAAATCCAACAACATCAAACGACCTGAGAAAGATTATTTTAGGGGTTCCAGTAGAGTACGAACACATTGCCGGCCTGACGCTGGGTCTAACGTACATCGTGATGCTACTCGGTGCCTACACGAGTGCGATCGGTGCCGGGCTCTCCTGCCCCGACTGGCCGACCTGTTATGGAACCTGGGTACCCTTCCTCCAACCCAGTATCATCGCCAATTCGCCGTACTCTGCATTACAGATATTCGCTGAATGGGCTCATCGGGGGCTCGCGATGACAGCTGGGTTCCTAATTTTGGGCACAGCGATCGGAGCTTGGGTGACACACCGCAATGATGCTATTGTCAAATGGTCGGCCACGGTCGCTCTCGTCCTCCTTCCGCTCCAAGTCATTCTTGGAGGTCTCACGGTCACGAAAAATCTACATCCGATTATCGTGACGACCCACCTCGGTGTGGCGATCCTCATTCTGCTCTGTCTCCTGACGACCGTTCTCGTCGCGTATCTTCGTGACTGACCGATCACTCCCCCGTTGAATGACCCCACCAATGACAACCACTCAACCCGGCTACCGAAAACGAGATACTACATCTCTGATACAGCCTACTCTAAGTAGCGACTAAAATGACATCACACACGTGCCCAATCTGTGCCGACCAGTTCGAAACAGCTGGAGCCACCCGCGATCACACATGGAACGCCCACAGCGCGTGCCACTACTGTGGTACGCAATTGGAAAAAGAACCCCACAAGCAATTGTATCGTCATTGGCTCGCTGCACATCCCGACGACCTCTCACGCGTTGACTCCAAGCGAGCGGACGCGGCCGTCGACTCTCTCACATTCACAGAGCGTCTCTCTGAGGGTGGGGTCGGTACTGCCGTCGGGGGACTCACTCGTCGACAGCTCCTCCTCGCCGGCGGTGGGAGCGCCGCTGCCGCGCTCGTCGTTGGCGGATCCGTTCTCTCTGACGATCCGAGCGCCAAATCCGGTGGGGGCACAAATGCAAACAGTGAAACGGGTGTCATCACGTCCGCACCAATTCCCGAATCGCCGAGCGAATTCCGGTACGCAACAATGGGGTCTGCTGACGCCGAGGTTACAGTCACCTACTTCGGGAGCTGGAAGTGCCCATACTGCGCCCAGTTCAGTACGGGAATGCTCTCGCAGTTGGTGGCGGACTACGTCGAGCCGGGTGATATCGCACTCGAATTTCGCGATCTCGCCTATTTTGGTGGCGAACCGTTTCTTGGCCCAGATGCGCCGGCAGCTGGGCAAGCCGGGTTAGCCGTCTGGAACGCCGAACCGGCCTCCTACTGGGCATTTCACGAATACGTGTTCCAGAATCAGCCGCCCGAACGTGAGCAATGGGCAACTGCAGATAAGATGGTACAATTTGCTCGGTCGGCAGGAGTCTCAGAGACAGACCCGGTCCGGACGGCGATTCAGGAAAACCAGTATACTGACGCACTTCGGGCGACGGACAGCGCTGCGGAAAATAACGGGATCTCTTCCACGCCGGCGCTCCTCATCGATGGAACGACAATCAACCCACTCGGAAACGGAGATCGAACGAGACAGCTCATCGAGGATGCAATCGGATCGAACTGAGCCGGCCACTGCCAACGGTCGGTTCTGGCTCGCGAGCGGGGCGATCGTCGCGGCAGTCGCAACCGTCGGGAGCCTCTGGTTCAGCCTCGGACTCGGCCTCGTTCCGTGTACCCTCTGCTGGTACCAACGGATCCTCATGTACCCACACGTTGTCGTTGTCGGCGTTGCTGCCATCGAGAACCACAACACCATCTGGCGGACTGTCGTGCCACTGTCCGTGCCCGGCGGGATGATCGCTGCATATCACTCTTATCTCCAGATAACCATGACATCATGCACCTTTGCTGGTCCCTGTGCAGTCGTCCAGTGGCAGGCACCGGTACTCGGACTCACGATTCCGAATCTCTCACTCATCGCGTTCGTGCTCGTGACGATTACAGTCCTCGCTGGATCCAACCTCGTCGAACCTGAACGTCAGCCATGAACAAAATCATTACCGCGGGATGTCTTGGAATGAATAGTACCGGAATCGACCTATCGAAGCCAGCTTGTAGGGTGGAGCCCTACAATCACGTCTGATTTATGTCGTCGACATCTCGCTTCCGATCTGTCGCCTCTGCTATTGGTCTCACGTATGGATCATACGTCGCGGGGGCTATCGTATTCCTTGCCGTCGCTACGGGCGTTGGGCTGTTTGGAGTCGACCTTGCGTCGCGTCCAGCCCTCAGGCTGGTTTTGAGTACGTTCTTCCTCCAAGGAGTGACGTTTGGGGGCATCGCCATCCTCTATCTCAAAGGCCGTGATCTCGGATTCGGATTCGTTCCAGTTCGTCTGCCTGACAAGCGTGATGGGGCGGTGATTGTCGGGGGGAGTATAGCGATCCTGGGGTTGCTCTTTGTGGCGTCCTCAGTAATCACGGCCCTCGGTCTGAACTCGGCTCAGAATCAGATCGTCGAGGTCGGGCGACAAAATCCGAGTGTCTTCCTTCTTCTGATCCCCCTCCAATTCCTGTTGGTCGGCCCGGGAGAAGAGCTGTTGTTCCGGGGCCTCGTCCAGGGCACCCTCCGTGAAAGTCTCCATCCGGCCCGTGCAATCGTCCTCGCAAGCGCTCTGTTCGCATCGATCCATCTCTTCTCGTTGTCAGGGGAAGGCAAACTGGTGTACATCGGTATCGCATTCGTCCTGGCCTTAGTACTGGGAGCAGCGTACGAGTACACGGACAACCTCACAGTGCCGGCTGTGATTCACGGGACGTATAACGCGGTGCAGTTCGCAGGAGTCTATCTGTCGTCCACGGGCGGACTCTAAAAATCTGATCGCTTTCTAGCCCCAATCTCGGACTCCTAACGGCGAACAAGTATAGGTGAAAAGCCGCCATCTTCATTCACCTTTTGCCGAACATATCCACGCGCTGTCCCGTGAATTGGGACACCGCAGTCGCCCTATGTTTAGGCCAACCAAAATACCGAGTGTATCATGACTACACGTTTCGGCGCACCCGGAACCGGACTGTCCCGGCGTGAGTTTCTCGCGGCAACTGGCGCGACCGGTATCGCTTCGTTAGCAGGCTGTTCTGCGGGCGGAGCCAACGAGCCAGCAGCAACGAGCGGTACCCCCACGCAGGCACAAACTGACTCGCCTGATCTCCCCTACACCAGCCCTCCAACAGTCGTCAACGTCGACGAGCAGGGCGGCGAAGTGACGATGCGGACTCAGCAGGCCCGACACGCGGTCCACCCGCTCGATACAATGGGTGGGCCCGTCGAATTCCCCCGCGTCTGGGCGTTCCAGGCCGACGACAACGACCCCAGCGTCCCTGGCCCAATTCTCAGAACGACCGAGGGTAACGCGATGGAGGTGAGACTCGACAACACCGATGGTCGACGTCCCCATACGATTCACTTCCACGGAGTTCGCAAGACGTGGGAGAACGATGGCGTTCCGACGACGACCGGCATTCAGGTCCCGCCAGGGGAGACACACACCTACGAGATCCCCGCTAACGTCCCTGGGACGCATTTCTACCATTGTCACTTCCAGACCCACCGGCATATCGACATGGGCATGTACGGGGTCTACCGAGTCGATCCCGAAGGCTACGAACCGGCGGACCGCGAATACTTCATGACGATCAAGGACTGGGACTCGCGAGTTCCACGGAAGTGGGCCGGTGAGGCGGACTTCACCTACAATTCGGCAAGTCGAAACCCGGACGTGTTTACCGTCAATGGGAAGAGCGCTCCCCGGACGCTGCACCCCGAAGAAGGGTCGCCGATCATCGTCGACGAAGGCGACTCAGTTCGTATCCACCTCGTCAACGGTGGGTACATGTCGCACCCGATGCACATCCATAACCACCGCTTCCAGCGCGTCGAAAAGGACGGCGGGACGATTCCGGAGGCTGCCCGACACGACATGGACGTCACGAACGTTGCCCCTGCTGAACGACACACAATCGAATTTACTGCCGATGCGGACCCCGGCATCTACCTGATGCACTGTCATAAGGTCAATCACGTGATGAACGGCACGTTCTATCCCGGCGGGATGCTCACCGGCGTGGTCTATCGGTCCGTCATGGATACGGACATCTTCAACCAGCTCATGGAGTACGCCGGCTACTCCACGTAGAGATGCTCTACACGACGACCAGGACTGGATCTAACTGAACGATAGGACTTATCGGCTCTGGTGGACTCCTGTTGGTTCGACACTGCCCGGCTGAAACAGCCGTCGCGCGGACTGAGCGTGTCGTAGGACGGTTTCTGGAAGGTTTTTAGTCAAATTAAGAATAAATCGTTAGAGAATGTGCGTACTGACCGTCAAATAACTTGATAACCACCGGAAATATGCACCTTGATGTAAAAGTAGACATCTCAATGTAGTACTCACTTCTGCGATTAGATATCCTATCGAACAGTCCCGAGGGATTTTATCTGCCATGTTACCGGCTGATTCAGTTCAGGAGACGGTATCCCAGACTGATTTCGTATAGTGAGGCATCAATATGAAAGGAGTTCGTAGGCGTGGAATAGAATTTTACAGATGGCTAAAATTTCTTTATAGCCTCCAGAAAACACTTACCGAGATGCTTGTATCACGCATACATGAGACGCCGACAACTACTCGCTCTGTGTGGTGCGACAGTTGGCGGATTAGCTGGCTGTACAGGTGGTTCTGAAAGGCTAACTTCAAACGGCAGTGTGAGGTCTGACACCCCTACTGCGACATCCACGCAGACTCCGACGGGAACGCCCGATGGCTTAGATCTTTCCGTAGAACTAGATGCGCTTCAACCCGCGATTGTCCAGTTGGCAACCGCAGACTCACTCGGTGTCAACGACCGTGGGCAGTTTTTCTTTCTGGAGTTGTCGGTGACCGCCGGCGAGCCACCCGCCCGGTCCGACCTTGTCTTCCGGTTCGATGGCAAAGAATTCGGCCCGTCACAAGCCCAAGGTGCTCGAGACTTGTACCGGTTATACGGAAACAAAAAACGTCGATACGATGCCGAGACCGGGAATGGCTGGGTTCTCTTTGAATTACCTGAAAGCGGGGAGACGACCGACACTAGTCTTCTCTGGCCGGGGGGAGCTTGGCAGCCAGACTCCACGCTGCAGGCCAGACTTGCTGCTCCGGAGCCATCGCTGACTGTCGAGTGGTCGGTCCCCGAGACGGTCTCCATTGGCACCGAGCCTGAAATCACGTTCACCGTCACAAACGACAGCGACCTGCAAACACGGTTCGTCGCCGGCCTCAACCGAACTGGTGGTGGAATCGCCTACGCTCCAGTTGCGGCTATTTCACACCCCATTTCCGCTGGAGAAACCGTTGAGTGGTCTTTGACTGACCCATTCGAAGTGAGAGATCCCGGAAACGACGAAACTGATGATGAACCAGATATGAGCTATCGTATGCTGTGGTCGGGAGAAGACCGCGAACAGCAGGTTCGAATCACCGAGAGGTAATCCATTCTTAACTTTAGACTCTATCGCCCACATACTGAACTTCGGTGTAGTTAGTTTGGTCGCTCTTATTGAACATGTTCAACGGGCCGAAACAGGGTCTACGAACGCATCTATGACCTACTGAGGACTGCGAATCGGTCATCGAAATCAACCGAAATCGACACCGCTGGGAGCTAACGTGGACCCCCACCCGCCGGATTTCGGCTACTGGATCGGCCTGTTACGGACTGGCGCGGAACTCGCCGTGTTTCATCCCGAAGAAGAACGCGATGACCGAGAAGACGATCATCGAGGGCAGAACCATCATAAAGACTGTCGAGGAGGTCATCACGGTCGTGAGCGCAATCGCTGCGACGGCGACAATTACGACGAGAGGAGCCACCGAGCGCACGAAGTCGAATTCCATATGTACTGTTGTGACCGGATAGACAAAACCGTTAACAAAGTGAACCACCTCGGGGTCAAGCCCCGAGGCCTCTGTCTTCCCGCAGTTTAGTCTGACACTCCCGCCGTCCTCGACGCCACACCCCGAGATGGGTCACGGTCGTCTCGAACGGACGAGCGGGTTGCGGTCGGGGCGTCCACGGCCCCCGATGCCTGCCGTCGCACCTTCCGAACTTGTGGAAGGCTGTTGAGAGCAGGCACATTCCAATCTTGATGCTTCTTGATGCCTTTCACGGAAATGTTGACGCTTGCGCCTCGGTCGCTGTGGTCTTGATGGGAACAGTCCTTACACTTGAACCGCTTCTTGTTCCGATTCGCACGCTCCGTGTGCCCACACATCGGACACCGCTGGCTCGTGTACTCGGGATTAATCCATCTGGTCGGAATGCCCTCGAACGACGCCTTGTACGACGTGTAGTATTGCAGAGCGCGGAACGGGAGGTGGTGCAAGCGTCGGTTCATCCGTGTGCCGTAGTCGATACTGTCGCGCATCTCTTTGAGGTCTTCAAAGACGATGCACGGCCTCTCGAACTGCTGAGTCCACTCCACGATGTGCCGAGACACTTTGTGGAGTCGGTCACGGACGAACCGTTCCTCACGCCCTTCCAGCGTGTCGTGTATGCTGTCCTTCCCCGCGTTCTGGACGCGCTTCCGCATCGTGAAGTAGCGATGGCGCTCGAACTTGATTTCGGGGAAGTCGATGACCAGCGTGTCTTCGACGCCATCCTCTGAGAGTGCGGTGAGGGCCACGTTGTCCTCGTTCACGTCCACGCCGACGACCGTCCGTGAGTCTTGCTTGTCTCGAACGGTCTGCTCGGTATTGCGGATATTGACGTGGAGTTCCGGTTCACCGTCACACCACAGCGTCTCGGACGTTGTGACCTTCCACTCGTCGCTTTTGAGCGCGGTCTTGAGGAGGTCGAGGTGGGCATCACTTCCATCAAGGACGCCCTTGACGTGGTTGTACGGCTTCGCGCTGATTCGGAACGCCACATCGCCTTCATCGGTGAGCGAAAGATTGTAACCCTCCGAGAAGTTCGCCCGAAGCGGGTACGTGCCGTCCTTTGTGTGGCTGGGTTTGCCGAAGTCGTCGTACTCGTAGTAGTTCTCCATCGCCCCGAGTGCCTTGGCAACGATGCGTTGGGTCGTGTTCTTTACGAGGTCGGCATCGTCTTCGAGGCGCGTGGAAATCGAGTCCCAGTCTACGCCCCCTTTGGCGAGCCGGGTGGTTTCATTGTACACTCGGCGGGCTTCGAGCGTGGCGTCGTACAACAGGCCCTCGTTGTCACTCTGGATGTTGAGATGGAAATCCAGCGTCTTGACGAGGCCCTGCGAGTTGTTCATTCTCCGTCTTGTCCGGTGGGTTCTGAGATTCGGACGACTTTCACGTCCGCGCCACGCCAACGCTTGGGGACGGTGACGTGGGCGCTGTTCCCGAACGGTTTGACCTCGCCGTCCAGAACTTCCTCGCCGTCGATTTCAAATCGATTCCCCATACCTGTGTATATCCTTTGGATATACTTAACTGTGTTGATGTAGTGTGTTCGATATGGGCGAGAAGCGGTCAAATCACACGGTGTACAACGTCAACTACCACTTCGTGTGGTGTCCGAAGTATCGTCACTCGATACTCGAACCAATTGAGAACTCGTTGGAAGCGAGTTTCAGCGACGTATGCGACGAGTACGGCTACGAGATACTGTCGTTACACATCTCGCCCGACCACGTACATCTGTTTCTTTCCGCTCACCCGAAGCACGCACCGAGCGAGATTGTTCGGACGGTCAAGAGCGTCACGGCCCGGAAGATGTGGGAACAGCACGAGTCGTTCTTGGAGAAGTATCTGTGGGGCAGTGGGTTCTGGGAACGTTCGTACTACATCGGGACTGCGGGAACCGTCTCAACTGAGACGATTGAACGGTACATTGAACGAACAGAACACGTCTAAGTGTCGGCTTCACCCTCGGGGTCAAGCCCCGAGGCACTCGTCTTGCTTTCTCTGTAGATTTGCTGGAAACCGGCACTGACGACTGGGTAAGAGGTGAAAGAGGGAACTACTCATATTGGGAAATAATCTCCAAGATATCGACAAACGTCGCCAATACCGGATAATCAACCTCCAGATCTTCATAGAGATACGAACAGAGGTCAGTGTAGGCATCCACGTCTGCCGACCGATCGATTCGATGAGCGTGGATTTCCTCCTGCCGTTGCTGGATCCAACTCTTACATTCATCATTCAATGTGTGAAGCGTCTCGTATCTGTCGGTCAGTTCAGTATCTGAGATCCCCTGTAATTCCGTCGAATCAAATTCTGCTATCGCCTCTCGAATCTCTTGAACTGTAGATTGCGCGTCTTTGAGCGTATTGAATTCGTCTTCGAGAGTTTCTAGAAAGACCCGACGGTTGTCAATACACTGCTGTGCAGCCTCGAGGAGTCGTTGTTTGATGAGCGGTGAGAACGTAGTCGCTTCCGAGATCAGAACCAGTACATCGACCCCGAATTCGGCGCTGAGGCTCGCCTCGAACGAATCACCGTACACGTCGCCGTAGTGGTCGACCGCCATCACAGTATCATGATACCACAGCTCGATGGTATCACGGACCGATTTCTCTTCGGGTGTAAGGTTCTGATTCACTCCAACAACTGACCGTTCGAACCGTAGAGTCTGTGTTTCGACGGTCTGAATACGCTGGCGAAAGCGTTTGAAGGCTTGACACTCGCGTTCGACCTCGCGTCGTTCTTGTCGAACACTATCGAGAGCAGCATCCGTGTATGTCGGCCACGGGCCTTGTGCGAGCGTCATCGATAGCGTATGTCTCCATACTGTAGGTCCGAAGCAGAGTCAATGTCGTTCATATGGTGTTCAAGCGAATCCAGAGCGCACAGCTCGCAGTATACGCGGCCGCCTATCCGGAGAACGAGCTGTACGAGACGCTGCCTTGATCGACGATGGTCTGGCTTTCGGGAACGTCTCCGTCCGGCGGCATACTCCCCTCGGCGGGACCGCCGGGTTCGCCGACGACGATCCGGCCGACCATCCCTAGGGTCTTGTGCGGGATACAGAAGTAATCGTACGTCCCTGTGGTCTCGAACGTGTGCTCGTACGTTGCGCCCTGTTCACTCAGCGTTTCGCTATTGAACGTTTCTGCGCTTTCGGGAATCCGATTTACCGAGGCTGAACTCGTTCCCTCTTTGTAGGCGGTTGCCGAGTGGCTCCCGCTCTGGATTTCGAATGTCACAGTTTCCCCAGATTCGATGAACAGGCCGATGGGATCGAAATAATACTCGCTCCCTTCGGTGACCATCATGACGGTATTCGAGTCTCCTGACCCACCAGCTGTCTCCTGCGTTTCAGTCGTGGTCGGCTCACCGCCACCGTCTCCGTTCCCCGAACTACTGCATCCGGCGAGACCAGTTACGCCACCTGTAGCGAGAATTCCAGCCGTCTTGAGAATCTGTCGACGCTCCATACCACAGTATCAAAGACCCCAAGATAAGGGGAAACGGCGGATTCCCACTGAGTAGGACACCGGCCGTATTTGAAGTACTGAGGCCCCGAGTTAGAGATGCTCCGTTGGTGTAGCTCGGCCAATCATCTCGGCATCTCACGCCGAGGACCGAGGTTCAAATCCTCGACGGAGCATTCCCCATTCGTTCCACTGCTCTACTCATAATCCTCACAGATGGCTACCGCACAACAAGGAACCGAGGAACACATTTTAACCCGCTATACCTCCGTAGAGATCGGTACAATCACCAGTCCGTGTCTGATTGTTCTTGCCACCGCAACGGTTGTATACAGCTGGCCACCGGCTGTTCTCGGATGGTTTGTATCCGGCTTACTCGGACTTCTTGTCGCCGTAGCTTCCGGTCGGACGTCAGCAATCAAGCCCAGTCTCATCAAGTGGCCCCGGCCTGAGTCGAGAGGCGATTTAGCGGTGAATGCGATCGCATACAACGGCATCTTGATTATTAGCACCGTCCTCGGGCAAATCGTGTGGACAGCAGCGAATAGTCTCCTACTCGCTGCAGGAGTTGGGGCCGTTCTTCCGGTCTGGTTCCTCAAGCACATACAGTTGCTCGTGTTTCTGGACGGCGAGTGAATTCACCGCGCCGGTCATACTTTCGGAGGAGGAAAATTCCACACCCAGCATAAGCCAACGACAGTCAAATCCAGAATATGAGAGGTGAATCAGTCAGGTAGAAGTGGCTCCCTGTCCAAGACAGAATAATGTCACCAGAAGAGCGTCAACCACGTGGGGACCCCTCCCGTGGACAGACCTCTCGAATCGGGTCTTTTCGGCCACTCTCTATACTTCTCGCCGCGATTGGTACGCTCACTCAGGTTCCCGTCGCGTCCGCCCACGGTACAGCCGGAAGCGGTGGACTCTCGCAAGGACACGGTATAATTATTGCTTTCGTTGGTGCCGTTATTCTCGGTGGATTCATCCTTCTCAAACGGACAGATCGGATCACAGCGACAACCGCTCTGTACGGCGTGTTCGCCGGTATCGCTATTACTGCGCTTGGAGCCGTACTCTTCGAAGGGCTCTCCCCAGATCCGACATATACTGCGAGTTCGATGCCGTTCCCCCGGGCGTGGTATCAGCCACTGGCCCTGCTGAGTGGCTTGGGAATCATGGTCGCGAGCTTCGTCGTTGGGTGGCTCCGCTGGCCATCGCGACCACGGTACACGTTCCTCGGCATCCTCATGGGATTGTGGATTTCGTACCCTTACCTCCTTCCAGGACTGGCAAGCGATACGCATCCACTCGGGTACGCCATCGTCCTCGGCACGCCACTCCTGGTCGGGTATGTCGTCTGGAAGGACGCAGGGAGTGTCATTCGCGCAGTCATGCGTGATCCGGTTGCGCGTCGCTTCGGAATCGGCGTCGGTGTCGTATTAGCTCTCTT
Organism: Halobaculum sp. CBA1158; assembly: GCF_021431925.1. Taxonomy (NCBI): domain Archaea; kingdom Methanobacteriati; phylum Methanobacteriota; class Halobacteria; order Halobacteriales; family Haloferacaceae; genus Halobaculum; species Halobaculum sp. CBA1158. Next base: position 95,625 of record NZ_CP090373.1, on the reverse strand, counting down.
TTTCGTCTCGATAACGGGGTACCTCTCGTTGTTCCCCGAGGAGGGCTTCCCTGAGGAAGTGACAGTCGTCGTTCTGCCCGCAATCTATCAGCTAGTATCGTGGCCGACGCTCGAAATCGCGATTCCGCATCTCCCGTTCATACATATCCCGTTCTTCCTGGCCGTGTCACCCGGTCAGGTCATCGTTGTCGGAATGCTAAGCGCACTCATCGGGTTGAACGCCGCTCTCATTGCCCGTCACTGGCGTGTCGAGGAACGAGCCGGCATGACCGAAGGAACCGCCGGGAGTGCTGCAATCGTCGGGACGTGTACCTGTGGGTGCTGTGGGCCACTCGTCGCGAAGATCGCGGTACTTGCTGCCGGACCATCGATTGCCGCCCCCCTCTACTGGGTGTTCGTCGATTCGGCCTCGCCGCTCAGTGCAGTATTCATCGTAGGAAGCTTCGTCCTCTTCACCGGGAGCCTGATCTACTCGGTCCAAGCAGCCCGACAGCCCGATCAATCGGCCGCCATCATCCCCGCCGACTGAGGTGAGGTATCTACCGTGAGAACACAGCACCCGGGGTGGACGAATATCTCAAGATATGAAGAGGAAACGTCGACAGTACGTGTTTTTGGGACTGGCAGCAGTATTAATCGTCGTCGGCACACTCGGAACCGGCTTCCTCCCATCGACCCCGTTCTACCAAGTCCTCTCTGGAGGCATCATCGTCGCGGGCTTTGCGGTCGGGTACGCGGGCCTCGGTGCCTTCGAATTTCTCGAATGAAGCGATAGGACCCGTCTTCACCCGGTTACAGCAGGTATTTGCCGCTTCGCGGGATTTGATCCGCTACTCGTGAAGCAGGTCTCGGAACGAGTTCGCCGCGAGGAGACCGCCGGTCGCCACGACCGCACCCATCGCGAACACCGGATTCAGCAACCCCGTCGCTGCGAGGGGCATCGTGACTCCATTGTAGAGCAGCGCCAGCCCGTTGTTCTGTCTGACACGCCGACGAGCTGCATCTGCGAGGTCGAACGTCGTCTCCACCGCCGCGAGGTCATCATCGACGATAGAAATATCCGCGGCATCGGACGCGAGTGCTGTCCCCCCACCGAGGGAGATTCCCAGATCTGCTGTCGCTAGGGCCGGGGCATCGTTCGTCCCATCACCGACCATCGTAACCTGCCCACGAGACTGTAACCGCCGGATCGTCGCGGTCTTGCCTGCCGGCGGGACCCCCGCGAACACGTGATCGACGGCAGGATGGCTGTCGAGAAAGTCAGTAGCAGCCTCGCCATCACCGGTCAGAACGACGATCTCGATGTCACGGTCACTCAGTTGCGTGAGTGTGTCATCCCAGCTCGGGCGGGGTTCATCGCCCACGACGATGACGCCCTCTGCATGGCCGTCACGACCGACGACGACCGGAAGGTGACCGGCCGTTCGTGCCTCTGCGGCACGCGTCTCGATCTGCTCGCTCACCGACCACCCGAGTTCCGCGAAGAGATCGAGGTTTCCGACGAGAACGCGCGTGTCCTCGACGACTCCCTCGACGCCAGTCGTGTGGCTCGTGAACTCGGTGATGTGCTCTGCGTGCTCGTGCTCACTTCCATCGGTAACACCCCCATCAGCTCTCGAGCGATCGTCCTCCTGATTCCCGTGTGCAAACGTATTCACGATTGCGTCGGCCGCTGGGTGGGATGCTCGCTGTTCGAGGGCCGCGACGATTTCAAGCAGATCCGACGGTGCATCCGCCTCGAGGACATCCATCTGACCGGTCGTGAGAGTCCCCGTTTTGTCAAAGACGACGACGTCAACGTTCCGAAGGCGCTCGAAGACTGTCTCGTCGAAGATGACGATGCCCCGCTCTACCGCTTGTTCGATACTGGTTGCCACCGAGAGCGGGGTTGCCAGGCCAAGTGCCCACGGACACCCAACCAAGAGAACCACCAGCGCCGTCAGGACGGCGACGGGAATCCCCGTCCCCACCAGAAGCGACCCCACTCCGGCGAGTACCGCCCCACCGACGACGACCGGGATGATGACTGACGCGAGCCGATCGGCCTGCCGCTGGACGCCGTGATCCCCACTCTGGAGATTCCAGACAGAGGTGATGAGGCGATCGATACTACTGGTTGTCCTATCGCTCACTGTGAGAACAGCAGCACCATTTGTGACGACTGCCCCGCCGACGACCTCGTCTCCCGCTTGCTTCGATACCGGGAGCGACTCGCCTGTCACGATCGCTTCGTCGACCGTACACTCACCCTCAGCGAGAACTCCATCGACCGGGATTCGTTCGCCCTCACGGACGAGGACCCGCTCCCCGGCTTTCAGGTCATGAACATCGACCGTCGTCGTCCCATTGGCGCCGTACCGCCTGGCTTCGGTGACGTGAGAGATAGTAAGATTCGTCAGGCGATCCATCGCTCGCTGCTTGCTCAGTGATTCATAGAAGATGGCGGCCACCACACTCGCGGCAACCACAATCGTGAGGTCGTAGAAGACGTCGAGCCGACCGAGGAGAAAGGCGATTGTACTGTACACGTAGGCACTCACAACGGTGAGTGCGACAAGCAGGTCCGTGTTCGGCTGTCGCATCTTCAGACTGACATACGCACCCTGTAACAGCGGCAGGCCGGTGAACACGAGGACGACACCCGTCAGAACGAGAAAGAGCGGCAGGATCAACAGGCCATCTCCACCGCCGATCCCGGACGCACTCGCGTACATATCGAGTGTCCCCTCACCAAAGAACGACGAGAGCTGCGCCGGATAGAGGAGGACCGCATACGGGAGGAGCATGAACGTCCCGAAAATGACGCCAGCAGCGTAACGGAATCCCAGCACCTCGTCAATGCCTCGTTCATTCGGCTCGTCAGACCGCCGTGACTGTCCGATTACAGTCGGTGCGTCATCACTCCCTCCAGCACGGAGGGTTGCCGAATAGCCGAGTGTACTCAGGGTATCACAGAGAGTGTCCATCGAGATGCGGTCAGGGTCGTATGTGATACAGACCGTCTCGGTAACGTAGCTTGCTGCCGCATCGACGACACCTTCGCAATCCTTGGCGACCGATTCGAGGAATCCCTCACACGTCGCACAGTGCATCCCGTCGACTTGGAGGAAGACACGGTCCTCAGCTCCTGATCGATGCATGGCTGCCTCTCGCTCGTGCGTTCCAGACTCAGGCTTGTGTATAATATCGTCCGTCGGAGCCATCCGACTGTGATCTCCATCGCTACCGAGCACTCGATGGACGTTTCGACATCCATCACAGCAGAAGACGATGTCGTCTTCAGCTACGTCTCGATCATCGGGGACAGTCCCCCCACAAAGCGCGCATGTGGAAGATAGCGATTGAGATGGAGACACAATTGATTACCACCATCTGATAGTCGGCCGATCACAGCCACGGAACCTCAACGGCGACCTCAGCCGAAGGGACATTACCGGTGATACAGATGCCTCGATATTAAACGCTGTTCGGTGACGAGTATATTAGTTGATACCCTTGGTCCGAATCACCGCCTCTGAGTACCAGAGAGAACATATGCCACCCCTCAAAAATAGGGAGCACACGGATGCACGATCTAACTGGGTTCCAGCGGGACATCTTGTACGTGATCGCCGGGCTCGAGGAACCACACGGGCTCGCAGTAAAGGCCGAACTTGACGACTACTACGAACAAGAGATCAACCATGGACGGCTCTATCCAAACCTCGACGACCTCGTCGGCAAAGGCCTCCTGGAGAAAGGTGAACTCGACAAACGGACGAACGTGTACACGGTCACACAACGCGGAGTGCGGGAGATCGAGGCGCGACGTGAGTGGGAAAGCCAGTATTTAGAAGACGTGAACGCACCCACCCAGTCGTAGAATCAACATACAAGCGGGACTGCTTTACCCACTTCGCACGAATACACATTGAAATGGCTCGGCTCGTCTTCTATCATCACCCACAGGCCGAGAATTTCTCACTCAAATATAGTTCGGCATCGGTAGCAGAAATCCGGTCTCAGCGAGAGCAATCCGATGAGTCGACGAAACTCATCGGATACCCCTTCGAGACACCGGTCTATGTCCTCTACGAAGGCGAATCAGAGATCGAATCAGCCCAAGATATTGACTTCGATCAGGAATGGCTGAGCGACCGTATTCGTGACCTCCCTCGTCCTGGGCAAGTTGTCGCCTTCCGGTTAGTGGAATTGCTCGAAGCTGCTGTCGATGTTCGAGATGAGGATGAGTTTCGGCTTTACAAGGAGTTCGAACCGCAGAAGATACAACAGGCACTTGATCACGTATCCTGGGGAGCATCAGTTCCTGAAGTCGCCGGCGAAGTGATGTCGAATTTGATTCTCCGACATTCCCTCCCGAATGCGAATCATCGAACTGGCATCGCGATGCTACAATTCTGTATTGAGAGTGTAGATTCGAATTTTTCGATGCCACGAACGCACGTCGACGACGATACCTGGCGAGAGTGGGTCGATCCCTACATCGTGGATTCCAAACGGCTCATCACGGTCCGCCGGAACAACCTCCGTTTCAAGCAGCTCGAAGACCTAGACGTCAACCTCGTCGAACGGAAAGACGGGATCCAAATTCGATTAGCCGAGTTCGAGCTGGATATGCATTGGCGAGATGCCCTTTCGAAGTACGCTGAGCAGCATGAATCCCACTGTACGGACTTCGCACAGGCAGTCCTCAAACGTGCAGAGCGGGACGATCTGCTCGACTGTCAAGGACCAACGAAACAAGAGTTCATCACGTATCTGGAGGACGGACTCATCGAACGGGACTTCAGAGAAATGTTCTGATCAGTCGCGAAGCTCGGCGACCGACTGACCGACCTCACGGACGTGTTCACTTCGCTCGAGGTCGAGTTCCTCGGCGAGGTAGTCAACCGTCTCTTCGAGGCTCATATCGGGAAGAAGTCCGTCAAGCGGTATAAACCTAGTGCTGGCGTAGCTATGTGGCCCATCAGAGGAAGCGTCTGTGTATACCGAACTTCGTACTCCTCGGGAAAACTGTGGAATCAGTGACCGCATAGCGATACTCACCGAAATTACACAGTGCCGCCAGTTGCTGACCACCAACCGAACTCAATTGAAAGAAGCTCCGAAGCGATCGGGCGCGTTTCAGTCTGCAGGTTGTGCGTCAGTCGCTGGTGTCCCGCCTGGAAGCTCGGGGATGGACAGGTCCACGCGGCGGAGCAGCTGGGCGTTGATCGCGACGATCACCGTACTCAGCGACATCAGGAGCGCACCCACAGCGGGGGAGAGCAGAATCCCGATCGGTGCCAAGACGCCTGCTGCGAGCGGAATCGCGAACACGTTGTACCCGGCGGCCCAGACGATGTTCTCCTGCATCTTCCGATAGCTCGCCTTACTGAGCTTCACCAGCCGAACGACGTCCATGGGGTTGTTCTGGACGAGGATGACGTCGGCCGACTGGACTGCGACGTCGGTGCCGCTCCCGATCGCGATGCCGACGTCGGCCCGCGTCAGCGCCGGCGCATCGTTCACGCCGTCGCCGACCATCCCCACCAGCTTCCCCTGGTCCTGGAGCTCCTGGACTTTCTCGTCTTTGTCTTCGGGGAGGACCTCCGCGAACACCGTGCCGATGCCCAGTTCGTCGGCGACGGCGTTGGCGACGTCCTGGGAGTCCCCCGTCAGCATCGCCACCTCGATACCCAGATCGTGGAGCGCGTCGACGACGCGGAAACTCTCCTCGCGGATCACGTCGGCCATCGCGAAGGCGGCAATTAGCTCTCCGTCACGAACGAGATACACCACTGTCTGGGCGTTCTGTCCGGCCTCGTCAGCGAAGCGCTGGAGATGGTCGGGGATCTCGCTATCGAGCTGGGTCAACAGGTTCGGCCCACCGACGTACACCTCGTTTCCGTCGACGTTCGCGCGAACCCCTCGGCCTTTGATCGCCTCGAAGGCGGTCGCGTCGGGAGTAGTTAGGTCTCGCTCGTCGGCGGCCTCGCGAATCGCTCGCGCGATCATGTGCTCGGAGTCGCTCTCGACGGCTGCCGCCAGCCCGAGCGCGTCGTCCTCGTCGACGCCGTTGACGGTCGCCATATCCACGACGCCGTGTTCGCCCTCGGTGAGCGTCCCTGTCTTGTCGAAGATGATCGCGTCAAGGTTCCGCGCATCCTCCATCGCGATGCGGTCGCGAACGAGCATCCCGTTCTGAGCGGCGAGCGACGTGTTGATGGCGACGACCAGCGGGATGGCGAGCCCGAGAGCGTGTGGGCAGGCGATGACGAGTACCGTGACGACGCGTTCGATGACGGTCACGTCGAACGAGACCGCGACGGTCCACGCAATCCCCGTCACGACTGCCGCCCCGAGCGCGACGTAGAACAGCCAGCCGGCCGCCCGGTCGGCCAGTACCTGCGTCTTGGACTTGCTCTGCTGGGCTTCCTCGACGAGACGCATGATGCCCGCGAGTGTCGTCTCCTCACCCGTCGCGCCAACACGGACGCGGAGACTACCATCGCCGTTGATGGTGCCGCCGATGACCTCGTCACCGGGCTCCTTCGAGACGGGCTTGGACTCGCCCGTGATCATCGACTCGTTGACGTCCGAATCGCCCTCCTCGACGGTGCCGTCAGCAGGGACACTCGCGCCCGGCCGGACGAGCACGAGGTCGCCTTCCGAGAGCTCACTGACGGGGACTTCCTCGGTGTCTCCATCATCAGTAATTCGCTCTGCGGTGTCGGGCATCAGCTTCGCCAGCTCGTCGACCGCGCTCGAGGCACGGCGCACCGACCGCATCTCGATCCAGTGCCCCAGCAGCATGATGTCGATCAACGTCACGAGCTCCCAGAAGAACGCCGACTGCGTCGGGAATACTACGCTCGCGAGACTGTAGACGAACGCGACCGAGATGGCCATCGAGATCAACGTCATCATCCCCGGCGACCGATCTTTCAGCTCCGGCACTGCCATCTTGAGGAACGGGACCCCACCATACGCGAAGACGATGACCGCGAAGACGGGGTTGATCCATTCGCTCCCCGGGAATGCCGGGACGGAGAACCCGAGCCACTCCTGTAGCATTTCGCTGTACAGGAGGACGGGAATCGACAGGAGCGTCGAGACGAAGAAGCGCCGCCGGAACATCTGCTCGTGGCCTTCGTGCATCCCGCCATGGCCCTCGCCGTGTCCCTCGTGGGAATCGTGGCCGTGGCCGTCGCCCTCGTGGCCGGCGTGCTCGTGCTGCTCGTGGGACGCCATCTCACCTGCCGCAGTGTGGTGAGCCTCGTCCTCCAGTAGCTCCTGTTCTACCCCTTCCTCGTCAGATTCCGCGACCGCTTCATCGAGGTCGCCGTGTTCGTGCTGGTGACTGGTGGTGTCCTGCTGGTCCTCTCCGCCCTGGGAATTCTCAGCTGTATCTTTGTGGTCGTCCATAGGTCATGTTCTCTATTGAGGTGGTTCCGCCGGCTTCCTGAAAGTTCGGTCCCTGAAACCGTACAACAGGGTCAAGGTGGGCAAACTCCGAAGAGAACGGTGGACCGTTCACCCAGGAGCGTGATGTGCTATCCCCAGAGATACACTACTTAGGCGTGGGCAGTGTAACCGGCGTCTTCGACAGCCTCAACGAGGACCGAGGCGTCGGCGTCACCATCCACCTTCGCCTGTTCAGCTTCCCGGTCTGCGGTCGCGTCGGTCACACCAGGTATCTCTTGAAGCGTTTCTTCTACTGTCTGTTCACAGTGGCCACAGGTCATCCCCTCAACGCTGATGGTCGTCGTCATACGTATGAATGTATGTCCTCCTCCCTTTAGCGGATTTCTCCTTCGATAGGCTGGTATGAGGTTCGGTTTGACTTTAGAATCAAAACAGAGATGGTCGTGATTCTTTAGTTACTCGCCAACGGCGTGCTACTATGCGCGACTTGGACGAAACTGACCTCGAGATTATTCAGCTACTGATGTTGGACGCTCGTCGACCGTATAGTGAGATCGCAGATGTTGTAGACCTCTCAGCGCCAGCTGTGTCGGACCGAGTCGAACGGCTACAAGAGATGGGAATTATTAATCGGTTCACGCTTGACGTCGATCGCTCACAGCTCCGCGGCGGAATTCCGGTCCTGATTACGCTCGATGTCGAATCAGCCAGCCATAGCGCTGCATCGATCAAAGACGATCTCATCGACGAAGGCGCCATCGAACACGTATTTACCACCGCCGAAGCGGACCTAGTCCTGTACGCCAGAGTTCCAGATACAGACATCGCAAGCTGGCTTGCGGATACCATCGACACCGGAGCAGTCGACGACTTTGAGGTAACGCTTCTCGCAGGCGCTAACTGGGCACCAGAATTGGGGGAAACGGAGTTCGCGCTCTCCTGCGCTCAGTGTGGAAATACAGTTGACAGTGAAGGAACAGCCACCCGCATCGATGGAGAGCTGTACCAGTTCTGTTGTCCATCGTGTGAGGCTCGGTTTGAGGAGAAGTACGAGCAACTCCGAGAAGAGGCTGACTGATTCGGGATTACGCGCCGCGCTTCATGACTTCTCCCTCGACTTTGGTCGTTGGAGAAGTCACTCGACGTCCGTCGCCTGATAGAAGACCAGCACGCCGATTACGAGGAGGGCGACGGTATATGCGACGGCACCGCCGAAATCCCACACGTCGATGCTCGACGTGAATGCCGCGTCGAAGAGCGCGTTCGTCGCGTAGTGGCTCGGCAGTAGTTTCGTCCACTCAGGCGCGTCGGTCGCGAGCGGATTCTGGAACAGGAGGACGTCGACCATCGGCGAAAACAGCATCACGTACACCCCGCCCAATCGACCCAACACGATGCCGACAACAACGCCGAGGATACCGTACGTGAGCCCGACCAGCAGCGTCGCGGCGACGAACGGAACGGTCGATTCGGGCGTAAACGCGAACACGGCGACGACAACCGACGCCATCGTGACGACGTCGATCCCGAGGAGACGGACTACTCCATCGAACACGATGGCCAGACGTACTACTTCTGTTCACAGTCCTGCAAGGACTCCTTCGACCCGGAAGCGGCGAACACCTCTATCCCGGAGAAGGCGACCTCATGGTCGGGGTGGAAGTCGCTCGCGGACAAACAGTGGAAAGAATGGGCGATGTTGTGGGATGAAATCGCTATCGGGTTCATCTTCGCCGGCCTCATTGCCGGGTTCATCCCCGAATCAGTCTGGACGAGCGTCTTTTCCGGAGCCACGTTCGGCTTGCCGGTGTACGTCCTCTGGACGGCTGCACTGGGGGCGATTATTGGTGTCGTCACCTTCGTCTGTTCGGTCGGGAATGTCCCGTTCGGCACCGTTCTCTGGACACGGGGGCTGCCATTCGGATCGGTGCTCTCGTACATCTTCGCTGACCTCATCGTCCCCCCGATCATGAAAGCCTACGACGAGTACTACGGAACGACGTTCGCGGCGGTGCTGTCTCTGATGATCTTCGTCGCTGCAGTTATCGTCGGGTTCGTGATTCACTTCCTCTTCCTGAGCGTTGGCCTCATCCCCTCGCGGGCTGCCGCCGAGGTTGCCGAGGTATCCATCGAACTCAACTACAAGCTCGTGTTGAACGTCCTCGCGACGGTGTTCTTCCTGTTCCTCTACTGGCTCCACAAACAGGACTCGGTGAGTGGCGGGGAACCCAGTAGTGAAGACCACGCGACGATGATGAACTGACGCTTGGCCAGCTGTCGATAGCGGGTAGGCTCAGGTATCGTTGTGGCGCTCTCTGTACGTCTTCGCTGCGAAAAAGACGTATAGTGCGCCGATAGCTCGAACGGCCGATTTGAATCGCTCGTTCCATTCGATCGACTCCGGACGCTCGTACAGGAACGCGGTGGCAAATCTCCGATACAGATCGGGAAACAGGAGGACGATCGCGCCGAACAGGCCGGTAAGATTCATTAGCCACGTGTATGCCCGCCCGTTAAAGAGGGAAATCGCAGCTATCAGAACGCCCTCCGACCGGACTGCTGGACGTACCCACCCTCTCACCGTTCCCTCGCTTGGATTCGCAATCGCGAGTTTCTCGAAGAGCTCGACGATTTCGTCCGGGAACAGCGCTGAGAGAGCGCCAAGGACACCCACGAGTGTTCGAATCATACGATATGGTAGGACCGGTACGGACATAATTCCCGCTGCGGTCCTATCTGGCGAGAACGAGGGAAGTCCGAACAGTACCAGCTTCGAGCCGGGAACGAGATGCAAAAAGGAGTAACTGCGTGTGTACCTTAGCGGACGGTCACTCTGATTGTTCGAGTTTGTTTCGGCGGGATTCGAACTCTTCGTCCGTGAGATCGCCACGGGCGTACGCCAGACGTAATTCTTCCATCGCGGGATTGTCAGAGGTTTGTGTTTTGCTTACCCGTCTGAAGAGGAGATAGCCCCCGCCAAGAAGCGCAACGAGGAAGACGAGTGGAACAAGCATTCCGATAACGGGCCACCAGCCGCCGGTACTACCGTACTGGCCCATCATTCCCCCGTATCCCATCATCCCGCCGAAGCCCATCCCCATCATGAGCAACGGAAGGAGGATGAACGCTCCGAGGATCAGTAGCAGTATCGTCGTTGTGTCCAGTTGATTCGATGAAGCCATCGACGATCAGGCCTCCGACGCGGGGTCGAACTCGTCTCTAACAGCTGCCAGTACACGATCAAATCGCTCGGTGACCTCAGTTGCGATGGGATCAAGCGCGTCGTTATCAGCAATCCCGACCAACTGCTCCGGATCGACCGCACTCACCACGATGTCGCCGTCATCAGTCTCATAGACGATGACGTTACAGGGCAAGAGCGCACCAAGCTCGATTTCCTCGGTTAACCCTTCGTATGCTAGCGGAGGGTTACACGCACCGAGGATGCGATACTGACGGAACTCTTCGCCAAGCTTCTCCTTGAGTGTCGCCTGAATGTCGATATCACAGAGGACACCGAATCCCTCGTCCGTGAGTGCAGCGTTCGTTGCATCAACGACGTCGTCGAATTCGCCAGCGACTGTGGTCTGTATTGTGTATTCCATGGAATATCATACCCCGTCCGCGGGGTTAACCGTTGGGTGCCCAACAGCAATTGTTGGGGAGGGCAGTGTTTCGGCTGGAACAGCAGCCGTTCCGATCATCCGGTACGTTCGAGCTGTTTTCGCCGCCGTTCGAATTCATCGTCGTCGATCTCGCCACGGGCGTACCGCTTGCGTAGAACCGACAACGACTGCTCATCGTTCCCACCGGATCCTCGGTTGAGGAGCGCATAGACGAGGTAGAGCGGAACGGCGATGAGGAGTCCCATCCAGAGGAGTCCCCAGAGCCCCATCGCTCCGCCGAAGAGGCCCCAGCCGCTTCCGCCCATCATCCCGCCGCCATAGCTCCCGCCGCCGTGGGCGGAAGCCGTTCCAGTCGCCGCGACCAGCAGCGGGATGGCGAGGATCGCGAGGCGGCGAGCAGTGCGTCCGAGATGAGTGGTAAGTTGCGTCATTATCCTGAGTTGGTGAACCGTGGTTGTCGTTTGAAGCAATCGAAACGGTCAGAGGCCGTCAGCAGTGGCCCTGCCCGTACATCCCGCCGTTGTAGTCGTTGTCAGCCATGTCTTGGCCCATCTCGTCGACGGTCACACCCATGTGCGTCTCCATCCACTCGACGCTACCAGGGCCCATGTGCTCGGTCATCTGCGCCTCCATCCAAGCAGCCCAGTCATCAGCGGTAGCGTTGTCCGTGGGCGCGTCGTCAGCTGTCGTGTCGGTACCGTGTGCGCTGACCACGGGGGAGGCGACCACGAGTCCGACGAGAGCGAGCGCCACGAGCAGCCAGCCGCCGAGTTTGAAGTTGGTCATTGTCTTTCTCCTCGGTTACTCGTAGGACCGCTCGGGAGTTATGACGATGGGCGTGAACTCACGCAGGAGAACGTTCGAGAACGTGTATACAGCGTTTTAATCGTGTTTCAGAAACAAGAGCGTTCATCCGGCTCGAATTCGCCGGGATGGCACTCAACGCCTCGTTCGGAACGGAACTAAGACCACACGGGCCACAGATTGATCAACCAGAAATCGAGTCTCAACCCACTCATTCGACGTATTCCACAACACGCGCCATCCCCGCATCGAGGTGGTACAGATTGTGACAGTGGAACAACCACCGACCGGGGTTATCCGCGTGGAAGTCCAGTGTCACCTGTCCTCGATGTCCAGGGACCATAACCGTGTCTTTGATCGCGTTGCCGACCTGGAAGAAGTGGCCGTGAAGGTGCATCGGATGGATGACCGGGCTCTGATTGGTCATCCGAATTCGGACGTGTTCCCCAGGCCGAATCTGAAGCGGGTCGGCATCCGGATAGGCTTGTCCGTCTATCGTCCACGTGTAGGACTGGTTTCTACCGCGAGAGAGCGTCAGATCGAACGTCCGGTCGGGATCTCCACTCACACCGTCGAGCGAGGAGAGTGCTTGCAGGTCGCCGTATTCCAATCTGTTACTCGAAGATGATGGAGGCTGTGGAGTGCTCGAACCGTCAGTGGATTCATACTCAACGACAGCTCTGGCCGGTGGTTCGTTCCCGTCGAGTGCGTTCGCCTGAACGAACCATCGCCCCGGGTTCGTCGCTTCCACGACGACATCGTACCGTTCACCAGCACCAAAAACGAACGAGTCGGCCTCAACCGGTTCGACGGGCTGGCCATCGGCGTGGGTCACCGACATCTCGTGTCCAGCGATTCGCACACCGAAGACTGTCGCACTGCCGGCATTCACGAACCGAAAGCGAATCCGATCGCCCTCCGTTACGTCGAACGTCGGGGGATTCTCGGGCAGTTGACCGTTGATCAAAAGCCCCTCGTATGGCGGTCGAACGTCTCCCATCATTCCACCCATTCCACCGCCACCCATCCCACCGTCCGACGGAAGACGAGGTTCTCCAGAGAGGTAATCGTCGAGCACGACGACGTACTCGCGGTCGTACTCGACGTGTGGGTCACGTTCTTCAACGATCAGAGGGCCGAGTAATCCACGATCGAGTTGGAGTCCGACGTGGCTGTGGTAAAAATACGTCCCAGCGGGTTCAGCACGGAACTTGTATGTGAATGTATCACCGGATGCAACCGGCTCTTGCGTCACGTTCGGGACGCCGTCGACCGGATTCGCAACAGGAATCCCGTGCCAGTGAATCGTCGTCTCCTCCTGCAGGTCATTAGCCAGTTCTACGCTGAGCACGTCACCCTCCTGCACGCGCAACTCTGGGCCCGGATACTGTCCATCGTATAGCCACGTAGTCGTCGACGTATCCGAAGCTGGTCGAATGGTCCCAGACGTCGCAGTGAGGCTGACCGATGTATCTGGATCAGCTGTGACAGTTGGACGAGGGGTCACCGCACGACCCCCACCATCGTCGGTGCCTGGTAGCGGACTGGCACACCCCGCAAGCGCTCCGAGAGTCGAGATCCCCGATAATTGGAGGAGTTTACGGCGAGAAAGTCCCGAGGAGGTCATTGCCTTTGTTTTCGCGGTCAGCGAGTAAAGGCCTCGCGATGAGAGACGTTCATACGGCCATCCTCGTTCCGAGTTTAGGCCGGGCGATACGGTGAACGATCATGGATTCCCGAGAATCCCCCGCTAGTTCGCCTGTTTCTGTTGTAAGTCGTCGCTCGGATAGATGCGATACGTTCGCCCTTGTCGCTCGCGGTACAGTAAGCCGCGCTTCTCGAGGGCACTCACCGTCTGACTGACCTTGCTTTTCGAGAAGTTCGAGCGATCCCGGAGTTCGATCTGTGTGATACCGGGCGACGAGAGGACCGGTTCAAGAATTCGGCGTTCATCATCCGGCAAGAGGTCCAATACGCGAGCCTGTGGCTGGGACTCCGGATTGATTTTTCCCTCTGATTGAACGGGCCAATCCTGCGATTCGATACTCTCAGAATCGGTTTGATTCGCCATGCCAGTCTGTGAGCGATCGGCTACCTCTGTGGTAGTGAACTCGTCCCGAACCACGAGATAGCCCCCACCAACGACAGCCGAAACAAGAAGCGTTCCGAGAACGTACAAGAGTGGGTTCGTTCCGTGAACCGCACCCATCGACGTACCCATCATCGAGCCCATCTGCTCGAAGGCCTGCTGTTGCTGGTACGCTTGCCAGGTGAGCACACCACCGACTATGAGGACGGCAGCGACCAAGGCACCGGCTACGGCATCGGCTCGCCGTCGATTCATTTTCTCCACCTCGATCCTCCGGGACACTTGCTCATATGTGAGAGTTCGTGAGACATTGCTGTACCAGTTTTGATTGGCCAACGCAATCACGGGGGTGGCGGCCCCACAAATTCGATATCCCCAATCGATGTTCAATGGTGGTCATGATCCTGAGACGCTCCCGCCTCTGGGTGTTGATGGGCGAATTCATCTGGGTCCTTTTCGAACGTCTCCTTACAGGTCTGCGAGCAGAAGTAGTACGTCTCGCCGTCGTGCGTCGCCGATGGCTCGCTATCGTCAGTCCGCATCCCACAGACGGGGTCGCGGTACTGGCCGGGCGCACCGAGACCGCGACGATAAACATACAGCAGGAACCCGGAGAGCGCGAACGCGATGAGGTTGAGATAGAACGTGTAGTTGAGTTTGAAGTACGTCTGCTCGGTCGCCGTCTCGCCGCCCGCCAGATCCGGAACGATTCCCAGCGCGTCGAACAGCAGCTCCATGAGGAAGCCGGTGAACGCCATCGTCACGAAAAAGACGCCGAGGATGTACAGCATGATCTTCCAGCCGTAGTACTTCCGGTAGACGTTCAGCACGGGAATCGTGATGAGGTCGGCGTAGACGAACGCGATGATCCCGGCGAAGCTGACGCCACCGCCCCACAGCGCGACGGCGAACGGGACGTTACCCATACTGCCAACGAAACTGAGGACGGCTATGGTGACACCCATAATTGCGTTCTCGGCGGTCACGAGCAGGCCGTCGCCCTGAATGAACAGCGTGTTCCACACCCACTGCGGGACGAAGACGATGACGAACCCAGAAATAAGGAAGCCAGCGACGATGTCCTTCCAGATCATCGACCACTCCTTGCGGTACTGATTCCCGACTTTGTACCAGCCACCCCACGACAACAACTCGTCACGCCACCCGCCGCGACTCGACGTCTCCTGGCGGTAGGTCTCCATACAGCCCTCCGAGCAGAATTTGAGCGTCTCACCGCCGTCGGTCGTGAGCGTATACTCGTCTTTGCCTTCCATCCCGCAGGTCGGGTCTTCGGTGACACCCGTCTCACGGTCGCGCTCGTTGAGCGTCTCCCGGACCTCGTCGAAGAGATTCTCAGGGAGCGTGAAGTGGACGATTACTGCCATCACAGCGATGAGAATGAGTCCACCGAGTAACTCTGCGACTAGGAACTCCCAACCAAGCAGAATCAGAATCATCAATCCGAGCTCGACGATGAGATTCGTCGACGCGAACATGAACGCGAGAAAGTTGACCGCGTGTGCTCCCTTCTTGAACAGTCCCTTCCCGATAGCGACAGCGCCGAAACTGCAGCCGCTGCTCGCCGCGCCGAACGCAGTCGCCTTGGTGAGCCCGCTCAGATCACCGTCGCCCAGCACCTGTGCCATTCGCTCCTTGGAGACGTAGACCTGGACGAGACTCGTGATCGTGAGGCCCATAATGATCGCCCACGCCGCCGTCCAGAGGAACCCGACACCGATTCGGAGGGCTTCGAAGATTCCCTCAACCATCGTCACCTGCATAGATGTATCATCGTGTGGATCATCTTTTGCAGTTTTCCTTCAGATAGTTCGGGTTAGAGCCGCGGCATGTATGAATTCAAAAGATTAGCGGTGGGTGGAATACGCAGGTCGAAGGCACAACCGCATTGAATAGTTAGGACGTAGTACTACTTGAGACCCAAACTCACGGAGGGATCACAATATGCCGACAAATTCAGATGACACGCGACTTGTCACGCTCCTTCTCGTTATCATCGGCGCCGTATTCATCGTCCCGTTGTTCTTCATGGGCTTCGGAATGATGGGGTTCGGTCCGATGATGGGTGGTACGTGGGGCGGTCATATGTGGGGCGACGGGACGATGCCTGGCTGGATGTTCATCGTCGGCATCGTGATGCAGTTACTGTTCCTCGCCGCCCTCGTCGGCGGTGGCTACCTCATCTACCGCGCGATTACGGGAAGTGAGAGTAGCTCAAACCAAGCCCTCGAGGAGCTCCGGCTCGCCTACGCCCGCGGTGATCTGACCGACGAGGAATACGAACAGCGACGCGAAGCACTCGAACGAGATACCTAGCTCCCGTCCGGCAAACTTGACCGATGATCGGATTCTCCGACCGCCGTCAACAGTCGACGCGTCCGAAGCTTCCAGCGTGGCTTGACCGATACACGACGCTGGGTCTGTACGGACTACTCGTCGGGACTGTCCTCTGTCTGGCCGCGTTTCTCACGAATCCAGTCCCCGACCCCTCGTTCCCGTGGGCGACGCTGCCCGAGTCTCTACGATTACCGATTGCCCAGCCCCGGATCGAGCACTGGCCGGTGACCTACACTATCGGCATCTGGCTGTGGGTTTTCTGCTTCCCCGCACTCTTCCTCGCCGGATACCGGCGATACGGCGACGGGAATCGTGGGGCAGCGGTATGGCTCGTCGGGTTGCCGACCCTGGCGATGCTGGGCTGGACCACGTACTGCCGGTTCTTCTGGCCGAAGCTCCATCCTCCGACCTGGAACGCCCCGGCCTACACGTTCGTTTGCTGGCTGTACTGTTCGACCTACGACACCATTTGGAGTAACGCAGCGTTCCTAATTGCTCTTCTCGGCGCCGTCGCCACGATTCTGATACTACAGCGAACACGCGGAACCAAGTATGCACTAATCGGGTTCGGCATCCTGGCCCTCCCCCTCGGCCTCCCAGCCCTTTACGAGGGGGTCTCGACGAGCAAGAACTGATGGCTGACTGCGGTCGTTCAGCCCTGAGGTCGTGGTTCGATTTCATCGAGTGCTTCTGTCGCCACGTCTCCCAGTTCGCCGGCCTCGATATGCGAGTATCGCTCCCGAACCATCTCCTCCGAATTATCGAGATACCGGGCGGCGACAGTATATCCGAATGCTCGAACGAGAACCTCACCCATCCCACGCCGACCACCGTGCGGAGCAAGATAATCGTGTTTCGGGTGGTCGATATCGATCTCTGCAGTCTCCGAGAGCCGTTGGAGAATCGACCGTGCGCCGTCCGTCGTAATGGACGGCGGCCGAATGTCCTCATCGAGCGCCAGCAGGAGGTCGCGAGCGTACTCATCACGCCCCTCAGCAATTACCTCTGGGCGTTCCCCTCGGTCGGCTAACTCTTCCCGGACGAGCTCCGCGAGCGTCCGTTGATCGAACGTCGGAAACACCGGCCATCGATCCGTGGGTGGGTCCATCAGCTGGCGGTAGCTCCGGAGTGGCGAGATCACCGGATCGGGAAGACTGGCGGCGTCCCACTGCTGTTTCTTCCGGTAGACGTCCATACTCCCGTCGTCGAGGGAGAGGTCCTCCCAGCGAACACCGCGGCGGCGCGGATCATTCGGGTCCCGGAGGAGTTCGCCGACGCGGACGGCGGTGTATGCGAGGACGAACACCAGAGCCCGGTCACGAGCTGCCTTCAGCGCCGCGTAGCGTCCTCGCTGCTTGTCGAGGGGGTCAGTATCCTCTAGAAGGGTCGTGTACGCCTCGACGGCGTCGCGGGCCCGTTCGTCAACGTGGCGGGTGAGGGCGTGGCGCTGTTCGGACGTCCAGGCCTGCTGGTCGCCGGGCTTGCGGCCGTCGTCCTCTGGCAGCGGCGCCATCGCACTCGCCCGCTGGGCGTAATGCGCTTCGAGATATCCCTCGTTGACACACCACCCGCACCACGCAGAGATATAGCGATAATAGGTTTGTACCGTGTTCTGTTTGAGTCCTCGATCGCCGGCGAGATGCCGGGCATATTCCCGGAACACGCGTTCGTCGAGGTCCTCGAAGGTGGGGTCGCGGTCGACGTCCTCGGGGACGATCCCGGTCCAGTCGTCGTCACCGCGGTCACCGGCTGCCCACTCGGCGAACCGCTTGAGCTCGCGGGCTGCGTTCCGTCGATAGTTCCCGCCGTCGCCGCCGCGGCCTTTCCCCTTGTCCTGGAGGTAGCGCTCGAACGACTCGGAGAGTGAGGTCAATGGCGTCTGTTCCGTCGGTGTATTCCGGTCCATAGTGCTCTCCTGAACTATTGAACGTTGTCAGTCACACAGACAGACGCCGCCTTCCCGGATCTGGCTCACTGCGAACTGATGGACAGCGCCGGCGAGGTCAGCCATTGCTTCCGCCTGCTCTTCGGTTGGACGCCCGCCGCCGTAATAACTCTCTGTCCGGTTCTCGCTGTAGAGGTCCTTCATCGCCTCTGCAGTCTCCCGCTCAAACAGCCCGAATTGGTGGGCACGCTCGTAGCTGAACTGGTGGTCCTGAAAGTCCTGAAGCGTATCGTTCGTCATCGCGAGCGCGTACGCCTCGATCGACCGTTCGATCGCGCCGAAACAGACCTCGATGACGGCCGTGTAGTACCCATCCTGTGACTGGAGAGTGTCAACGACCTCGAGGAGGCGGCACGCTTTCGTCAACTGTGTCTTCCAGTCTTCGTCGGCACTAATCCCGTCCTCGAACGCTGTTCGCCCGCGTCCGACCATCTCGAAGGCATCCTGTGCACGGTCGAGTGCTGTGAGCACAGCGGTCGGGTCCGAGCCGTTACTCATCAGTGGCACCTTCCTCCAAGAGGAGGTTCTCGACGGTTTCGAAGTCATTCGTCTTGTAGACCGGAATCCCTGAAACGACGATCTCTCGGATGTCTTCGGTGTACGCCGGGATCGCCTGGACGGCCTCGACATCGATATCGTAGGCGTATCGGTCACCATCGAACTCCGTGTCTTCGAGGTCACGGGCAATGGTGTTCGCTTCTCGTTGGCTTTCGGCCCGCCCAGACCGGGTTAGCACCCAGAGATCGATATCGCTCCGTCGGTCAGCCTCGCCTCGAGCCACACTCCCATAGAGGATGATGCCGACGACGTCGTTGATGTTCTCACGAAGCTCCGTAACCGCAGCTTTGACGGGTTGATGATACTCTGGTTGGGGGATCCGGAGGATCGGATCGTCTGGAATCGACAGGCGCTGTCTGTTGATCTGGACGAGTCGCTGATTGCTTTCGGCCGATTCGACGACCAAGTCGTTCGCGCTGAGAACGTTTACTGCCCGTCGGACAGACTGGTGTGAGTGACCGATCTGTGTCGCGAGTTCTCGCAGTGAGAAGTCACTGAATCGGTGGTTTGTTAAAAAGAGAAGGACGTCGCTCGTCGCCTTGTGTTTGAATAAAGTCGGATCTGAAGGGGGTATTGAAAGAGAAATAGCTGCTCCAGACGAATTCGTACTATCCGTCTCGCGGTTCATGTGCCGTATCACGGACCACTACTATAAAAACATTATACGTGAGTCGGAATCAGCCTAAATATTCATCTGCCAGCAACGGACGTGCGGAGAACGAGGTCCGTCACCTCCGGGTCTCACCGCGTTCGGTCGCTGGGGCTAGAAAGTCCCACTCTCGGATAGCAAAACCCACAATTTCGATTCGCCGTTGGAGCTGTTCCCACTCACGCGCTATCTCTCGGCGACGATCCTCTTCGGTGACGTCGAGTACCTGGTCAGCGATCGTCTCGCGAAGTTGGTTCGGTGACTCGACATCGAACTCGACCTTCCATCCTCGGATCTGAGCGTTCATCTCGGTGAGCCGTTCGGTGAGGTCTTCGACGGTGTAGTCGCTGTCCCGAAGGCGTATGGCCTCCGTGAGCGCTTGACGGCGATAATCGGGGAAGTATGTCGTGTGGCCCCCGGTGTCGTCACGGTGGAGGATGTCGTCGTCGACGAGATGTTCGAGGACGCGTTTGGTCGGCCCGTGTGACCAGTCTGCTTCGGAGGCGATCCAGTTTGCTGTCCGCGGCTCTGAAACCTGTCGGGCGACCATCCGCACCCGGTCTTCACCCGTGGGTTGGCGTTCCATCGGACCCTCGGAAATCGATTCACCTCCAGTCATACAACCCCGTTCGTGCTGTGTCATAAAATAGGTCACAGGCATTTAGTCTATCACGAGGACTGCCCTCGCCATCTCCGCGGACTCGGCTGAAAAGAGTCAGAGAAATCTCGAACCCTGTTCTTGGCGGCTCTACCCCGGGGGAAGCGTCTTTCTGAGCCGATTGCAGCATTCGTGCTTCACCGACGGCGGCGGGGTACTTCAAAGTGGTCGTGATTACCGGCGTAATCAGGACCACCAGTGACAGAAGTCTCATAACCATTTTTCCGATGATAGAGGAGTTCTATCTCCCGAAATTCGGAGTTGGCCAACGATATAAATCATATACCGCTATACCAAAACCGCGACCGCCGTTCGGACCCGGTTCCGAGAATAATCGCGAGACTGCAAGCAGATGGCTTGCTACACAATCTGCATAATGTACAATGCGCACGAAATCTGAATGATGAGGGAAATCGCCCAAATCTAATGTTAGTCGTTCGTAGCTTGCTCGCTCAGCATCTCCACAACTTCCTGAACACGTTCCTCATCGGCTTCGATACCACGCTCCCGGAGGATCTGGAGGGCGACCTCATCACCGTGGTCCGCAATTACCCGGAGACACGCATCTTGAAACTCTCTTCCCTCAAATTCGGGAACATCAAACATAGAGCACGCAGCAGTTACCGATGATCGCATCCGGGTGACGCCATTCCACGTGTCCTCCCGGACATAGAAGCCGTGCATATCGGTCTCATCAAAGGAGAAGGCCGGTCCACCGGTGGATTCGTCCACATCCTCCTCATCCTGCTCAGGAATGGACTCAGTCTCCGACTCTGTGTCCTCAGGAATTATCTCTTCATCCGGTTGCGGTTCATCCTGGGTGTCAGTACGTTCGTCGTCATCCGATTCGGCTCCTTCCTCCGTTTGTTTGAGCTGTTCAGCGACGTCCCCGAAACGGTCGTCCTCATTAGGCA
Source organism: Halobaculum sp. CBA1158 (assembly GCF_021431925.1). Lineage (NCBI taxonomy): Archaea > Methanobacteriati > Methanobacteriota > Halobacteria > Halobacteriales > Haloferacaceae > Halobaculum > Halobaculum sp. CBA1158. The sequence continues at coordinate 74,620 of NZ_CP090373.1, read as the reverse complement.
TGGCTGTGTTCCTCCACGAGGTCCGCTAAGTGGTCGAAATTCGGGATCTGGTCACAATCTTCGTCGAACTCCGAGACCGGCATTCCTTGCTTGAACGCGCGGGAAATTGCGGTCCGTTCGCGAATCCCTGGCTTCGGAATACTATCGATGGTGCGTCCCGAATCATCGAGGGCATCGAAGATCTCCGGGTCCACACGAGCGTACTCGGGGACGAATGAACCGAACTCCCGGTTGAGATTTTCAACGAGAGTCCGATGCTCGTTGCGTTGTCCCATTGTTTCGCGAATCATATTCGGAGTGACTGCGAGGATATCCAACCCGATATTCTGCCGGATTGGGGAGATCTGGCGTTCAATCATCTTATTGAGGCCGTTGATCGAGCCAGCACGCGGGATTAGCGGGATTATGACGCGCTGGACAGCGATGAGGGCGTTATCGGAGAGTTTCCCACGGCCGCCTGCGGCATCAATTATCACGTAGTCGTATCCGTTTTGTATGAGCGGATCGACAACGTTCCGTCGAAGCTTCACGTCTGCGAACCGTTCGTCCTTCAGCCTCGTCTCGACGTTCTCGAGTTCGTTACTCGACGGGAGTAGGTGAACGCCGAAGTCCGTCTCGATAAGCAGGTCTTCGGGGTCCTCACCATCGATAAGGGCGTCACCGAGGTTCGCATCTCGGTCGTACGCATCGTCGTATCCCAACTGGGTCGTCATGTGCCCGTCCTTATCCAGATCCAATAGTACCGTCTCATGGCCACGAGCAGCGAGTCGATCAGCGATGTTGAGCGCGATCGTGGATTTCCCTACCCCTCCCTTGAGCAACGAGACAGCTGCTCCGGGGAGCCCTTCAAACTCGTCAGCACTCATAGCTCAGCACCCCCATAAGAAGCGGATTTTGTACATTTTGTAGGTAATGTACATTGGGTAGATGTTGAAGGTTGCGCGAGTTTTGTCGATAATGTAAGTTTCGCACTGGTCATACGCGGTCAATGAAGCTCGTCCATCTTAATTCTGTGTCAGACAGATTGCGTACGCCATCTACACAATCTACATTTCGTACATTACGTAGATTGTTGGCACAATCTTAATTGGCATAATCACCGTCGACCCTACGCAATCTACATAATTTAGATTATAAGCATTTCATACGTATTTATCGCAATCTTTGCCACCCACACGAACCAATTGAAGAAGTCCAATTTGCATTATCTACATTATCCACATTATGCAGATTGGCTATGAGATCTACATTTTTCGGTTATTCAATTGAAAGTCCTGAGTGATAGAACTCAGACAGAGCAATTCTACCCCGTACTCTAGTAAGGCTTTTAACTGTTACCGGATTATTGGTAACCACCAGATGTATGAGGTTCTCGACGACACCGCGGCGCAGGTCATCCTCACCATCGAGAGTGGTGACTCCATCCGCCGTGTCGCCCAACACCTCCACACGCCCTACGAGACAGTGAGACAGGCCGTCAATCGGCTGGAAGAGGCAGGCTACGTTTCCTATGACGACGGCCTCACTGTAGTCGACGAGCGCGTACGCGACGCAGCGCTCGATCTCGTCGCTGCCAGCGCCGGCGTCAGTCCACCCTCCATCGAGGAAACGTACGTCATCCCACAGTTCAGTGACTGGCCGTTCGCGTTCACGCGGATCGACGCCGTCTACGTGTGGACTCAGGGCGGCTACCAGGTCGGTCGCGAGCCCGACGACTATCCACTGTTCCTGGCTGTTCGTGAGCAGGACGTCGACGCCTGGGAGACATTTTTCGAGTGGTTCGACCTCCCGACCGCATTCGAACGACAGCCCCGAGACGAGTTGGACGGACCGCTGCAGATCGTCCTCGAGCCACGCGCGTCACTCGATATCGAGCACGTCGAAGGATACCCGGTGATCCCGAGAGCAGAGACAATCGAGTACATGCGCGAGAACTACGCCCAGTTCCAGTCGGGGCTGGCGATGCTCGACCGGATGTACGAGGATCTCGACCTCGGCGTCACGTATCGAGAGACCGAACGGGCACAGTCATGAGCTTCAACAACCGAAGTGACGCGCTCATCGAACTGCTCGAGGAGCTCACCCAACAGGGTCACGAGTACGTTCTTGTTGGCGGCTACGCTGTCTCAGCGTTCAATGCTCGCTTCTCCACGGACCTCGATATCGTCGTCGCGCCGGACTCCAAGGCTGACTTCGTCGAGTTCCTCGAACAGCAGAAATTCGAGGAAACGGACAGTCACGCCAAGAAATGGTTCTACGACACCGAAGTAATCGAGTACGAGAAGCGGCTCACGCCGCAGCAGCCGATCGGCTTCGATCTCCTGGTAAACGGACTCGGGTGTCGCCAGACGGAGGCACAGTGGTCGTTCGACTACCTGTACGACCACAGCCACCAACAGGAGGTGAGCGGGGGCACAGTGACGACGACGGCCAGAGTCATCGATGGGGCCGTCCTCGTGGCGGCAAAGCTCCACAGTGGCCGAGAAACGGACCTCCGAGACGTCCTGGCAGTGGCTGAAGAGATCGACCTCAACGCTGTCACGCCCCATCTGCGGCGAGGGGACGACAATGCCCTACGGGAGCAACTTGAGCGTGGACTGGATATCTTGGAGAGCGACGAACTCAAGCATGGATTTCGGAGTGACTTCGGGGCCTCAGCTGTCTCAGAAGAAACGGTCACCGCTCTCCAAGAGTATCTGTCTGCACAGATTGACCACCTGAGCTGAATCGGTCGGGACTCCCTTGACCAGAAGTGAAGATAAGGCCCTTCAGCGGTGCTTGCAGTCGGTCAAAAATTGGAGGGGTGGTTGTCAGTCGACCGTCGCTAACACACGGACATCCGTAGCTGAGTGTCGTTCCCGTTCAGTACGAGCACCGTGCTCGCGGAGGAACTCATCAATGCGGTCGGCAAGAGCCTCCGCATCCTCCCTATCGACGTGGACGATTAGCGTCGGACGCTCCTCGTCGCTGTTCTCAATCACGAGCGAGACATCCTTGAATTCGTCCGGCTGTCTATACGCCTCGAACTCATCGGCGACCTGGTTGGCCAGGTCGTCGAGTACCTCAATCGGTTCCTTTGTCATAGATTGTATTTCGGCTTTGGAGGGTTGTGCCATCGCGAGCGCGTGAAGAAAACGTGACTTTCAGAACCACCTCCATCAGACAAACGCGAACGGAGCCTTCTCACACCGATGGTTTACCGAGAAGAAGACCGATCCACAGAAGGGACAACAGGTTAGAGTGCTCGCGGATCGCTATCGACAATGCTCGCAAACGCGACGTTCTCCTGAACTTGTTCGATTTCGACTGTTGGCTCGTCACCGGGCTGAGCGCCGGGGACGATCACGACGTACCCCCGTTCGACTTTCGCAATACCGTCTCCTTGATCACCGACGGTTTCGATTGTCACGTCGCGCACTTCTCCCTCATCAACAGGAGGACCAGATGAATCATGGCTCGTGCTCCCCTGAGAGGCGGGATTCCGTGGGGCCTGTGGGGATGTTGATTCAGCTTCGGAGGAGGAATCAAGGAGAGCGATGCGATACGTTTCATCACCGGTCAGCGCCCCGTGCTTGATCTCACTCGGAGGAATCTCGATGACGAAAGTTCCATCCTCCTCCTTAATTTTCGCAGTGAACAGCGAACACAGGGAGTCTGAGATTTCTACCATAACTGGGTTTGATACTGGATACAATTAATCGGTCTCTTTGAGAAGGAGAGAACTGGATCAGCTGTCCTCAACTGGTTCTTCCCAAGGAATGTCTCGCTTGTGGACTACAGCGAGCTTCGAGTCGTCATCATCTTCTATTGCACTGAGACCACGCTGGACGAGAGTGTGAACCTGTCCAGCAGACTCCGGGAACGAAAATTGGTCATCCTCCGCGTCAGCACGGAGTTCCAGATAATGGAGGTACAACCTGAACCTCGTATCTGCTCCGATAGGCCACCAAATCGTCCCTATCTGCTCATCTACCTGATTGTCCCAATGCTCTATGAGTTCACGGATATCGTCGACGAGCTCCTCCCCAGAGGTGCGAAGGCGGAGGGAGTATTCCCGATCCCGCTCCATCTCTTCGATTATATCCTGAAGGAAAGGCTCAGCCTCCAAGGCGGTAGGTGAGGTCTGATCCGCTTCTAGAAGGTGTTCTAACGCCCGAATTTCTTCACGCCGAGCGGCTACAGCGTATGCGACATTGTACTTGTCCTCGGGGAAGATTTCGTGCTGACTCGGTTGCTGTGCCTGAGGGTCAGTGTCCCCAGTGGATGAGCTAAATAAGGTCTCAAAGAGTCCCATACGCTTCGTCCGGAGGGCACCCATAAGTACTTCCTGTCATATCAGACGGCAATTCTGGCGGCTGTGAACCGATTCACCTTGCCACTCGAAGAAGAAGCGGATTATCTTTGTATCGACAGACAGCGATGGATATGGTAGCAACACGAGAGAGGGCCCTTAGCGAACGCGAGTTCGAACTACTGTTAGAAGGTGCTGGGCGAATAGATGATACACAACAGAGACTCGAAACACGAGCGGCCATTCTCCTTGGAGGCCGTCTTGGACTTAGACCAGGAGAAACAACGCACTTGTCGAAATCGTGGGTTGACCTAGAGCGGCAGATGATCCAGATTCCCACACAGGAAAACTGTACGAAGGGACGGGATGGTGGCATCTGTGGATACTGCCGGCAGGCGGTAAAACAACGGCTAGATCACAATCCCAATACGGATTTTCAGAGCTTTGCTGAGCGTTATTGGCTCCCGAAAACAGAAGCCGCATCTCGAACAGTTCCGTACCACTTTTCGTATCGGGTTCGAGTCGGGGTTGAATTGTTACTCGACGAACATAGTGGCTGGCCGTATTCGTTCTCGACCTTACAGCGACGTCTAGAAACGGCCCTGAAATTGTCCCCAGAATTGTCTAACGACGCAACCTCATTACATGGGTTACGTGCCACAGCAGCGTCGTACCATGCAGGAAGAGGCTTGGATCTTCCCGCACTCCGAGCAATGTTCGGGTGGGAGGACATCACGACCGCACGTCAATATCTAAATGTCGATGGAGCTATGACCCGACGAGCGCTGGACAGTATTCATCAGTAAATCTGAACCCACAGATATTCAGGAACCAGGCGTAGCGCTATTTCAGGGATTACTCCATCGGGCCTACATCTCCAAGATAAGTGTATTTCTCAGCGACCTTCTCGAAGTACGCTTCCGTCATAATTCGAGGATTCGACACCCGATGGAAGTCATCAAGGACGAACTGCATTTCCTCCTCATCCAGCCCATATGCGTGGAACACGGCCGCGTCGACTTCGGCTTGTAGTTCACGCCGGGTCTCCATATCCGTCGCCGGCTCAATCCCGCCGAGTCGCTCACGCATCTCAGCAAACTCCTCACCATAACAGTTGAGCTTCGCCGCTCGATCAGCGATGTAGTGGAACCAGTCGTCGCCGTCAGTGAGACGAGGAGCCTGTGACTCCTCAAACTTGTACTTCGAGGCGTGGGAATCGACCTTTGTCCGCATCAAGAAATCGAACGGGATACTGTTGATCAGCCCAAGTGCGACGAAAAGCTCCTTATCAGAGAAAACACGGTCGTAAGCACTGTGCATCGGGAATTCCGAAAGGTCGTCCTTGGTAGGGTTTGCTTCGAATGGCCGAACCGTGTACAGCGTATGGACGACGACTCCACCCGGTGGGATTACAGCCGCAATGAGCGTCCGTTCGTCGGTTGCACGAGCGACTTCACGGAGCACAAGCCGGTACTCAGAACTATGGAGACGGATGTCCTCCAAAGAAAGTTCGGGGCGGTCGAATTCTTCTGTTAGCAACCGATTGACGAACCGCTTCTGCGAACTTGCCGGGAGATGGCGGAACTCAGGGTCATCAGCGAACTTGTTGTAGATAGCCTTCTTCAGGCTGATCGCATCGTCCCGGGCACGGAAGTTCTTCTCTCGAACGCGACGCTTCGCGCTCAGCTCCTCGTTATCCTCATCGACACTCCACAAAGAGATGGGTTTGAGATCGTCGACGTAAGTCGACTCATAACAGAATTGGTGAATGTTCTTTCCCTGATAGACCGGATAATCCCCTTTGGATTCGTCTTCGATGAATCTATCCCGATCTCGTCCTCGATCCAGTTCCTTGTACAAGACCGTTCGCCAAGCACCTTCAATTTCAGTCGCCAATGGTGGTGTCTGGAGAATTTTATCCAGCACTGAAACCTCCTGCTGGTCCTCGATGTTGGGGAAAATTCGAGCGCCAGGAGAATACTCTTTGAGGATTCGCGCTGGAATTTCTAGAGCTACATCGTCAATTGACCGAAGAACATCAACGGAAGTCTGATGAAAGATTCCGTGGACAGTATCAGTGCTTCCCTCTGTTCGGAGCGTAACGATACCGAAGTTATACCTAGTGTCTATATCGGAGAAGATACCGCGATTTTCAAATCCGATGATACTCTGAATCTCAGACTCTTCCAATGCATGTACTCGCAAATCCTTTCCAGCGGCGGCATTGAAGAACGGACCAGGAAGCAACTGTGAAACATAACCACCGTCTCTGACGATATCATAGACTCGCTCAAAGAACAGTAGGGACAGGTCGTTCGTCCGTGCAACCTGTTGTCCTTCTACGCTTGGTGTCTGGTACTCGTATTCTCCACTCTGGTTGATATAGGTCGCTTGCCGTTCCTTGTCACGCTGGAACTTCTCCCATTCGGCAGCGATTTCAGGGTTCTTTAAGAGTTCCTCTACCTTCTTGTCCTTTTCACCTGGTAGGCGGCTACGAAACTCAGTATCGTACTTTGGGAAGAAGTCCGTCCGGTATGGCTTCAGCTCATCCCACGGTGGGTTCCCAATGATGACATCAAAGCCACCTTCCCGATAGACTGTCGCGAACTCGAGCACCCAATGAAACGGTGAGAACTCCTCTAATTCCTCAAGAGAAATATCCTCGTCGACAAGTTCGTTGAACTGATCGCGGATCTTCTCATTAAGCTCCTCGCTGTGGGTGTCGATTTTTCGTTCAGCCATTTTACGGGCATTCTGCGCTTCACGGGCAGAATCCGCAGCTCGATGGCGATCCTGTTCCCGGATGACATCCTCATAGAGATCTTTGACTGCAGTTCCGACACCCCAATTCGAGAGTGACGCGTCGCCAGCATCTTCCCGTGCGACTTCTTGGAGCTCAGTGAACCCGATCAGCGAGTTACCCTGACGGATGTTAAAATCGATATTGGGGAGCGGCTCCACCTCGCTCGGTTCGTCCTCGATATCAGCGACCATCGACAGCCACAGGCGTAGTTTACAGATTTCGACTGCCCCGTCCTCGATATCGACTCCATAGAGATTGTGAAGGATGATAGAACGCTTTGCGAAAAGTGAGACCCCTCCATGTCCCTCTTCTATTCTCTCCAATTCTTCACGGCTACGACTCTCCAACTCCCAGCCTTGCCCCTCAGCTTCGAGCCGCTGGAAATACTCAATGCATTGCATCAACTGATCGTCTCGCTATTGGCTGTTTTCGACTATATCTACGATTGCCGGTGAAATACGAGCTGCTTCTTACACTCTATTCAACAAGTGTATTGACCAGTTCAGTCGAAAGCCACCCTCATATCCATCATTTTCATATGAGTAAAGCAACTTTCAGGTGGTATGACTCTCCAGCAGATCACCGCATCCGATATCGCGGGCTGGGACTCTTTACACGATATAGCGAACTCCTTTGAAAAACGCGGGCTCAAACCACGCCCGAAACTTGGGGGCGATAACGAACTCGTAGTCCAGCTTGATGATGACGAATTCATCGTCGTTGTCAATGCTGGCCCCGGTGAGACTGCCACGGACTTCAAACCGGAAAATCGCTCACGGCATACCAACCTTGTTGCCACCAACGATTTCGAGACCTTCACCTTCATTACGCGAGTCCGAAGCTGGGAGGGGCAGCAGCACGGTCGAATTAAGCATCAAAAGATTTCGTTCTCGAAGGAGCAGTTCACGCGGGACAGCGGAGAGAAGAACACTATTCTCCAGAAGCTGAACTCGATCGAGTACGGTTCCTCTGCTGCGATATACGATACGCTCTACGATACGCAACAGGTCGTCAAGGAGTTCTATGAACAGTTCGAGGAACTCCGGACAGATCTCATTCAAGAGGTTACAGGCATCCCTGACGATCGTGGTGATGCGAAGCAACGATATGTGCAGGTCATTCTTGACCGGATGATCTTCCTATACTTCATCCAGGAAAAACGCCTTCTTGATCGGAACCCGAATTACCTTCACGAACAGCCGAATGAAGTCGTTGACGAGGGTGGTGACCACTACGAAGAGTTCTACGAACCGCTCTTCTTCGAATACCTCGCAGAAGACAAACAGAACCCTGACTTCGGTAGTCTTCCGTACCTGAACGGTGGCTTGTTCGCAAGGAATCCTGTCGAAGAGGAGTTTGAGGACGCGAAATTAGGTGGCTCTGCCGAGGAAACGAACGGGCTCTTCGATGATATCCTCGACTTCCTCTCCGACTGGAATTGGAACGTCGACGAACGACTCGACATCGTCGATCCCAAGAACCTCTCCCCGGCGATCTTGGGCCATATCTTCGAACAAACGGTCAATCAGAAGGAGATGGGGGCGTACTACACACCGGAAGAGATCACGGGGTTCATGGCCCGCCGAACGATCCATCCGTATCTGCTCGATCAACTTAACGAGGCTGTGGACGCAGACTACGACGAGATTGACAATGTGTTCGGATTCCCCGTGCCCGAGGCAGATAGTAGCGCAGAAGCTGTTGCCGATGGCGGAACCATAACTCAGCAAGTTCCAACGGAAAATGTCCAGACCAGCCATGTGGAGACTCTCTACCACGACATTCTGAAGGAAGCGCACATTCTCGATCCCGCCGTAGGAAGTGGCGCCTTCCTGCTCGCCGCACAGGAGGTGCTGATGGACCTATACATGCAATGCATTGAGTATTTCCAGCGGCTCGAAGCTGAAGGGCAAGGCTGGGAGCTAGAATCCAGAACGCGAGAAGAGATAGAGGAAATCGAGTCAGGGAAAGGCTCCTCATCACTGTACGCAAAGCGAACGGCCATCCTCAACAATTTGTACGGAGTCGATATCGACGAAGGTGCTGTTGAGATTTGCAAGCTCAGACTCTGGTTGTCGATGGTCGCTGATATCGAGGATGAACCGAGTGAGGTGGAGCCGCTCCCCAATATCGATTTCAACGTACGGCAAGGGAACAGCCTAATCGGCCAACTCGATACCGACATCGAGAGTAACGAAGACGGAGACAGCGATCTCGATTCTTGGGAGGTGAAAACTCGCTTTGAGGACGTGAAAGAGGCCATCAAGAAGCACAAGAAAGCGGAGACCAGTGTTGAAGCTCAAGAATGGCGGAAAGAAGCAGAAGATAGAATTGAGGAACATCGGGACAAATTTGACGAAATCCTACGGCGAGAATTCCAAGACGCTGGCTTTGACGACATAACGATCGAGGGGATTCGGGAGTGGTCCCCATTCCACTGGCCGTTGGAGTTCGCCGACGTCTTCGAGAAAGGTGGATTCGACGTGTTCATCGGGAATCCACCGTGGGACATGCTCTACGCGAATCGCGACGACTTCTTCATCCGCTACGATGAGCAGTTCCGTACCTATCCGTCGGAGGAAAAGGACGGTGTGATGGAAGACCTCCTCTCAAACTCAGAAGTTGCGTGGGAATGGGAGGACTACAAGGAGTCGATGGAAACTCAGGCAGACTTCTTCACGCAGGGAGATGTCTATAAGCTCCAATCTCCGGTGGTGGGGGGTCGAACGATGCCGACAAAGAACGAACTTTCAGCTCTATTTCTTGAGCGGGTCTTCAGACTCTCCAGAGACGGCGTGAAGGTGAGTCTGCTCCTCCCCGGTACTATCTTCGGGGGAGTAATGGGGAAAGACCTCCGAATGCATCTGCTGGACCATACGGACGTGGAGAATCTCATCGGGTTCGAGAACAAGGGAATCTTTGAGGCCATCGACGATAGATACCGGTTCGCGATTCTGACGTTCGAATATGGGGGGAAGACATCAGCCCTTCGGGGGATATTCAACCAACGTGACATGGATATAGTCTACAGGATCGAAGATGAGGCAGTCAACATTCCGCGCGACGTACTCGTCAGTTATTCTCCAGAAGGGGGAATCTTCCCATCCATCACCTCGCAGATCGAAGTAAGCGTCTTGGAGAAGGTAGTTGAGCAGCCTTCCTTGGGTGAAGATTTAGAGGAGGCTTGGACAGTTGATATGCTCACTAAGGAGTTCGTTGAATCGACTGATAAGGATAGGCTCCTGACATCGCCGGAGGAGGCCGACTATCCCGTCTATGGCGGCAAAAATATCCATCAGTTTCAGTACGATAATACCCACACAGATGCGTTAGATGGACCGCAGTACTGGAGTCGGGGGATGTACGATCCACCGAATAGTGCTCAGTACCGTGTTCGAGAGAAGAAATTCAACAGGGGTAATCTCAAACGGGCAATCTACGACGCCTTTGGAGGTTCAGAGACGAGGAAGTCTCAAGTTCAATTCGTAGATGAACTACTCGAAGAACACCGTAGTCACGGACTTGAGGAAGAAGATGTCCTGCTCGATTGCACTGAATACCGAATCGGTATTCGAGACGTTTCTCGATCCCGGGACGAGCGGACGATAATAGCTACGGTACTTCCGAAGGACGTCATCTGTCTCCACACCATTAACACGTTCAAGCCGTTCGCTATTGAACCGGAAGAGGAACACCTCACAGAGTCCCCACTTCGGTCACCCTACGTCCGGCGATTTACGGATCAAGAACTCTTCGTGGCAACGGGACTCCTGAACAGCATTGCGTTCGATTTCCTGATGCGAACTAAAGTCGAGACGCACATCGTCAAGCGCGAGCTGCTGGAATCCCAGCTACCACGGCTCACCGACGGAGATGATTGGTTCCATTATATCGCTGAACGAGCTGCCCGATTGAACTGTTACGGGAAAGAATTCAAAGAAATGCGTGAGCGACTCGGCGGAATCGAGGCAGCGGTAGAAAACCAGGAACGCAGAGAATTACAGGCTGAAATCGACGCGGCCGCATTCCACGCGTATGGCCTGGAACGTCGTGACGTGAAGTTTGTCCTCGACGACTTCCATCGCGTTGAGAGTCCGAAGCTGATGGACGAGATGTACTTCGATCTGGTCTTGGAGAAATATGATTTACTGGATCAGAAGGGGCCCCTACCGTAGCTCCCGAATCACTGTCCGACAACGCCCCAGCATACGAGCTTCGCTTGTACATCACTCTCTCCCATTAGTTTCGTCTGGTATTCAGTAGAGGCTTCGACGTTCTCTTCCAAGAACTTCTCAAGCTGACTGAGGAACTCCCCGGTCGGCCACTCTGGGAAAGAGTCGTACTGCTCGTTCTGGCGAAAGATTTCCCGTAGAATTCGGTCTTCATCCGTGTTCGCCAGCTTTACCTCCTGCAGCCGCGCTTCAATGTCGGTAGCCCATTCTCCTATCGTTTCGAACTCTTCAACAGGAGCCGGCTCATCGCCGTGATTCGGCTGAACGTAGTGACTGATGAAATCGAGGATCGTCTCTTGTTCCTTCGAGAAGGCCTCTCCCTGTTTGAAAGCACCCTCAACTTGGCCCTCTCGAATCACCTCAAGACGCTCGTCAAGCACTGCTTGAATTTCACCACGATTCGATAACACCGTATCTGGATGCCCGGTAATCGGTTCGCCGTCAACTGAAGGGTCAATATTGAGCGTGCTCACGGGCCGCTCATTGACCTCGTCGGCGAAGGGCTTGTAGTAGAAAGCACGACGGACGCGACCAAGCGGGGACTCGTGGTCATCATCGTCAAACCAGAGGTGGGCAAGGGCGAACACGCCCGGACGAGGACCGGCATCGTGGTCAGTTACATTCGTGTAGAGGAATTCTCGTTCTTCGGGCGGGTCATTAAAGAAGTCCTCAGCGTACTCGAAGTCTTCCGCAGTCAGGTCATAATCCTCGTTCAGTTCTCGCTTCAGAAGGTACCGCTCGAACGCAGCGTGTTCATTACTCCCAGCATTGCGGAGGAGCGGATTCTTGCTCGTGTCGTCAAGTTCATTCACGTCGTCAATTTCACGGGACTTCTGGAGAGAGTCCTCAATCTCGTCCACCTGTAATTCCCCGATAGTCTTCTCCGTGTCTACACCTGTCTTTTCAAGAATCTGGTCTTCGTTCGGATCGAGGATGTTGTTCTCCTTTCCGACGATGAGCGCAATATCGTTGATCTTTGCCTGTAGGCGTTTCAGGAGCTTAATCGCCGCCTCGATGTCGCCGTCCGGGTAGAAGTTGTGGACGTGTTTCTCGGCGGTACTCCCGATCCGGTCGACTCGCCCGACACGCTGGACAATCCGCATCGGGTTCCACGGCAGGTCGTAATTGACCACCACATGAACGTCCTGAAGATTAACCCCTTCACTCAGCGTGTCAGTGGCCACTACGTACTGTAGCTCTGAGTCCCCCGACTCGGCGAGCGTTTGCTGGTAGCCTGACGCTTCGGGTGCAAAGCGTTGAATGATGTCCTGCTTATTCTCGTCACCGCCCTTGACGACGGCACTGTTCGCCTCTGTGAGTGGTGAATCCTCGTTGTCACAGAGGGTTCGATAGACATAGTCTGCAGTTGCCCGATACTGCGTGAAGATGAGCACCTTCTGATCGTGATTAGTGAGGACATCTGCAAGTCGGTCGATCTTCGGATCGCGGAACTCGCGGAGTGAAAAGACGGCCTCGTAAAAGTCGCGTGTGGCGGGGTCGACTTCGCTCAGATCACTATTCGGGTAGAGAATCGGATTCATCTCTTCTTCAGGAATATCTGGGAGGACACCAGCGTCGTGGTCAGCGAGCCATTGCCGCGTGGAAACCGCATAATCACTCACATCACCCGCATCACGGGCGACATCACCGATGAACTGCGAGAGGAAATACGATAGAAGGGTGAGGTCCTCCCTGATGTACGTCTTCACCTCGCCGATGGTGGCGTCTGCGAGTTCATCTCCCTCGGTATCAGCTCCTTCTTCCGATTGAATAGCGGTGGTATCGAAGCCGAATTCTTCGAGTGTTTGTTCGAGATCTTCAGCAGCGTCGGCTCCTTCGACAAAGTCACCGAGTTCAGAGTCATCCCCCTCCCGAACAGTTCGGAGCATATCGATGTCTTCGTCTTCGGGGAGTTCACCAAGAAGACCGAGAAGCTGGCGTTCGCTCTGATGCAGCGTCTCGATCGACTGGACGAACGCGTACGTTGAGGACTCGAGCCGTTTGAGGAGGTTCAGCTTGTAGAGAGCTTTCAGCGTGCTCCCCGCTTTCGGGTTTTTGACTGTGATGTGGGGAAGGTGGAGGGCGTCCATCACGTCGGGAAGCATCCGATATATTGGCTGGTAGGCCGCCGGCAGGGAGTACTGTTGCTTGTTGAGTTTCGGCGGCTTGAAGCTCATCTCGAAGTCTTCGCTGTCCTGAATCTGATCTTTGACGTGCTTACGCGTCCGGAGAACCATCACTTCGTTCAAGATATTCGAAATCTCAGAGGAGTGTCGCTGTAGCTGCTCGGTGATTTCTTGCTGTTCGTCGTCGTCGACCTCCTCTTTCCCGGATGCAATGCGTTTTCGCGTCTCCGAGAGTTCGATATATTCGTCGAACGCATCAAAGTCGAGTGACGCCTTGTTCCGAAGTTCCTCCGGGCTGGTGAACAAGCTGATGAGGTTCTTTAGGTCGGTAGCGCTGTTATTGATCGGGGTCGCGGTCAGCATAATCATCGTCTTTCCGCGGAGTTGCCTGAGATTCGCGTGTCGTCGCGTCCCCTTGTAGTCATCATCGTGGTCCGGATTCGGTCGCCACTTCCCGTAATTCCGGAACCGATGAGCCTCGTCGATAAGCAGGACGTCGAACTCGTCTTTGAGGTCCTGCACCTCGTCGTAGGAGAGATTCTGGAACTTGCTGATACTCATCACGTCAAGGTGCGTGCCGTCTACCTCTAACCCGAAGTACGGATTGCCGTCTTCGTCAGTGTCGTTCTGGAGTAGGTCTTCCCACTGATCAGTCAGGTTGGCCGGGACAATGAGGAGACAGTGGTCGCCACGTTGGCGGTAGTCGTGGAGGAGTTCACCGCCAATAAATGATTTTCCCAGGCCGACCGAGTCGGAGACTATGCACCCGTTGAACTGGGAGAGCTTCTCCTTTGCACTCTCGTACCCGAGCTTCTGGAAGTAGTACAGTGGGCTGTCACGGATGTTGACGTTCCCACTCAGTTCGTCGTAGGCGAGCAGCTTGTAGAGTTCGAACGGTTGGAGATACGTGCCCAGCTCCTCGGATGACGTCTCCTGGTCGGACTCGTCCTCCTGCTGTTTCTTCCAGTCCTGGTACTCCTCGCTGTTCTCGATGATTCGGATGATCTCCTCACTGAACTCCTCGGCGTTGGCCCACTGGTTGTCGTACCACTCCTCGAACGCTTCGGCCTTGTGTCGATCCTGACTCGTGAGGTTCAGCTCGATGTTGTTCTGGTGGCCGCTCTTGGTGAAGTTCGAGGAGCCGACAACTGTAGCACATGGGCGGGTGTCTTCATCCCCGTCGTGTCCCCAATCTTCGTCATCTTCGAGTGGCGCTCGAAATGATGCACCCTTTGCGTGGAAGTAACCATTTTCAGGATTTCGCACACGGACGCTCACCTCGCCTTCGGCGATAAAGTCTCGTAGCCGGTCCAGTCGGCCGATCTGAGCGTTATTCAGCTCCGAGATGCTTTCTCTCACCTCTCTTTTGAGTTCCTCTTTGAGATTCTGTCCCTCACCGATTTCGTCAGCAGTTCCCCTATTCGTCTGACGGCCCATCAAAATCCGAAGCGGAGCGTGGCCGAGCTCATCGGGGTCAGCCAGGTTTTCAAGGTCTTCCCGGTAGAGGTCAAATCCTGAGAGATAAAAGTAGCCAGTTGCGATACGGCCTTCCTCGATCTGAGGAATGATCCGCTTGTAAGCGTCTTCTAGTGTTCTGTTGGCGTTATCGACAAGCGGAGGAAGTGAGAGCATCGTAATGCCGAGATGTATTCAGTACGCGAACTTAGTGTTTAGTGACCTCCCTACAGAAATAGCACCAGACAATAGCCAATCAAACTGGCCGAAGATCCCGCCAGCGGACGTCAACGGTGTCACCATTAGCGATTTTAACCCGAAAAAGATAGCCCTCTCGTTGATCATCAGTCACAGCCCCCGCATCGTCTGAGATGATCTCAACGACTGTTCCTCGACGTCCATGGAGGCGCTCGTGATCTGGATCTGTCTCGTCCGGGATATCGATTCGGACCGAATCACCGGTTTCGAAGCGTCTCATAGTATTCTCAGCGGGTTTGAATCCTAAAGAGGATAGCTAAGCCGAGCAAGAGGACGCCACCAACACCAAAACCAACTACCGATGGATCCGGCAGTGATGGGATGAACCTCTTCACTTGGGGAGTAAAAATGAATCCTCCGGCATACCCTCCGACAGATATGTATCCAGCAGCCAATAGGCGAACAAACCACTGTTCCACAATCGTATGTGAGCGGTGGTCAGCATCTTCAGCTGGACGGGGATCAACGATTTCCGGGTCAGGCTTCTCTCGCTTCAAATATCGCCATTCATCGAGATACATACGAACAGGCAGGACCGACTCGATCTCATTCAGGATGGCGTATCGAGCTTTGTTCAGCCGGCGGTATGATTGAAGACTCTGATACCAGAAGTAGCAAATCAGACTGCCGAATCCTGATGTGAAGAGAACGATCGCAGCGTTAGTGGTCGTGAGGTTGCCGCGGGCGAGAGCAAAGAGACCGGCCAGTATCGAGGTTAAAATCAGACCGAAAAAGCGGTTCATCTGGACTCGCTGATTGGCTGTCTCGATCGCAACCTCCCCGTAATGTATGTACTGCTCCATCAGTCGATTCTTCTCGTCCTCACTTAGATTAGCCAGCGGTCCAGTTGTAACATCTTCCTCCTCAGATGGCTCAGCAGGGTCCCCTCCAGTGACCTCTTCAGAGTGTTCAGGTTCTGTTTCGGGCGTGTCTCCATCGTCAGTATCGGCGCCATCCTCTGAGAGATCAACCGCCGCTTCGTCGGTTGAATCAGGCATATTCAGCGAGTGCGTCGACTAGCGAGGCCTTTCGCCATCCTACCTGAGTATCTGCGACTTCTTGGATTTTCTCGGGGACCTTCGATTGCCCCTCTGGAATGATTGCGATCACCGGCTTGTCCAGTTCATCGGCGAGTTCCAGCTCCTCCGGGATCCAAGTGCTGTGAGCACCGTACATTCCACTACTTACGACGACAACCGACGCCGTTTTCATCTGGTTCCGGAGTTCAGAGCGAAGGGCAGAGTCGGTATCCACGGGCAGGGGGTCAGTTGAAGGGACACTATGATTCTGCCACTTGAGCGACGGAACCTCATCAAGGAAATCAACGATACGCTCGTAGTGTTCGTCGTACTCCCACGAGTGGGAGACAAAAACGTTGTACTGCTTGTCCTCAAGTCGAGTTGCAGCGCGTGCTAAGCGAGGGAGTGATTGCCCAGTATTTCCGCCTGAGGAGGAAGAGGACTCTTGAGTCGACGAGCCTGCAGAGGCCAAGGCTTCCAGCCCTTTGTAGGCAGCATATAGGAGCAAAGCACCGCCAGCGATTTTTTGTCCAGACGAGAGACCCTGCTGGTTCTGAGTGTCGGTAGAACTGCGGCTCAGGGAATTGTCGGTCGGGACAAGGCCCGACTGTTGGTCATTCGGCTCGAAGAGCGACGATTGAGAGGAACTGAACTCAGGGAGACTGTTATCCCCAGATTGCGTTACTGTATAAACGGGGCCGAGTTCTCGAACGGTGAACTCCTTTCCGAGATCGTTCCCTTTGTAGGTCGGCAGTAGGCGGTCTCCATCATCGCGATAGAATCCGGTAGGTAGATCGTTAACAGCTGACTTCAGAACGAATCGAACAGCTGATTCGGGGTTTGGACTGCCACGAATATCATCAAACGCAGCCTCCCAGGTGGTTTTCAATGGGGAGGAGGTGTCTTGGCTCATAACCGTATGAACAATCCGTTTTTAAATAGTATAAGTTCTTCCCCCCTGGAATATCGGCAGATTTGGATTCCGCATCAGAGAGGACCATAGTACTAAACGGGTAAGCCGTCAACAATTCGCATATAGTTATGAGCTTCAACAGCAGATCTTCAAGCAACCGTCGGAGCGAATACCGACTGTTCATCTCGCACTCTTGGGAGTACAGCGACGAGTACAATCGGATGGTAGAACTACTTCGCGACTACCCGAATTTCAGTTTCCGGAACTACTCAGTACCGAAGGTGGATGAGATCGATGCTGACACCGAAGAGGAGCTGGAACAGGCGCTCCGGGAAGACCAGATCAAGCCAGCTACGGTCGTAATAATACTCGGGGGAATGTACGTAGCACACAGCAAATGGATCAAGAAAGAAACTATTTTAGCTGAAATCGAGAGCAAGCCTATTCTGGGTGTTACACCGCGCGGAAACGAGCAGATGCCCAATTTCGTTGAAGACCACGCAGATCAGATCGTGGGTTGGCAAGGAAAGAGTGTGGTAGAGGGAATTCGAGATCTGGCTGATTGAGTTGATGAGAGCGTGGATGAACTATTGAGGGAGAGTCTGGCTACCGTCGAGACTATTTCCAACTCCGCGAATCGGGTATAGTTCGATCGCTTCGTACTCACCGTCACCGTCAATATGACCCAGTTTTGAAAACAGAGATCGGCTCTTGTCGTTCGGTTCGTCGATGTAGTAGACACCATCCTCGCAGTACTCCTGGCACCAAGTCTGAATCAATTCCTCAGCAATCCCCCGGCGCCGGTAATGATCCCGGACATACAGCTGTCGAAGAACCTGTATTCCATCCAGCTCTTCCCAAGTGACGTACCCAGCCGCGTCGTCATCTCGAATATAGAGCAATCCCTGGTGGTTCTCAGGGATATATCGGGCAAAAGAAGAACTCGTGTCACCACCATAGCTAGTCATCGCGCCGATGACTCGTTCTGTTTTGTCTATTGGTCGACCATCAGAATACACGAGAAATGAATCTTCGGCACCGATCTCCACGATGTCATCCGGAGTCGAATTCGTGAAGAGCCACTCAGCACTGAACACCTCATCAAGATCGATTCTACGACCCTGATACTCGATACCATATAAGCTCATACAGTTATGGCAGCGAAATTCTGCTGATTCCTCGATTTCGGACATTCCCGGAACACGCTCAATTGACGGGTCGTCAATCCCTGAGCAATTGCAGTCCTGTCTAAGTTCCTCAAATTTGTCCCCCTTCCCAGATTGACTATACGGAACAAATCCCATCTTCCAATGCTCCTCTAACTTCTCACCGAGTTCCTGAGCGAGTTTTTGAACAACTCTCGCGTCTGTTCCCACAAATGCAACGACAGCATCAAGGAGGTCGTCTACGTGAATAATCGGGTCCTCGGACAACTCATATTCTGTGAGCAATTGCCAGCCATTAGGTGCCCGGTAGATCATCCGAAGATCATCTTCACAGAGAAGGGAAACAGCGACGACCTCAATCCCGTCATCAGCTTCGATATAGAGAGGAATCGTTTGATCAATTTCTTCACGTTGAACAAGAGTTTCGAGCCAAGCATAGTCCCCGAGACCCGCAGGAAGTGGGATATTCAAGCTCATTTCCGTATCAGAAATTGCTCTGTTTCGTTATAAATGATAGGCGACCACCACTATGTAGATATATAAAACCAGCATACCACAAGACGGAATATGGAAACCAAGCGGATCGCTGAGGTCGTGGAAAACATAAATTATTCTTATCTCTTACCCGCGATTCAGCGGGAGTTCGTCTGGGAAACGAGTGACATCGTGGATCTGTTTGATTCCCTGTTACGGGACTATCCGATCGGTGCGCTCCTTCAGTGGAACCTCTCGGCTGAGGAAGCACAGGCTCAGCCCAAATATCGCTTCGTCACCCACTACGTCGACGAACCAAATTTTCCCCAGTCACTCACAACACCGACCCATCGAAACCCCCCGCACAATTCTGAAGACCCACTCCCGTCACCGGTGAAACTAGTCCTCGACGGCCAGCAGCGACTGACCGCGCTCAATATCGGTCTGACCGGATCATTCTACGAGCGGAAACACAACCACCCTCGGAACAAGGCCAGTTCGTGGGTTCAGAAGCGACTCTATCTCAACCTCCTCTCGGACCCGCAGACAGCGGACTCGGAACTCGGCAATAAATACGACTTCTCCTTCCGCTCTGAGCAGTCCGCAACCGCGAATGCATACTGGTATCCAGTCAACCGAATCATGTCCATCTCTGACAACGACGATTTCTATGCAGAACGCCAGGAAATTGAGGGAGAGATCCAGGAGCTGGTCGAGAACCACCCCGAGATAGAGAATTCAGATAGTCTGATTCTCAACGCTCAGCGTAATTTCGAGGACCTCTATCGAGCGGTCCACAAGGACGAGAAGCTCCACTTCTTTACCGAAGACGAGAACGACATCACCCGTGTTCGCGACGTCTTCGTACGGATCAATCAGGGAGGGGTGACACCGAATCGTGCCGAAATCCTCCTGTCGTTGATGACTAGTAGCTGGCAACAGGAGCCGCCGGAAATCAACGCACGGGACGAGGTGCACTCGATGGTCGACGAACTGAACGGGATCATCGACGGTGGGAACGCTCCTTTTGCTACGAAGCACGTCCAGAAGGTACTGCTCGCAATCAACGGCAACGAGATCCAGTATCGGTTCGACAACTACACACTCGACTTGCTGCGGAATCTGAAGGAGATCTGGCTCACCGATACGTTCTCGAACACGATGGAACAACTCGCTGAGCTTCTGAATAGTTACTATCCGACGGTGACCTACATCCTCAGTCCCGCCCTCTACACACCTATCGCCTACTACCTCTACCAGAACGAGAATCCCTCGCTCGATTCGACCTCAATCAAAGGTCGCGGGCGACGTCGTGACATTCTCTACTATATCTGTGCAGCCCGACTCAACGGATTCACCAGCCAATCATCGAACCAGATCGCAGAACTCGTCCGGGATGTTATCCGAGAGGAAGAGAGCTCGGAGTTCCCACTTGAGCGGATCAGTGATGAAGTGGCATCCAGTTACGGAACCTCCCTCCGTTTCACCGAAGAAAAGTTGACCACGCTTTTCGAGGAGCTCCAGTACGGGAAGCGCGACATCGAGTTCCTTCTGCAGCTATCACACTACCCCGATGAGCCGGCACGGGGCAAAGACTACGATATCGACCACATCATCCCAAAATCGGTTCTCCCCGAAGAAGCAGATGCTGACCGGGTGGGGAACCTCCAGTTACTGATTGACAAAACGAACAAGATGAAATCGGACGATGACTTCGAGGACTGGATGAACTCCAGAACGGACGACTACAAGCAGACTCATCATACCCCGGAGGGCGCAAAGGAGATGACGTTCGAAGAGTTCGTGGACGCCCGCGAACGGCTCATTATGGAGCACATCCTCGAACACCAGCCGTTCTAGTAGAAGTCAGGCCTCCAGTTCGAAGGCCCTCTCAAGAAGTGTGGTTAGGTCGTCCAGAGCCTGAGTCGCAGTATCGTCGATCTGAACACTAACTCGGTCAGTCTCCTTGGGATGTTTCTTTCCTAACGAGAGGACCACGTCGTCATCGGGAGAGAGGGAAGCCGAAAGCCAAGAGGTAACACGAGGAGAGCCAGCGAACCAAGCAGTCGTCAAATCATGCCAAGGGCGTTCCCGATCTTCCTCACTCGGGCGATCTGGTCCAAACGCTAGCCGTTCCAAGTTATCAGTGAATGATCGGAGTTCCTGGGTATCCGAATCTTCAAGTTGAACGGTGACACGGTGGGTATCGCCATCCCAGCCCCAGTCCTTCTTTCCGAGCTGAAGAGTAAGCTGACCCGTTGGTGAGCGAGAAACAGTCGCCCAAGCGCGTCTCTTCCGGCGGAGATCTTGTTGAGCGACAGTCACCCATTCATCCGACTTATCGAACGAAGCCCAATACTCTCCTGGTATAGGGATTTCCAACGCAACAGTGGGCGATTTCTCTTGCCAGAGCCACCTGATGACTTCCGGGTACCCCTCCATATCAGACCGCGACGGAAGCGCATAGGGCCAGACGGACAGTATTCCGGAGAGATCAACATCGTACTCTGAGAAATCGCCCTCATCGAGCCACGCAACGCTATAGTCACGCTGTAGATAATGGTCAGTAACTGCCTCGATATCTTTGCCCTGATTCCGATACTGAGCCTCTATCGCGATACCCCTTCCATAGGGCTCTCGGGGAGTGTCGAATGTGAGCAGGACATCCGCAATTCGGCCGTCGATACCGGATTCAAGCTCAACTGTGGCATCAGGGAAATCGTGTTCCAATCGAGCATACGCAATCGACTTCATTTTCATATGTTCGTCCGATTCACCAGGGCACTCGCCGACATCTATAAGATCAGCAAAGGTTGCCTGACCTGTAGTTTGGCCCATCTCAGAACGACCCTCCTGTTCGTGGTGCCGAAAATGACGAGAAATGAAAGCAGAACCTCGTTCGTGAGACCGTACAACGGCCATCGGTTGGTCGCACGCAGGACAAGTAACAGACGTGCCGTCGGCTACTTGCGGTGGGATTACCCGTGTTCCGTTTAGAACTCCAAGATATGGCATCGAAGTCGATGGCTGTATTAGATTTGCTTGTCACTCGATCATAATGACCATTTCTCCGGCACCCCGTCGTTCGGGGGTCAAAGAGAAATCACTCACTTGGTGTCAAATCAGTAGTGGAGGATGAGTTTCCGGAAGTTTCCGGAAGCCTCGACTTTCCACGAACACAAATCGGGATATAGCGTAGGTTTTTGGGTACTCACGATGGTACTATCATAGGAGTTTCCGGAAACAACCCGGTCAGGCTTTTGTAACCTGAACCGAAATCAATCTCTCAGAGAAAGATGATTCGCGATGCTCGTGTCCTCCGGGCCGGATTCGTTCCTCGGGAAGTCGAGCATCGCGACGCCGAAGTCAACCACCTCTCCAGCGTCCTCGAACCCATCACGAACGGTGAACCCGCCGACACAGCCATCGTCACCGGACCCAGCGGCGCTGGCAAGACCTGTATCTCGAAGTTCGTCACGGAACGGCTCCGCGAAGAGGTCCTCGACGTCGAGACTACCTACGTCAACTGCTGGCGCAACTACACCCGGTTCCGCACGCTCTACCAGATCCTCGACGACCTCGGCGCGACCATCGACATCCACCGGCAGTCGACGCCGCATGACGAACTCGTCGACCGCCTCCAGCAGCATGACGGCCCGCGGACCGTCGTCATTCTCGACGAGGTCGACCAACTGGAGGACCCCAGCGTCATTTACGACCTCCACAGCCTCCCGCAGTTCGCGATCATCTGTATCGCGAACAAGGAAGAGGAGCTGTTCAGCCGCGTCGACGACCGCCTCGTGAGCCGGCTGCGCTCCAGCGAACACGTCCGGATGGACAAGTACCACGACGAGCAGCTGTACGACATCCTGAGTGCGCGGGCGAAGTGGGGACTCGATGAGGACGTCATCACCGACGACCAGCTCTACCGGATCGCCGACGCGGCCGCCGGCGACGCCCGCCTCGCAATCGGCATCCTTCGAACGGCCGCCGGCAAGGCCGATCGCGAGAACCACGAGCGCATCACCGACGACATTCTCCTGGACGCCGCCGAGGATGCTCGAGCCCAGATCAAGCAGAAGAGCCTCGACTCGCTCACGCCGCACCAGCGCGTCGTCTACGACATCGTTCGCGAGCACGGCCCGGTCGGGCCGAGCGAGATTCACGAGCGCTATACCGAGAAGGTCGACGATCCTCGGACGAAACGGACAGTGCGGACGTATCTCTCCAAGATGGTCCAGTACAACCTCCTTGATGCGGAAGGCACGAGCCGGGACCGGGAGTACTCACCCGTCGGTTCGGAAACTGCGTCGCCAATGCAGTAATATCCTGTCTCCGATTGGGTGAGATCGAGCGGCAATCAAACGAACCCTTGCGGAATCGCGAAACGCCGAAATCACGGTACTAGTACTGAGTGCCGACCGCGAATCGAGCATAGGCCATGAATAGTTAACCAACATACCGTCAATACATGCGCTTTGTTGGTTAATCGATGATCTGTATCGGTCGAAATTCGAATCACGATGAACGGTAGGGATCACGGAGAGTAGATTCAGAAACGGTCATCATCGGGAAGTGGGAACGAGCGAAACATGTGAAAAGAGGTCCACGGTCATCGATCGATTGGTGTCGGGAAGGGTAGATTTCGACTGGAATATCGGGTAGGCAACGATGGTAGCAGGGAAAGGGTAACCAGAGTTGCCAGTATTGCCAATAACACCGTCGTTTAAGTACCTCTCTCACTCCACCATTGCCAGTAACGAGGGGAGAATGGACAGGAGGGCAGAAGATGCCACGTCTCTAGTCTAGTTACTGTTATCTAAACCTACTATAGCTAGTCGAGTTTTCACTAGTACGGATTCGGTTTAACATACAATGTATTAAAAGTACCGCTAATTAGAGAGGGGGTCAACGACCCCCTCCAGTTGTTGCAAAGGTTTACTGGCAATAGTGGAGTGTGTGTGTTTTATAAGCGAGGGCGGTACTGGCATAACTGGTCCGAGTGGTGGGTTAGTGGTGATACTGGAACCCCTGGTTTTATGATGGCTCTTCGTCTTGAGTCCGCCTATGGGCCGATTCAATCGAGAATCGTTCATCATCCAGGATAAAGACGTCCTCCGGGATGATTACCAGCCAGAGACACTCGAGGAGCGGGACGAAGAACTCGACGAATATGCGGCCGCTCTCCGTCCTGTCATTCAGGGCTGGCAACCGAACAACGTCTTTCTGTATGGCGTTACCGGCGTCGGGAAGACAGCTGCTACGCACGATCTTCTTGAGGAGCTGCAAGAATCCGCCGGAGAGTACGACGACGTCGATCTCAACGTTATTGAACTCAACTGTACTGGCTGCACCACATCCTATCAGGTAGCGGTCAATCTCGTGAACGAGATTCGCTCTCCTTCTCACCCTCTCACCACAGTCTCGTCTTCGCGCGAACCGATGAGCGAAACCGGGTATCAACAAAAACGCATCTTCAACGAACTCTACAACGACCTTGAGTCGATCGGTGGGACTATTCTCGTGGTTCTGGACGAGATCGATAACATCGGCTCGGATGACGATATTCTGTACGAGCTTCCACGAGCACGCTCGCAATTGGATCTCGATGTGAAAATCGGTGTGGTCGGCATCTCGAACGACTTCAAGTTCCGAGAAAACCTCTCTCCGAAAGTCAAGGACACTCTTTGCGAAGAGGAAATCTTGTTCCCTCCGTACGACGCGACTGAACTGCAGAATATTCTCAAGCAGCGAGCCGATATCGCGCTCTACGACGATGTCCTCGAATCAGATGTAATCCCACTGTGCGCCGCATTCTCTGCACAGGACTCGGGATCTGCTCGGCAGGCGTTACGGTTACTCCGGAAAGCAGCTGATATCGCCGAGAACGACGCGATGGCGGGTGGAGAGGCGGAAATCACCGAAGACCACGTTCGGGAGGCCAAGCATCAGATCCAGCGACAACAGGTTGTCGAAGGGATGCATTCGTTGACCCGGCAGGGGCAGTATGTGCTCCTGACTGTCTGCCAGCTAGCGGCAGAAGGTGAAACGCCTGAACGAACGAAACTGATCTATGAGCGATATCAAGCAGTTCTTCGAAATCACGGTAGTGAACCACTGAAACGCAGGCGGGTACACGACCACTTGTCGGATTTGAGCCTCCACGGGATTTTACGGTTGGTCGACTCGTCGAGTGGACGCGGAAACTACAACGAATACGAGCTTGATGTCTCCCTGTCGTCGGCCCTCGACGCACTCGAAAGTGAACTCGGAGAGCTCGACGATATTCGTGAAACTGCCAAGCGGCATCGGGTTCTGGAGTAACTTCTCAACCGCCAACACCAGTACTGCCAATACCCTCTCCACTTTTGCCAGTAACCGCGCAACCGTCAGTGCCAGTTTATCCAGTACCCTCTCCGGTGTTGCCAGTAACTCCCTGCCCCAATCAATCCGACTAGTTACTACCAGGACCACCGTTGCCAATTTCATCTAATAGCGTCTTACCCTCCGATTTTACTGGCAATAGTGGAGTGTCTGACAAAATCTAAACGACATTTCATTTACGAGCATTTGCAATCGCTCTCCAGTGGACTACTTATCCCGTGAGGGTTCGTGGTTCGAAGACCCAATCTTGCACGGATTCACCCCCGCACTTACTACTCGAAAACGGGGGATGTCTTCCTGTTCGAGTTCATTTGTTGTCTGGGCCATCAGTGAACAGGATTTCGTGGAGAAACGACAGAAACGTCGGGGGTGTGAGTAACCGATTAGTCTCTGTCTACGGGTATTCCTGATCACTCACGAGAGCCTCGGTACACTCGACGAGGTCGTTCTCAGTCGTCCACCGGCAGAGACGCCTAGCATCGTTGAGCATCTCGAAGATCGCGGTCTGCATTCCACTGTAGGACTCTCGACGGCTACGTTCGTGTCGATCGCGTCCGCATCTATCGTGTTGTACTCGCGTTTGAACACGTGCGTCTTCGCGAAGTACTCCTCTAGGGCTGTGAAGTAGCCCTGCTCGACGAGGAAGCAGCCCTGAGCGTGTTCGGTGACGCCCACGATGACGTCTGTGTGATCGGCGAGCAGCCGGAACTTGAGGTAGGTATTCGTCAACTCGCTTCGAATGTCGACCATCAGAAACGCGTACGCACCGGGCTGTCGGTTGAGACGATCTTTTACGAGCTGGAGACGACGGATTTCATGTTTCCCGTAGCTGCCGAGGACAAAGTGCGAATTCTTAGCTGAGAAGATCGGCGTGAGCTCCGCAACACTCTGTTTCAGGGCTTCGTATTCTTCCGGTGTGAGTGAGGCTTCGTGCAGATACTCGTCGGCTTTCTCGGCGAGTTCGTCGACAGTGACTGGATCCTCACTCATCAACTCGGGACTTCTCCCGTACCCTGCGTCTTTCACTTCGCAGACGGGGTGTCTCCCCGAACAGCTGGCCATCCGACTGAGGTACTAGTTCGTCTACTCGTCCGGATTCACTGGGGATTTGTACTTTGATTTGACGCGATCTCCTTCTCGCCACTGCCAGTAGTAGTAGCGGTTGTCGTTGATCTCCTTGATCGTGATCGTCGCCTTCGTCGGGACATCATCGGGGAGGTCATCGGGTCGCTCGTCGATCTCGTCTTCCTCCTCCGCTTCGGCAAGGCGGGCCTCGCGCTCGCGATGCTCGGCGAGGTCCTCGGCATAGTGGGCAACGTCTCGGAGCAGCTCGGGTGAATAGCCGTTGAGTGTGTCGATGACGTCGGTGGGGAGGTCCGCTGGGGGCGTCGGTGGCTCGTAGGACATGGGCCGATCTGTGTTAACCAACACAGGCGCAAACTGCATAGTTTTGTTGGTTAAGTTGCTGCCAACTGTTCTCACCGGTTCTCCAGCAGCCGTCTCACTACTCGAAACTCTCCATCAAGGAGTTTCGTCTGATGTTACAGTAGCCTCGGGAGATCTCGAACGCTGGGCGATCCTACGAGTTCGAGGGGAGACGCCCATCAGGTCGTGGGACCCGCCCCTGCTTGATCTCCTGATCGACTCGCCGGAGGTGTTTACAGCCGCCATCGGGCGTACGCTTCCGCCAGTCTGGACACGTACACGACTCGCTGATCACGTCGACTTCATACCAGTTTCCGGACGCCGATCGGACCTCATAGAGGCCACCCTTTTCGAGCAGCGAGACGGCCATCGATTCGTCGACGGCACGGCTGGTTCGCGGCTCGAGGTCGTCGTGCTGGGGCGAGTGCTCCGTGACGACCATCCGATCGCGCACGTCGCCGGAGCGGCCGCCGTCTGGGGCAACCGCAGCTTCGGGATCCTGGAGCCGATTCGCAACCAGGGCCTCGACCGGATGCCCCTCCGGCCACAGATAGTGGACTTCCCGCCGCTCGCGATGGTCGTAGGAGCCACAGGCGGCAGCGCTCCCGATCCAGACACGCCACGCCCCGAGTGCTGCCATCACGTCGACGATGACTCGCGGAACAGCGTCGTATTCGTCGGGGTAGAATACCCGGAAGCGAGTACATGCCTCCTGCGGCGGAACCGTCTCCCACCACTCGACGTCGTCGTCCCAGCTGTTGCACATCGCGTCGTCCTCTCCGTAGCCGACAGTCACGCCGTCAATCTGCGGTACCTCCACCGATGTGTCGTCAGCCTCGTCTTCGAGCAGCCGAAGGACGGCGTACCGGAGATACTCGTGTTCCGGATGGTCTGATGATTGGGCGACCTGCTCGTGGTGCTCTGCGACTCGCTCTGCCTCGTCGAGAACGGTCGTTAGATATCGGTCGGTCATAGTTCGTGGAGACGGGACTGCGCCTCCGCCCCTCGGCGGGCGCTGATAGACTTAACCAACAAATAGCGATCAGTCGTATCCTCTGTTGGTTAATTCATTTCTGCTCGAATGCTGCGCCGGATCGGACTACCTGAGCCAAGAGGGTATGTCTGTATAGAGATAACTTTATAAGGGAATACGGGGGACAAGACTAATACAGTTAGATGCGATACCGATAACTATCGATGATGGAGTACGTCGACGAGACCGCGGCGAAAATTATGGTCGCGGCCCGGCCGGGCGACTCGATCCGTCGGATCGCCCAGAAGATCGACGGCTCCTACTCGTGGGTCTACGACTGGATCGAGCGGTTGGATGACGCAGGCTTCATCCGACGTGAGGACGGCGTCTACATCGAGAATTACGCTGTCAGGGATCGCTACTACGATCTCGTCGCGGCCATCTCTCGCGCTGTTCCCCCTTCGATCGGCGATGGCTACGTCATTCCGCACTTCGCCGGGATGCCCTTTGCGTACACGAAAATCGACAGCGTCTACGTCTGGACCCACGGCGGCTATCAGATCGCCCGCGGCCACGACGACTACCCGATCTTCATCCAGGTCGCCGACCGGGATATCGAACGGTGGACGGCGTTCTTCGATGAGTTCGGGATTCCGAGCCGGATCGAAGAGCGGCCGGATGCGAGCGACTACGACGCGACCGTCTCGTACGTGTTGTTCCCGACGAGTGGGGAGATCACTCGCGAGTGGGTCGACGGCAATCCCGTCATTCCGTTGGATGAGGCAATCGAGCACATGTTGGAGTACCGGGTGAACTACGAACCGGCGTTGGAGATGATCGCCGACGAGTACGACCGCGATATCGACGCGTCCCACGAGGATCCGCGTCTCAATGCATGAGCCTCGGTGAACGCGAAGATGAATTGCTGGACACCCTGGAGGCCGTCATTGACGCTGACCTGCCGTACGTGCTCGTCGGTGGGTGGGCGATCGCGGCGTTCAATCAACGCTTCACCACGGACGTCGACGTCGTCATTCCGGCCCAAGCGGTCGACGACTACACGGACCTTCTCACCGACCGCGGCTACGAGAAAACGGCCGATGTCGAGCGAAACGAGCTCTACGAGGGCCGTACCATCCGGTTTGAGAAGGACATCGGGAATCCGGTCCGGTTCGACGCGATGGTCGACGCGTTGGGCTGTCGCCAGACGGAAGCTGAATGGTCGTATCGCTATCTGACCCAGCACTCCGTCACCCAGGAACTGCGAACCGGGCGCCCGGTAACAGCCAGGATTCCGGAACGGGAGTTGCTGTTTGCCGTGAAACTTCACAGTGGCCGCAAGGCAGACTCCCGGGATCTGGTGGTGCTGGCTGCTGGCGCGGATTTCGACCGGATCGCGACTCATCTGCATCGCGGAGAATCCGAGAAGCTCGCTGGTCGCATCGAGACTGTCCTCAACCGCCTCACGTCGGAGAATTTCGCGGACGCATTCAAAGGGGTCTTCGAACAGCAAACGGTTCCCGAACAGGATATCGATGCCGTCGTTGAGTTCCTTCGTGACCAGCAGCGCCGAATCGATTCTGAACGATAACATCGACTGTCGATGGGTATGTCTCGGGACCGATCGAAACACACGGGGTCGGGACGCCGAACGAATTAACCAACAGAGTGGGATAGTACCCTCCGGCGTTGGTTAACAGCCGGGAAGGAGGTGTTCAGCCGTCTACAACTGTCCCGATGACCTCCTGCGCGGTCGAACTGATCCGGCCGAGTCGCTCCTGAATGCTCTCCGCATCGTCGTCCTGCCACGCGGCAAGATAGAACGCTGATCCGCTCGTATCTAGGTTGAAATACCGCCCGACGATGTACGCAACGGCTTCGGCTTCGACCTCGCGTTTTGCACGCTCGGGTTCGTCGTCGACATCGAAATGGAGCAGTGCGTGGGCGTACTCGTGAATCAACGTCACGGCGAGATCGGCCTGATTTGAGCGGGCTTTCGCTTCGACGACGGGTTGGCATTCGTGGAGAGTCCGGTGTTTGCAGACGCCTTTCGCGTCGCCATGCTCCCACTCGGCAGCGTCGACGACACGGACGTCGATATCGAGAGTAGTTGCCGCATGGAGGAGCGCTGGCACCAGGTCGTCGGCGTCACCAGCTGCCTCGGTTTCCAGCTCGGGTAGCGGTTCGCCCTCGGTTTGAGACACATCGAAGACTGCCGTTGGTTTGAATCCAACCAGTCCTTTCGACCACTCCTCGGGCGATGTCTCGTCATAGTCACAGTCACTTTGCTCGTGGTAGCTCGGTGAGTTCTCGCACTCGGGGCACTGCTTCGTAATAATGGGTGCCCAGATCCAGATCGCCTGTTCGCCCTCTTGGACGTGCCGGTCGAACTCCGATCTCCACGTATTGTAGCCCGCCACGCGGGTCGCCTCGGGACACTGGAGTTTGATCAGGAGGGTGTTACGATGAGAATAGTCGTGGAATCGGGACTGGACATCGAGCCACTCCTGGAACTGTTGGCTGGCTTTTGCCTCGTCGACGTCTGCGACGAGATCGTCGATCCAGTCTTCGATCGTACTGTGCATCTTGTCGTGTCGGGTGTCGGTCTCCTCGAACGAGACCCCCGACTCACTGGCTGTCATCATGGATTGCATCACATCGAGTACGACGACGTCTCCGAGAAGTCAGGACGCGCCGCACCCCTCGGGGGCGCACGATAAACATCGGCGCGACTTCGGGGGGTTTAGATCGGAGCTGCTATCGGAGCGCTGCTTTCTCGTCAGCGAAGCCGACCGTGACGAGGTACTCAAGGAACGCGTCGAACTGGTCGACATCGCTCGGCGTGTCCGTCGCGAGGTGTCGTGCCCACTCGATGGCCCACTGGAACGCAGGATCGGTCCCGCCCTTACCATGTATATACCACCAGCGGGCGGCCTTCAGGACGACGAGCGGATTCGTCGGCGGTTGCTCGCTTGCGAGTCCACGAGTGATCGACCGAATCTCCTCGGGTACCTCGGCGGGGTCGACCTCGCCTGATTGGGTGTTCGATACGTCGACTGGAATGTCGTCAATCGAGACATCGTTCGGACGCTGTTGTTGACTCACGGAAAATCACCTTCTCGGAGGACTTTTTGGATCGAGCCCTCGCCCCCTCCGGGGCGCGAAAAACCACTCGTAGCGTCACGCCGGTGGAATGTACACGCTCTGCTCGCTGGCGATCTCCTCCAGGTTGTTCCGATGGCGATGTGAGAAGTAGCACTCGTAGCTGCAGTAGCCACAGAGCACGCCGGTATCATACTCGGCGACGAATGGACCGCGCTGAGTCGTCCAGACGTTCGCTTCGCATTCGGTACACGCAGCACCATCGAGATCCCCCGGCGATGGCCCCTCATACTCGATCTCGAAGGAGTCGTCCTGTGGTGTCGATTCGGGCCAAACACCTTGAGCCTGCCAGAATTCCTTGAGACGGGCGAGACTGTGGCGGACCGTCTTGCGAACCGTGACGTGGTCGGTGTCGCGACCGCTGTCGTCCCAACCATCCGCCGTCCAGAATTCCCCGAACTGTGCCCCGCGATGTAGGCCGTTCCAATCGAGACCGACAATGTCGGCCGGTGGGTCGTCTGTGAGTGTCGGTCGGGTCAGTTGCTCGATGACGTCGAGCTGTTTCGGCGGGCTTCCACCGAGGATATGAACACGACGGCCCCGCCAGTTGGTCGGCTCGGAGAACTCGTGGGCCAATCGGTCGGCATACCCTCGTGAGTAGCCGAGCACGAGGGCGTCGGGAATCATGTCGATCACCTTGCGGCACTTGGGGACGATGACGAGGTCTGCATCGGGATAGCTCGCCTGTATCTCCCGTGCGGCGGCCACGTATCTATCGACGTCGTCGGGATCGTACACGTCCCCAATCACGCCGACCTTGGGTTCGTGTTCGAAAAACTGGGCGACGTATCGATCCAGATCGGGATTCCGAAAGTCGTTATCCAACATCCCGACGGGGATGTCCAAATGCTTGAACTGAGTCTGCTGATATCCGCAGTCCTCTCGGAACCCGGGTAGGTAGCCGAGCCTGTGGGCATCCAGAGAGAACGGCGCTCGATGAAGGAACGCCACGCTGTCGGCTTGTCTGGCAGCGGCAATCTCGCGTTCAGTGCTGCTGCTGGGGCTGATATCGAGCGACATGAATGTGGTCTGCGAGGGCGAATCCGCCCGCCCTGCACCCTCTCAGAGGGGCAATAAACGGAGCCGCGGTCCGCTATTAACCAACATTAAATCCCAGAACTCGCACTTTGTTGGTTAATTATCTGGACGGCTTCGGTACCTGCCCAGGATTTTCCAACTCACTCGTCGGGCTGACGCCGCCGGCGTACCTGCTCTGGATTCGGCACCCAGGGATGAACATCCCAGCAATGGAGGGCGTGCTCTCGTGCCGTATCGAACAGCGTCTCACACGATCCACATTCGTAGGCTGTCTCGGGCCAGCGTTCCGTGACGAACATCGCCGTCACCGTTGATCTGATTGGGTCTGGTGCAACCGACCGCCGGACGTAGTCGTACCCGATCACCGTCCGTCGACGAAGCGCCGACTGCACCAGCCGTTCGGGCCTGTCTGCTGGGAGATACACCCAGCGGACGAACGCCTGTTCAGAGTCTTTCGCCGACGGTTGGAGGATGAACCACCGATCGTGGTCGTCGCGGAAGAGATACCGCTCTCTTCCCCGATTTTGGAGATAGAGCGGAGTGCCGCGACCGGGAATCACTCGCAGACCGATGGACGGAGAGATCGGGGTGAGGAGTCGCTCTTCCAGCGTGAGCGAGCGGGACTTACCAGCTGAATTCTCGGTCTCGAAGTCGTCAAGCGTCGCTTCGCCAGTCATGATTCGCCGGGATTCGTCTCGTCTGTGTCTTTCCCAGCTGTGCTCTCGTGCCGGTCGTTGTATCGCTCGAGTTCTCGGCCGATGCACTCCAGCGCCGTGACGGTGCGTTCGATGAGCTGATACGTGGCCCGCGAGAGTCGGATGTTCTCCATCAGATCTCCTCCTCTGGCTCGACGAGGTCGTTACTCTCAGCGACGAGTTCCTGAACGGCTAAAGCAGGATCGTTCTCGACCGGAAGTGTTCGATGGTCAAGCGGGGCGGGATACGCCCGGTCGCCCTGCGCGCAAAGTATGATCAACCACTCTTCGCTCCCTTCGGCGAGGACGACGTAGTGGTCGATATCCCGACGTTGGAAGACTGTCCGATCTGTCCGACTCACCGCACTCCAATTCGCCGGCAGTGACGATGACGGCGTCCCACCATCTGGCGTGAGTGCTCGGTACTCTTCGAATACGGCGAGTGCCGCCTCGATATCCTCCCCGGTGAGGTGCCAGCAGTCGGCCGGGCCATCACACACCAGCTGACTGACCACGTCGTTGCGGAACTGGATGTAGTGTTGCTGGGCGACGGTTTCGTTGTCGGTGTAATCGAGGAGGAGCGCACAGGCGAGCTGTGCCGGTCCGCTTCCCGTATACCCCCAGTCGAATCCCGCCGGGCTATGCCGCACGAGATCGAGACTTCGATTTGGGGAGAGGCGTTCGTGTGCGGTGAGGTTCAGGACCACTGGCGTTCCCTCGACACGCATTCCGACGTACTCAACGCAGTCTGCACTCGCCTGCCATCGCTCACTCACATCCTGTACGACTGCTCGTGGGTCGGTAGTCGAATTCATCTCCATCGGTTGCATGCGGGCGTTCGGATTCCCCGCGCCCCTGCTGGGGGTCGAAAAACCACCACCGGCTATTAGCCCCTCAGCCTCGCTTCAAAGTTAGAATTCAGACTATTATAGTTCAGACTATAACAATTCATCAGACAACCAATCGATAGAGGCAAGTCTATTCTTCGAAGAGACAGCGAGCGGCTGCATCGTCGCCAGTGAGGGTCTGCTGATCCTCGTCCGTATCAGCGAAGAGTGTTGACTGATCTCCCTCGGATGTTTGCTCAACTTCGGGTCGGTCGTCGACGCCGAACTCACACGCCTCGGGCTGATCAAGACGCGAATCCCGGTCACGATGATCCACGTCAGCGCCGAAGTCCTCAAGCGAGGTCTCGACGCTTGTTTCGGTTACTTCGAGTTGGCCATCGTCACCGAATGCGGTCTGTCGTTGAATCTCGATCTCTGGTCGATCGCTCATCTGGATTGAGCCTCCACCCACCGAGGCTCCGACAGACACCTCCGGGCGTTGGGTCAATCGTCTTGTGCGCGGATTTCGCTGGCCCGCTGTTCAAGCCGGCGGAGGATTTGGACCCGTTGCTGATTCGCGTTCTCGTAGGCGACGCAGGCTCGCAGCGTCTCCATATCGTTGATCGTCACGATACCAGCGTTGATGAGTCGCGTATTCGCGGGCTCGAGCCGTTGTTCTGGCGAAAGCTCGCTTGCGTCTGTTGTTTGATCGTCTGGATTGCTCACTGATAATCGCCTCCGCCACTGCTGAGGCGACAAAAAACAGCCCTCGTCGTCACCCGTCTTCTTCGGGTTGGATTTGGCGAGCGTCCTCTGCGAGATCGTGGATGTATTCTCTGAGGGTTTCCATGTCCTCGCGAGCGTCTTCGAGGGTCTTGCCTTTCGCTTTCGCGATTACCTCGTCCTGATCCCTGGTACCGGTTCCACGCTTGAGCTTTACGGTGAGGGAGACGCCGACATCACTGCGTTCGACGTAATCCGTTCGTGTCGTCTGTTCGCTCGATTCAGCCGATTCGCCATCCGCACGAGATGGTTGGGTATGTTCTGACATGGATTTCTTTCGGTGATTGGTATTTAGATGGACGGTGCGGCCGGCTCGCCTGTTGTTTCGTGAAGGACTGCGTCGATCTCGGGCTCGGTGAGTCGCCAGCTTCCAGCAGACCCAGCACAGTCCAGCTGGCTCACGACCTCGGTTTTGAACGCCTGGTAGTGGTCGAGGGCGAACGCCTCGTCTCCCGTGTAGTCGAGGAGGAGTGCGAGCGCGAGTTGCGCCGGACCACTACCACCATATCCCCATTCGAATCCCGAGGGACTGTGATTCACCAGCGCGAGACTCCGCTCTGGTGTGAGCCGTTCTTGGCCGGGACGTTTCTCAACGATAGCCTGTCCGCTCTGCCGATACCCGACGTAGGCGATGCCGCAGTCGCTCGCTGGGTGTGTCTGTTCAATCGAGTGTGTGTCGCTAGGTCTACTCATCGGTCTTATTGGGAGCTACTCGTTTGAGCACCCCCGCACCCCTCAGGGGGCGAAAAACAGCCACAGGAACTGCTTTCCCCTACGCGAGATGGGAGATACCGGCTGGTTCGTCGACATCGTCGAACTCGCCTTGTTCGACCGGCTGCCAGTCATCGCCGGGTGCTGGACTCCACCAGTCGACCTCGTAGGCACCCGGTGCGCCGAGGATCTTCACCCGTGCCGACCCATCGGGTAGGTCGCGACGGAGCTTCTCGTCGACGTGGAGGTTCCACGTTGAGTGGGTGTCGAAGCAGGCGAGGACGGCCTCCTCGTATCCACGTGTCTCTCGGGATTCTTGGAGTTCGACCTGTGTGTTGCAGTTCTTGCAGAACACACCTTCGAAGGGAATGTGACTGAATACCTCGTGTCCGCAGACGGGACACCAGAGGCACTCGAACAGTGCTTCGCTGTGGCGGTCGATGACTTCCAGACTCATCTGTGGATCTGGCCCGATTGAGACGGGCCACCCATTCTGGCCCAAAAATAAACACCATCGCAGATACGTTCCAATCAATCAGCGCTCGGCGCCGTACACGATTCTCGAGGATGCTTCGTACCCACAGCTCCGACACTCGAACCAACGCTGAACCTTCGCGCCGTCAGCCGTTTTTCCGCCGATTGCCACATCGCTGTTCGGACACTCGGGACAACTCAGTTCGGGCGCTGGCCGTTCCCGGAGCTCGTTACGGAACGATTTCGCGTCTTTCGTCTCGTACCCCCGCGACCACACTGGGTAGCCGTCGACGAGGATTACGCCACGCCACTTGTAGCGGTACGAGTCCGGTGCTCGGTGTAAGACTGCCCGAGCTCCGGTCTCGGTGTTCCGGTATGCGAGTGTGGGCGACCGACTCTCGCGCTTCCAATTTGTGATCCGGGACATCTGTTAGAAGTGGACGTCGGCGGGCACGATCCAGAGTTCCTCGCTCTCCTCCAGCACTCGATCCAGCTGCTCACGGTGACGGATCCCGTTCGCATATTCGTTGTACAGGAAGATCGTTGGCCCGTCGTAGGCGCCGACCTGGTGGAAGGCGTGCCGAGCGAGATCTTCGTCGCGCATGATCTCCTCATCGGAAAGTTCGTCAAGTGCCTCCCTCACCCGTTCGAGATTGCGCTCGAACTCCTCTTTCGTCGCCTCCCAGCCACGCTCAAGCAGGTCTTGGCCGGCATCGGAGTCGACGGGGGCTGCAGTCGGCAACTCACCCCATCGCGCCTTCCCCGCAACGGACGTGTCTTCCTTATCAAAAGTCACGTGGTAGTCGAAGACTGCGCCGGCGTGTGGGTCCGCGCCGACCAGGCGGTCGAACACCGACTTTCCGCTGGCCAGTGCGTCGTCGTGGGTCGATTCTTCTACCAGGCTGTAAATGACCATGTGCATCTCGAACACCTCGAAGCGCCGACGCATCGGGAGTGATTGCTCGCTCGCTCCTGCTGCGCCGGCACCCATCGCCGGTGCAATAACAAACACGGCTCTCATGAGAACTCATAACTGATGATTGGCATCTGAGGCTGTGTGAATGGCTGAACGTAGTATGAGTGGCTTGAGCTATATTGGGTGTGTGATTGATTAGAACAGAAGGGAACTTTTACGGCTGAATGTGTTTGGAATGAAATGAGGATCGCAACCAAATCGGACTTCTCCTCAACACAGTACTGCTGTTTTCGATTCTAAGTAGTTCCAAATACAAAACCAGATACCTGAAAGCAGTCGATCCTACGCGATTTCACCCGGAACGCGTCACGAGTCGGTCAGAAGTTGCCGAAGCACGTAGTGCAGGATACCGCCGTGTTCAACATATCGCACACCGGCGGGCGTCCCGACCTGGGCCGTCACCGGGAATTCAACAGATGACCCGTCTGGCCGCTCCGCAGTCACGGTCAACTCGGCCATCGGTTCTAGCCCGTCGTCTAACCCGTAGATGGTGAAGACTTCCGACCCGTCAAGTCCGAGCGCCTCCCACGAATCGCCGTCTTGGAACTGCAACGGCAGCACGCCCATCCCAACAAGGTTGTCCCGATAGATGCGCTCGTAGCTCTCAGCGATGGTCGCACGCACACCGAGGAGGTCGGTCCCCTTCGCCGCCCAGTCACGACTCGAGCCGGTTCCGAACTCTTCGCCCGCCATCACGACGAGGGGCGTCCCCTCCTCGTGGTAGCGCTGGCTGGCCTCGAACACGGTCGTCTGCTCGTCCGTCGGCTGGTGAATCGTGTAGCCGCCTTCGACGTCGTCGAGCATCTGGTTCTCGATGCGGACGTTGGCGAACGTCCCCCGCATCATCACCTCGTGGTTGCCCCGGCGGGCACCGTACGTGTTGAACTCGTGAGGCTCGACACCGTGGTCCATCAGCCACTGCCCGGCGGGGAGGTCCGAGCCGAACGGTCCTGCGGGGCTGATGTGGTCGGTCGTCACCGTATCACCCAGTGTCAACAGACACCGTGCATCCTCTACGTTGGAGACGCCGGGTTTCTCCAACGGGAAGTCTTTGAAGAACGGCGGTTCCCGGATGTACGTTGAGTCCTCGTCCCACTCATAGACCTCGCCAGTCGGCGCATCTAGTGCCTCCCATCGTTCGTCGCCCTCGAACACGGAGGCGTACTTCTCCTCGAACATCGACGGGTCGACGAAGTCGTGGACGGCTTCGTGGATCTCGTCGCTGTCCGGCCAGAGGTCCGACAGATAGACCGGGTTGCCGTCCTCGTCGTACCCCAGCGGGTCGTGCTCCAGATCGATGTCCATCCGACCGGCCAGCCCGTATGCCACCACCAGCGGTGGGCTGGCGAGGTAGTTCGCGCGCACTTTTGGATGGATGCGTGCCTCGAAGTTCCGATTCCCGGAGAGTACGCTCGTCGTCCAGAGGTCGTGTTCGTCGATCGCGGTCTCAATCGGTTCGGGGAGTGGCCCTGCGTTTCCGATGCAGGTCGTACAGCCGTAGCCCACGACGTTGTAACCCAGGTCTTCGAGGTACGGCAAGAGTCCCGATGCTTCGAGGTACTGGGTGACGACGCGGCTGCCGGGTGCGAGGCTGGTCTTGACGTAGTCCGGGACGTCGAGGCCGCGCTCGACGGCGTTCTTCGCCAGGAGCCCGGCTGCCAGCATCACGGACGGATTTGACGTGTTCGTACAGCTGGTGATGGCGCTAACGACGACGCTCCCGTGCCCGATCTCGATTTCGTTGCCGTCGAGGTTCACTGTAGCGCGCTTCGTGAGGGGTCCCAGATTCTGTTTTTCAGTGTCGCCCGCTTGTTGAACGCCGCCGTCAGTTCGTTCGGCGTCGGTTGGTTCTCCGGTCAACTCGGCCTGGGTGTTGCCGCCCTCTCCGAGCCACCGGGCCAGCGCCTCCTCATCGATTTCATCGAGGGCTTCTTCGAACTCGCCGTGGAGTAACTCCCGGAAGTGGCCCCGCATGTCACCCATCTCGACGCGGGACTGGGGCTTCTTGGGGCCGGCGAGGCTTGGAGTGACTGTCGAGAGGTCCAGTTCGACTGTCTCGGTGTATTCGGGATTCTGCTCGCCGAACAACCCCTGGGCGTCCAGGTAGTTCCGGACGAGTTCGATGTGTTTCTCGTCGCGGCCCGTCAGTTCGAGGTAGTCGAGGGTGGCCTCGTCGACGGGGAACATGCTGATGGTCGAGCCCTGCTCGGGGGCCATATTGGCGATGGTCGCCCGGTCAGGGACGGTCAGCGTCTCCACGGCGGGGCCGTAGAACTCGACGAATCGGTCGACGACGCCGACGTCCCGGAGCAGTTCGGTGACGTGCAGTACGAGGTCGGTCGCTGTCGCACCCTCGGGGAGTTCACCCGTAAGTTTGACGCCGACGACTTCGGGGAGGTTCATCGTGATGGGCTGGCCGAGCATCGCGGCTTCGGCCTCGATGCCACCGACGCCCCAGCCGACGACGCCGATGCCGCCGATCATCGGCGTGTGACTGTCCGTGCCGACGAGCGTGTCCGGAAGCAGCCAGTTCTCGCCGTTCTGCTCGCGTTCGTGGACGACCTGCCCGAGATACTCTAGGTTCACCTGGTGAACAATTCCCGTTCCAGGTGGGACGACGCTGAAGTCGTCGAAGGCGTTTTGCGCCCACTTCAGTGCCCGGTACCGTTCGCTGTTGCGCTCGTACTCCAGTTCGACGTTCTTCTCGTAGGCGTCCTCGCTACCGAAGTAGTCCACTTGGACGCTGTGGTCGATCACGAGGTCGATGGGCACCTCGGGTTCGACGAGAGTTGGGTCGCGGTCCTTGCGGTCGACGGCCGACCGGAGCGCCGCGAGGTCTACGACGGCAGGGACGCCTGTGAGGTCCTGGAGGATGACCCGGGACGGCTGGAACGGAATGTCGGCGTCGGAAACGTCCGGTTGCCAGCCAGCGAGGTCACGGATGTCGTCCTCGGTAATGTCCTCCCCATCGGCGTTTCGGAGGACGGATTCGAGCATGACACGGATGCTAACCGGGAGTTTATCAAGTTCACAGAGGCCTTCCTCTTCGAGGACGGTGAGGTCGGCCATCTTGTAGGTCGTTCCATCGGCTTCGAACTCGCGGATCGCATTGAAGGGGTTCATTATTGTGGAATACTTCAAACGGAGTAACGGTTATTCTTGTCCCCGTTCTCGGGAGACGGGATTCGAGCAGTTGGACCTGCCCGAAGGGGTTCAGAGAGCTCGTTGCTCTCGCGTTCGACGAGTGGTACAGTTCTGCATAAGGTGGCACTGCCTTCCTCGCTAGTGTTCATGGGTTCAGGCACCCGTTTCTTGGCCAGTCTTACTGTCCATGCGTTCAGGCGCGATTCGTGACAACCGCATCGCGTTCCCGGTGACGCCGAGGCTCATCCCCATGTCGCCGACGATGACCGCGACCGCGACGCTCACCAGTCCCAGCGGGACGCCGAGTGCAAGCAGGGCCTTCACGCCGAGGCTCGACCAGATGTTCTGGCGGATCACGCCGTTCGCCGTGTGCGACAGCCCGTAGAGATACGGCAGCTTGCTGATGTCGTCGCCCATCAGCGCGATGTCGGCGGTCTCGATTGCGGTGTCCGTTCCGGCCGCGCCCATCGCGATGCCGACCTCAGCGGTCGCCAGCGCGGGCGCGTCGTTGATGCCGTCGCCGACCATCGCCACGTCGCCGTACTCCGCCTGTAACGCCTCCACGGCATCGACCTTCTCGTCGGGCAATAGTTCTGCGCGATACTCGTCGACGCCGACCTGTTCGGCGATCGCACGGGCCGTCCCCTCGTTGTCGCCGGTCAGCATCACGACGTGCGCGACGCCGAGTTCGTGCAGCCGTGCGACCGCCCGTTCGGCGGCCGGCCGCACCTCGTCGGCAATGGCGATAATGCCGATCAATTCGGTATCCGTGCCGACGAGGACGACCGTCTTCCCCTCATTCTCGAACCGCGAGATCGCGCCGTCCTCGAGGTCGGCACAGTCCTCGCGTTCGCACTGCTCGTGGGCCACTTCGGCGACTGCGCCGCCGTCGGCACGGAGGTGGGCGTGCGACAGGTCGAAACCCAACTCCTCGAAGAGGGCGGGCTTGCCTGCATAGTACGTCTCGCCGTCGATGTCTGCGCTGATCCCCTTTCCGGTGATGCTCTCGAATTTCTCGATACTCGGCACGTCATCGCCGGCATCCTTTTCGGCGCGTTCGAGTATCGCCTCGGCGATTGGGTGTTCGCTTCGCTGCTCGAGTGCAGCCGCGTGCTGGAGTACCGTCTCGTCGTTCGTACCGCCAAGCGCTACGACGTCCGTGACCGCGAGTTCGCCCTTGGTGAGGGTACCAGTCTTGTCGAGGGCGATGGCGTCCACCTCGCCCATCGCTTCGAGGTGGTTGCCGCCTTTGATGAGGACACCGTTCTTCGCGGCACTGGTGATCCCCGACACCACGGAGACTGGGGTCGAGATGACAAACGCACACGGGCAGGCGATCACCAGCAGAGTAAGCCCCCGAATGAACCACGCCTGCCAGTCGCCCGCGAAGGTGAACCCGTAACCGGCTAGGTCCACCGACACCGGATCAGCGATAACCAGCGGCGGGATAGCGGCGGTCAGGATTGCCAGCACGACGACGAGGGGTGTGTAGTAGCCGGCGAACTGGTCGACGAACTGCTCGGACTCGGTCTTCTTCGCCTGTGCGCCCTGCACCATCTCGATGATCTGCGAGAGCGTCGACTCCGAGGCGGCCGAAGTGGCCTCGAACTCGAGGTATCCTTCCTCGTTGATGCTGCCCGCGTACACTTCGTCGCCGGCAGCCTTGTCGACGGGGACGCTCTCGCCCGTGATCGGCGACTGGTCGACTGCACTCTCGCCGTCGATGACCGTCCCGTCGAGCGGAATCTTGTCACCGGGGCGAACAACCACGGTCTCGCCCACCTCCACCTCCTCGGCGGGCACCGTGACTTCCTCACCATCGCGAAGGACGGTCGCCTCGTCGGGCGAGAGTTCCATCAGCTCGCGCAGGGAGTCCCGTGCCCTGTCCATCGCATAGTCCTCGAGCAGCTCGGCGATGCTGAATAGGACGGCCAGCGTCGCCGCCTCGACGAAGTAGCCGATACCGGTCGCGGCGATGATGGCCGTCCCCATTAGCAGGTCGATGTCCAGACTCCGGTTCTTCGCGGAGTAGTACCCGCTACGGACGACCGGGATGCCACTGGCCGCGACGGCGCCGAGGAACAGGACATCCGCGATGTGGAGCGGGTACTCGAGGACACTTGCGATGGCGATGTTCTGTCCTGCGAGGAAGAACTCGAAGAGGAGCCCGACGGTGAGGAACGCCGCGCCGAGCCACGTCTTCTTCGCGCGAGGACTCGTCCAGACCTCCGATGGTGGTGCGATGTCGACGCCATCGGCCGCCTGGTTGTCCTCATCATCGCCCTCGGCGTCCGAGCCCCCGACGACCTCGTAGCCGGCGCCTTCAATCGCCTTGACGACGTCGGCTTCGCTAGTCCGATCAGGGTCGTACGTGACGTTGGCTGTGCCGGTGGTCGGCTGGAGCGTGGCGTCAGTAATGCCGTCGACACGCTGGAGGCTCTTGTCCACCTTTTGGGCGCAAGAGGGACAGTCCATCTCGGGGACGACGAGGCGAGCGGTCAGCTCCCGCCGCTGCCCGCCGCCGCTCGTCTCCCCCGCTGTGTCCGGATTCTCTGTCATCACCTCACGGTAGGTGCGTCAGATCGATAAGCCTTTGTTGGAGTATTCCAAATCAAGGGTCAGCGTGTTGCTGGGGGCTCTTCGGGCAATCGTTCCCCGGCGACGTGCTGCTTCGCCAAGTGTTCCTCCGCCCGGCGGAGCCGGTAGGTGAGCGTCGACCGCGGCACGTTGAGATGCTCGGCCAGTTCGCCGACGTCGACCTCACGTGGGGACTCGTAGTATCCGTGTTCGACGGCTGCCTGAAGCGCGGCCTCTTGCTTCGGAGACATGTCACTTTGCGTCTCGTCGACTCCTTCCCCCGACGCCGTTGTGTCCGCGGTTCGGAGCATCTCCATCTGGGCGCAGTCCCCGACGGCGATTTTGAGGGCGTCGAAGAACGCGGACACGTC
Organism: Halobaculum sp. CBA1158; assembly: GCF_021431925.1. Classification (NCBI taxonomy): domain Archaea; kingdom Methanobacteriati; phylum Methanobacteriota; class Halobacteria; order Halobacteriales; family Haloferacaceae; genus Halobaculum; species Halobaculum sp. CBA1158. Next base: position 32,344 of record NZ_CP090373.1, on the reverse strand, counting down.
GCCCTCTCCGGAGTGGATGAGTCGCCACGTGTAGTGGTGGCCCTCGTGACGAGTCTCAAACAGCACGCCGTCGCCGAGGTGGTCGCGGGCGATGTGGGGGACGGACGCGCAGGAAGGGGTTCGCTCCCAGTCGGAGTAGAGGACGAGCGTGTCGTCCATGCGGTCGAGAACGCGGGTGGTCTGGGTGGCATTGCAGTCCTCGGTAGCCAAACAGTCGGCGTAGTAGTCGCTGGTGCGAAACGCGTCCTCGATGGCGTCAAGGGCATCCGGGCTGCCGGTAGCGTGGTCAACCCGCCAGAGACGCTCGGCAGTGGCGTGCAGCGAGAGCGACCGGACACGGGCGTCAGGGTGGTCGGCGAGGGCGTCCGCCACCCTGTTGCAGCCGGGCTCGTATTCGAGAGCGAAGACGAGTTCGCGCATACCCCGACTAAGGCCTGCTACGACATAACCCATGGCCCGGGGTGATGTCTACTGGCGGGTATCAGATCACGTCGTCCGGGTCGTGGACCTCCTGCATTCGCTGCGCTTCGGCCGCGTATTGTTCCTGGAGGTCGGGGTCATCGACTATGCCAAGATTGCCGGGTTCAGCATCGACTGCTGCTGTCGTGTCTCGGACGTCGGTGAAGGACGTGAGTGCGCGTTCCTTCCGATAGTACTGTTCTCCATCGGGTGTTGCGTAGGTGAGGATGATCAGGTTCTGCTCGTCATCGGAGTACGTCCGTTCGACAAGCCAAACACGAACGTCATCTTCAGACTGATTTGCCATACTTAGGCGTCCCCCGATATCCACTAAGGGATTGGTGTTACGGCTTGCTGAGACTCGCCTTCTCGAAGGGTGATTCCCCGGTCGGAATGAGCAGCTCCTGTCGGTCTCCGACTCGCTCGGCCAGCTTCCGTTTCAGGTACTGCCTCGCCGTCGACGGCGTGAAGACGCCCTTGTCGAGCATATCGCCGACGACGTCTTTGAGGGCCGCGAACTGTCCCTGCAGGTGGCCGTCGCCGACCGGCTCGCCGTCGTACCAGCGCACCGTCGCGAGCGCGCCGTTCCCGACTGTCTCTCCCTGTTCGACTGTCTCCGAGTCGTACTGGAGCCCAAACCACAGCGTCCGATACGCGGTCACCTCGAACGTCGTCGACACCCCGAAGAACGCCTCGTGGTGGAGATAGTCGAGATGATCCGCGACGATCTCGTCGAGGGTGAGCCCGGTGGCGCGGGGCTTCGGCTCGACGACCGTCGACGGTCGATCCTCGCCGGCCAGGTAGCCGTCGACGGCATCTGCCTCAAGGCCATCGGCTAGTTCAGCCAGCAGCTGTTTCGCCCACTTGGAGTCGGTGTCGTCGCCACCGAACGGCGATTCAGCCGAGATTCGGTGCTTGAGCTTCAGGTTCGCTGCGCCCCAATGGCTGTAGTGGAGCGTGTACTGTCCGTCTGTCCGTTCGTACGCAACGAGTGCGCGGTGACCCATTTGAACAATCACCTCGCAGGGCGCCCCACGACTGGATCGCCCCGCACCCCTTTCGGGGGACGAACAACGCTACTCGTCGATCGGGTCGGGGGAACTGAGGTCCGCGTGGAGGACTTCGCCATCTCGAACGACGTACCGCTTGGCCAGGACTGGGAAACGGCATTTGGTGAACCCCGCCGTCTGGATATCGAACTCTTCGTTGGCTTCGAGGTGGTCGGCGAGCTCTCGCAAGAACTCGTGGGTCACGAAGCCGCCCTCGTCGTTCGGGCGGCAGATCTTGCAGTGTCGAGTAACTGTTGGCTCGCTTCTCGTTCGTTCCTATACGAGCAGTTGGACATCGGCGTCGGCCATCTCCGAGAGCGCGGTCGCGGCACCGACGCCGACCGTGACGCCCTCGTGGAACGCGTTGTCGTCGTAGTCCATCAGGTCCATCGTCATCTGACAGGCTTGGAGGTCGACCCCCATCTCCAGCGACGTTTCGAGCAACTCGTCGATGGTCGCCACGTCGTTGTCGGCGATCCGTCGCTCCATCATCGTCGTCGCCAACCGGTCCATCCCGGGTAACGCCGCCACGGCGTTCGGCACCGACATATTCGGATTCCCGACCGCGGACAGCTTGAGGTCCGCCGACTGCTCTTCGTGGAGGATGTCCAGCCCCCAGAAGGTATGGAAGACGGTGACATCCCAGCCGAATGCTGCCGCGGTCGAGGCGAGGATCAGCGGCGGATAGGCCATGTCGAGGGTCCCCTTCGTCGCCACGATGACCATCGACTTCTCGTCGCCCATCTCGGTCCCGGCAGTTGCATCCATCTCGGCCTCCAACGTTTCAATACGGGCTTCCAGCTCTTCAATACGGGTCGCTGAACCGTCAGGGTGCTCGTCAGTCACCTCGGTCTCGGTGTCAGTACTCATTCGACGCGCACCCGATGCACATAGACCGTCTTGTCGGCCTGGGTCTCCTCAGACTGGCCGATCAGCTCGACGCCGGGCGTTCCGGCTGCCCAGCCGTCGATGTCGCTGACGCTCCCCGCGTCCGTCGCACGGACTTCGAGCAGCGCTCCACTGTCGAGATCGTCAACAGCTTGCTTTGTCTTCACAACGGGCATCGGACACGATTCACCGGTGACGTCCAGCGTTTCGGTCGGTGTGTCGGAATCCATTATTGCGCTCTGTCTACAATCTTGAACCGAAAGCACAAGAGTATTTCGAGTCGGCCACAATCTCTCAATTACGAATAATCGTATTTTATCCACTAATACGGCCACGAAGAAGTCATAATTCTGTGCTCGTTATTGATGCCAAAGAAAAACAGGGTTTCGAAGCTTTAGATAGTTTGCAAACCAAACGCAATCCTTTTAGACGCTGGTCAGTAAGAGGGAGGTATGAGTTCCACGGAGTTCCCGGAAACTGAGGCGGACATCGAGCCGACGAGTCCCAAATCACTCAAACGGCGCATCGACGGTGGCGACCGGGTCACCCTCCTCGATACACGCGCACAGAGCGATTTCGAAGAGTGGCACATCACCGGCGACACCGTCACGACGATCAACGTGCCGTACTTCGAGTTCCTCGACGGCATCGACGACGAGCTGGTCACCGACATCCCGGCTGATGAGCCAGTTGTGGTGACGTGTGCGAAAGGGAAGTCCAGCGAGTTCGTCGCTGGCCTGCTCGCAGACGCGGGGTACAACACCACCCACCTCGCCGACGGGATGCGCGGGTGGGCCCGGCTGTACGACCACACCGATGTCGAACTGTCGACCGGCACGCTGGTCCGTCAGTACCGCCGTCCGTCGTCCGGCTGTCTGGCCTATATGGTCGTCAACGACGGAGCTGCGGCGGTCATCGACCCGTTGCGCGCCTTCGTCGAGCGATACGAGGCCGACGCCGCCGACCTCGGGGCTGACGTCGAGTACGTCCTCGACACCCACATCCACGCCGACCACATCAGCGGCCTGCGTGAGCTGGCCGCTGCGACCGGCGCGACAGCCGTGCTCCCAGCTGCGGCCGCAGACCGGGGCGTGACTTACACCGCTGACGTGCGAACCGTTCGCGACGGCGATACGCTCGCTGTCGGTGAGGCGACGCTGGCCGTGTTGGCGACGCCGGGGCACACCTCGGGGATGACCACGTACCGAATCGACGAGGAACTCGCGCTGACTGGGGACACGTTGTTCATCGACAGCGTCGCCCGCCCCGACCTCGAGGAAGGAGATGCAGGCGCGCAGGCGGCTGCCGAGCAGCTCTACGAGACGCTCCACGAACGGCTGTTGACGCTGCCGGACGAAACGCTCGTCGGGCCGGCGCACTTCGGCGAGACCACTGAGCCACGCTCGGACGGTACGTACCTCGCGTCGCTCGGCAACCTGGGTGAACAGCTCGACTTACTCGGTCTCGACCAGGATGCATTCGTCGAGCGCGTCCTCGATGATATGCCGCCGCGCCCGGCCAACTACGAGGAGATCATCGCGACGAACCTCGGCCAGGCACGTGCGGACGACGATGAGGCGTTCACGATGGAACTGGGGCCGAACAACTGCGCGGCGGGGGACTGATGCTCGACGCATTGTTCCCGAACGGCTGGCTCCCGTACCTGCTTGGCGGCGTCTTCATCGGCCTCGGCACCGCCGTCATCTATCTCGCGACGGCCATCCCGGCGGGCGCAAGCACGTTCCTCGAGTCCACGCTCTCGTACGTATCCGATCAGCCGCGATTCAGTCGCTATCGGACGTCTCGCGACTGGCGCGTCGTCTTCTCGGTTGGCATCGTCATCGGCGCCGCTGCCTACGCCTTCACGCTCGGTGACGGGCCGTGGACGACTGACGTCCAGCCGTGGCGGCTCGCCTTTGGTGGCCTCCTGGTCGGCGTCGGCACCCGGATCGGGAAAGGCTGTACCTCGGGCCACGGCGTCTGTGGCGTTGGCTCCGGTTCTCGAACCTCCATCATCGGCGTCATCACCTTCCTAGCGATCGCCGTCGGCACCGCGCAACTCGTCGCAGCCCTGGGGGTGGTGCCGTGAGTCCCACGCCGGAGCACGACCAGCACCCGCTGTTCCTGCCGGTCGTCTTCGTCGGTGGGCTCGTATTTGGCGTCGGCCTCGCAGTCGGACGGATGGCCCGACCGGAGGTCGTCCTCGACTTCCTCCAGTTCGAGGACCTCGGCTTGCTGCTCGTTATGGGTGGGGCTGCGACTGTGACTGCCGTGACGATCACCCTCGCCGTGCGGTCCGGCCGTCGGGCACCGCTGACCGGGCGTCAGTACGGGCGACGCCTGAAGGCGTTCGACAGGAACGTCCTCGCCGGCGGCGCGGTGTTCGGCGTCGGCTGGGGACTCTCCGGTATCTGTCCGGGAGCCGCCTATGCGAGTCTCGGCGTCGGTAATCTGCCGATCCTGTGGGCGATCGGTGGGATGTTTACTGGCGCGTATCTGCAAGGCTGGCTCCGGACTGCGCTGACGGGCACCAGCACCACGACGGAGGTCGGGACATGATTGTAACACGGCCCGGTCTCACAACCGTCGTTGCCACCGTCCCCGGAGGTGACAGGTAGTGGTCGACTCGATGTCCGAGATGCTCCGGCGAGACCTCGAGTGTGAGTCACTGCTGGACTGCTTTCACGGCCTGAACGACCTTGACCGCCGGGTGTTCCGACTCCTCGTCAAGGCCGACGAACCCCTAACGGTGGACGAGCTCGCCGACGCAATTGACCGCGAGCGGACGACCGCGTATCGGTCCCTCCAGCGGCTGCAGGAGGCGGGGATCGTCGAAGCGGACAAGCGGAGTTTCGAGTCGGGCAGCTACTACCACGTGTTCTCGCCGGCCGACCCGCACGAGGTCGCCGACGAGATGCAGCGACTGCTCAACGACTGGTACGCGATGATGGGCCAACTCATCGCCGAGTTCCGCGAGAAGTACGACGAATTCGAGACCCATAATGAACGAACGCCGCCACCGGACCCCAAATGAGCCAACCACCAACCGACCCGGACGAGCTGGCTGGTGATGCGGCCGTCGGTCGCGGCCTCCTCGACGAGGAGATGGGGCCGTCGGGTGCGATGGCGCACCTCTACCGGGGCGAGGTCCACCGGATGAAGTTGTGGCGCGAACGGCTGGACCGAACAACGAACTGGGCGGTGTTGCTGCTCGCGGCCATCCTAACATGGGCGTTCACGACCCCCTCGAATCCCCACTACGTCCTGCTCATCGGCAACCTCGCCGTCGGGCTCTTCCTCGTCATCGAGGCGCGCCGGTACCGTGCCTACGACATGTGGCGCTCGCGGGTGCGGACGCTCCAGCGAAACGTCTTCGCCGTCGGGCTCGACCCGACCCGAGAGCCGGCCGATGACTGGCGCCGCCGGCTCGCCGCGGACTACCACCAGCCTGCGTTGAAGATTTCCGCCGAGGAGGCGATCGCTCACCGGCTGCGGCGCGTGTATCTGCCGTTACTTGCCATTCTCAACGGTGCGTGGGTGCTGCGGGTGACGGCCTTCGGCCCCGCTGAGTGGCCGGCGAGTGCAGCGGTGGGGATGCTTCCCGGGGCTATCGTTACCGGAGTGGTCGCCCTGGTGTTCGCTGGGGCGGTGTTCATCGCTGTGCGGCCCCGGACGTGGCGAGCACATGACGAACTTCGGGAAGAGGCTCTCAGAAGCCCCCACGAATAACACCTTCTCAGCCTCTACGCGGAGACATTCTGACGTAGCGTGGTGTCTGACTCGGTAGGGGCTACTATTTACAGGTGATCGAACACGACTATCCAAGCGCCCGTATTTTTGATCCACATCGCGAATATTGTATACTCTTGGCAAGGCTTTAAGATACTATGGCCCCAGAGACACCTGTAATGGAAAAGAACGTTGGTGGCCTCGACAGAAAAGTCAGGCTCGTCCTTGGACCGATTCTCGTTGCAGTTGGCGTCGCTGCGGCCGCGGGCTATCTTGATATCGGCCTGGCAGGCACTATCGGGCTGGCAGTCACAGCACTCGTCCTTGTTGCGGGGGCGATCTTCGTCGTTACCGGAACGACACAGAAGTGCCCGGCAAACCAGGTCGCCGGGATCAACACGCACGACAAGTAGCACAAATGAACAACGAGCACTCGTCCGCGTCGATATCGACGATGCGGCTCTACGGAAGCCTCATCGCGCTCGTTTCCGGGGGCTATTCAGTGTATCAGTCGACGACCGGATCAGCGATGACCAGCAGTGCGTGGATTATGCTGGGTCTCGGCGTGATCGTCGTTCTCCACGGAATCATTCTTCTGACGCCAGCAGTTGACCGCCTCGGAACAGCAAGTGGGCCGCTTATGATCGGCTACGCGATACTGATGCTGCTCAATCAGGGGCTCATGACGATGACCGGCCCTATGAGTGGCGGCATGGACTCCGGAATGGGCTCCAGTATGGACGGGGGGATGGCAGCTGAAGCAATGGGTGTCGACGGGGGGATGATTGCGATAGCCGTCCTGATGCTCGCAAGCGGCGTCATCATGACTGTCCGGCGGGATATGGTCTCGTCGGAGTCGACAGCGACCGCGAGAGAGGATCTAGTGAACTAATCTCGCATCCCGATCCGAATTTGGAGGGGCAGACCTCGCGGTCGACGGACAGGGGCTGAGATAGTGACCGGACGGCGGTTCGCGTTGTGTTTGCAGCCGCACACGTCGTGATTCACAGTCTTGTACCAACTATACAAACGTTTTTATGACTCATTCTCCTATCTGTCGGTACGTATGGCCGATTCGATGAGTGAAATGCTCCGACAGGATATGACCTGTGAGGGGCTGTTGGAGTGTTTTCACGGCACGAAGGAACTCGACAAAGAGGTGTTCGGTCTCCTCGTTGAGACGACCGAGCCGCTCACAGTCGACGACATCGCGGAGCAGATCGACCGGGAACGGTCGACGGCATATCGCTCCGTCCAGCGGCTGATGCAGGCCGGGTTCGTCCAGAAAGAGCAGATCAACTACGACCAGGGCGGTTATTGCCACGTCTACCGGCCCACTGACCCCGACCAAATCGCCGATGAGATGCAGCGACTGCTCAACGACTGGTACGCGAAGATGGGTCAGCTGATCGGCGAATTCCGCGAAAAGTACGACCAGCAGGGCGAAACCGCGGTGGCGATCGAACAGTGACACCGCCACGCAGGGTGTCCCCCTGCTCCGCGACTCGACCTCCAGTCGGGACGAGTGACTAGTATGCAGGACGGAGCTCCGGAGCATCCCCTCTTTGCGGCGATATACGATCCGGCAACGGCGTTCGCCGAACGGACGATTCTCCGGCCACATCGCGAATATCTCGTTCGTGATCTCAGCGGGACTGTGCTCGATCTCGGTGCCGGAACTGGTGCGATGTTCGACTACTTGCCGACGTCGGACGAGACGTCATTACACGCGATCGAACCGGATCCGTATATGCGTCAACAGGCGGTCTCGAAGGCGAACGCCCGTCACCTCGATATAGATATTCGCGAGGCGGGTGCCGAATCACTGCCGTACGCAGACAATCAGTTCGATACCGTCCTTGCCTCGATGGTGTTCTGTACGATTCCGGATATCGAGACAGCGTTGAGTGAAGTGTCACGGGTTCTCAGACCAGGTGGTGAATTCCGATTCTTCGAGCACGTCGCCGATGATGGCTGGCGTGGGCGCGTGCAGACAGTGCTCGCACCACTCTGGAAACGGCTAGCTGGGGGCTGTCACCTGACGCGGCAGACTGCGTCGCGATTCGCAGCTGATTCGACCTTCGATATCGTCGAGATCGACCGTCTCCATCTCGGCGTGACACCGATTCGCCCGTTCGTACGAGGAACTCTTCGGAAACGGGCGTAATCCCCTATTTGAGCTCGCCAATAAGCACGAAAGTCTCCGGCCGGACGGCAGTGTACTCGATGTAAAATCCGGCGTCTCGAAGGTGCTTCGCCGTTTCCGCACCACTGAATCGTTCATCAAGCGGAGGCCCGTGGTCTCCACTCCCCGTTGCTGCCCAGTCGGCAATGACCAACCGACCGTCGTCCGCCAGCACCCGAGTAATCTCGTCTAACGCCTCCTCCCCAGCGAACTCGTGGTAGGTCATCGTTGAGAAGGCTGCGTCGAGACTGTCAGTATCGAGCGGAAGGTCGTCGACGCCGCTCGTCACGAGTTCGACGTTGTCGGGGACGCCTTTCTCGCGATAGTAGTCGTGCATCGCTTCCTGGATGTCGACGGCGTACACGTGGTCGACAGCAGGTGCGACATCGTCGGTGTAGAATCCGGTTCCGCTGCCGAAGTCCGCTACTGTTTCGCCCCCGTCCAGTGACAGCGCCCAGAGCAACTCCTCCGCGGAGAGAAACCGGTACCGTTGTTGTGCATCTTCGAGCTTGTCGGCGCGGCCGGCGTCGAACGTATGATATCCCATTAGAGGTTTGCGAATGCCTCCTCGACGAATTCGCCGGTATCAGCGACGATGTCTGCCATCTCCTCGTTGTCAGGGGCCATTCCGACGAGGCGAGCGATGCGCATGATGGAGACATGATACACGACCTGTTTGTCGGGTTCCTCTTCCCAGATGACGACGTTGCAGGCCATAAGCGCCCCGAGTTTGTTGTCGGTTGCATCGAGGGCGCGGTCCGCGACCTCGGGATTACACGCGCCGAGCACGTAGTAGGGGTCCCGGCCCGCGTCAACCTTCTCGTTGAGCATCTCGGAGGGCGAGAACTCCACGGGAACGCCGAACCCGGCGTCGGTAAACACGTCGCGGACGTGTTCGATCGCTTCCCGATGGCCCATCTCAAGAGTGGTTCGTTTTTCACCGATGTCGTCTTGGCCAATCTGGCCCGGATCGATAGGTAGTACCATTCGTGTATTATCTTGGGACAATAAAACAAAACTCCTTCGGACACACTACCGAGAGTCCGATACATAACTTAGGACGCCATAATACCGATTTGCGTATCAATAGTATTGTGATATCTTCGCAAAATAGCCTTAGCACAAACTGCCAATCGCTGACAGACTTACTCCAAAAAATCCCTTACCAGCAGTGTGAGAACCTTCGTACCAAGAGGAAATCAGGAACCGATGCCTCACTGCATGCAAGAAAGCGTCGGGATAGGACTGATCACTCACACTTGTACTGCGTCTGAGACGGGTCTCCAAGGTCAGGAGTCGCACTGACCATCGTACACTGTAATATCGCTATGCGAAGCTCTCACAGTAGCGCCCTCACCTCCTGGTGGGGAAGACTTACTGAGGCTGAAGGTGCGACGTGGACGGCGACGCCAGTTAGGAGTCTGCGTGGGCGTCCGCCCCGGCTCCGTCGCCCGGCTGCGTGAGAAGGCTCACCTCTTCCAGGAGGTCTCTCGCGGTCTCGACTCGCTCTCGATCCGCGTCGTCCAATCGGTCGATGTCGAGTCGGTTGAGATTGCTGAGTATACGATGCATCCGGTACCCTTGTTTGAACTCTTGCTCCATCGGAAGCGCCTCACCGCTCGCCGGCGCGGAAAGACTCGCCATCGAGACTGGCGTCGGGCTTGCAGGAGCTGCGGCCTTAACCAACGGACCTCGACGGTTCTCGCAGGGTGTTGGTTAATCGACGCTCAGCACTGGGGTTACTCGAGATTGGGGCCGTAGCGAGCCGAGCCACACACCCGGCACTCCCAGATCGGTTGCCCCGTCCACGCCGCATCCGGGATCGACTCGTGGGTCTTGAACTGATGGTCGGTCGCCCGTCCACAGGTTTGACACTCGAGTTCCTGCGTCGTCGGTACCGACGACGCCTGGCGATCAGCCGCTGCTTCGCCAGTAGATTCGGTCAGCGCCATCGCTGGAACCAGCCACACCGCATCGTCGGCGTCGTCGAGGACTGCGTCGAGACGCGACGCGTCGCGGATGCCGTCCCCACGCTGGTCGTAGAGCCGCGTCGGGGCCTGTTCCTGACGTTCCGACACTTCCTGCCCGTGCCACCCAGTCCGGTTACGGGCGGCACTGAGAAGCCGCTCTCCCTCCGCTGACGACACCTGTACCGCGTCGGGGAGTGAGGGCCATTGCTCGGCCAGCTGGCGCGCCGGTGGATCGTCGAGATCGTAGATGAGCGTGTAGTCGTCGACGACTGGCTCCGCGTCGTTGGCTGTGAGGAGGTTCGCCGCGGCGCCGCCCTTCGCGACGGCGCCGTAGAACGTGGTCGACTCGACGACCAGGTGGCCGATGCCGAGGCACGTCGTCGACGCTGCCTCGTTCGTGCTGGTGGCGTCACTCCCGAGATGGTTGGTGAGACAGAACCGGCATTTCGTCTGGCCGTCTGGGACTGACGCCCCACACGACTTGCACTCGCCGTCGGTTACCGTCGGCGCATCGGGGTAGCCACCAGAGCTCGTCGCGACGCGTTGCCGCCGGGGGGCACTCTCATAGCCGTCGTCCAGCCTCGTGTCCGGAATGTGGGACGCCTCGCCAGTCGGCCGCAATTCCTCAAAGTCAGTATATCGGTTGTGCATCGGTTGGCTCATAGCTTCTGTCGGTATCGCATTTCAATGTCCGGACGCCTATGCTCACGAGATACTCTTGATTATGCGAGAGAGTACAAACATATATGAGAGTACAGCGCCAACACTGTCGCAAGAGGTGCCACACATGTCCGAATCTTCGCGAGATGGGGTCCAGTCGTGGACTGAGTCGATGAGTGCCCGCGACCGCATTCGAGCGGTCGCCGAGACGCTCCGCGAACCGCGGTCGGTCAACTGGATCAGTGAGCAGGCCGACGCTGCCTGGAGTACGACCAACGAGGAACTCCAGGATCTCGTCGACCAAGGTCAGCTGCGCCGCGTTGAGGCCGGCGAGACAACGCGCTACCAGCCGGACTACACGAGCCTGCTCTTCGAGGAGATCCGCACGCTCATCGAGGAGAACACCCGCGAGGAGCTGCGCAACGAATTGTCCGCGATCACCGAGGAGATCGAGGAGTGGCAGGCGACCTACGACGTCGAGACGTGGGAGGAGCTTGAACAGTCGCTCGCCGACGGTGACCTCGCAAGTGCCGAGCTTCGTGAGCGCCGCGACGTCATCGCGTTCTGGCGTGAGAACGAGGAGGATCGCCGCCTCATCAAGCACGCACTGGAACTCTACTCTGACGTCGAAGCCGCCCGCGAACAGATGACCGACGTGGCCGACCGCGCCACGAGCTAATCCTCCTCTCTCACAGAATGATCTTTCTTGCCGGTCGCGACCGCTATACACAGCGGACCCTCCTTCGCGACGTTCACGACCGATTGACGAACCAGCCAGGGTGTGAGGATGTCCGCTATCGCCCATCTCGACGCCGACCCCGGTACGTCATCGCGGATGTCGATCCGACGACGTTCCTGAGTGATTCCTACGACGCGGCGACCGCACGACTGGAGATTCGCTTCTGGTACCCAGCCGGCGTCGACGATGAATACTACCGCATCAACTGGGTCGAACCGGACCGGAATCTGATGCTGGGCTTCCACCAGGACGCCGATCATCCGGACCTTGGGCCCTGTCACATCCAACTCAATCACGAAGACACGCCCGTCGACCGGCATAGCGCGTCGTTTCTCGATGCGCATCCACTCGCCGTCCTCGAAGACCGACTACAGCAGTTCCCTGCGGCGGTAGAGGCGATTCACTGGGAGAACGGGACGCCCTCGTTCCCTACTTGGCCGGTCTAGACACCGAGTTCACCGAGCGTCTCGTGATGCGTCCGGATGGTCGTTGGCGTGACGTTTCCTGTCTCCGCGACGTCGCTTTGAGTCACCCAGTGCCCCTGTTCCTGCCCCGCTTTGTAGAGACAAGCCGCTGCGAACCCAGCCGGATGGACACCCGTCGTGACGCCGCGCTCCTCGGCCTGCTCCGCCAGAGTTCGGGCCCGCTGTCGGATTTCGTCCGGACACTCGAGGTCCGAAGCGAGGCGCGGCACGAACATGCTGGGGGAGACGGGCTCGGCAGGGAGGCCCAGCTCTTCGTTCAGCGTCTTGTACCCGTTCGTGACTCGTGACTCCGCGACGCGGGCCATCTCGCTGACGTCGTCCACTAACCGCGAGAGGCCGTTGCACCGGCAGGCCCCGTAGACGCTGGCCGCGGCGATGGCCTCGATGGATCTGCCACGAAGCAGATCCTCGTTCTGGGCGCTCCGGAAGAGCTGGCACGCCTGGTCACGGACCGAATCGGAGAGTTCGAGCGCACTCGCCAACCGACGCACCTCGCCCAGCCCGTGTGCGAGATTTCGTTCCGCTTTCGACCGCCAGCGACCCCGAGTCTGTTCGCGACGCATCCGCGCGAGTCGACGCCGCTTCTGCCCGGAAATCTCGTTCCCCTTCGCGTCGGTGCCGCGACCGATTTCCGTCGACAGGCCGCGATCGTGGCGGGCCGCCGTCAACGGAGCGCCCGTGCGCTCCCGTTCGTCTTCGTCGAACCCTCGCCACTCTGGCCCGTGGTCGATTCGCTGCTCGTCGATGACCAGGCCACAGTCCTCGCAGATGGTTTCGACTGCGTTGGTGGTGACCCGGCCGTCGCACTCGGGACACTGGTTCGCACTCGATTCCGTTCGGACGTCTTCGTCAAAGCCAGTTTCGTAGATGTCTCTGGTTGCCATCGTTCTCACCGTGTTCACGGAACTCGCCAGTACAGCGAGCCCCTCACCCATTGAGGGGACAACAGACTCTATCGAGTACGAATATGGATTCAGCCGAATTGTGGCCCAGACGACAGTACTTGAGTTACTACAGTGTCTTTCATCTCAATAGAGTTGGACAGTCCTCGAAGTGGGGACTAATCAGACGTACTTTTCTGTAGTAGCACTGCCAGTAGGTTAGTATGGATTTGGAACGAGGTTGGCGGGGTGATGCGTCAGAAGCCTTAGTCGCCACAGACATTCTTCGAAACGGGTATGGCGTAGCTTATCCCCATGGTCATGAGCAGAAGTACGACCTGATAACCGACGTTGAGTGGGGGCTGTTACGAGTTCAGGTAAAGACGGCGAGCGACTATGACAAATACCGTTACGAGTTGGAAATCTCTCCAGAGCGGTGCCCCGATGGTACCGTTGATATATTCGCTGGTGCCATCCACGAAGAGGGTACGGCAATATACGTACCTGCTCACGAAATGGGAAAGACGCAACGTGTGAATTTCAATCCCCCAGAGGAAATGCCCAGTGATTGGCATCGGGAACAGGCGAATCTGCCCGGAGATTTCTCTATAGATGAGGCCCTCCTTAAAATTCGAGAGGTGACCGACTCTCAGTGACATGCGTATCTGTTAACCGGTGGTCGTCGAGGTTGTGGCTGCGCGCGCAGCGAAGCGAGCACGGAGCGGAGGGTGGGGAGGTGGGGCTTGGGTCGGTCCGGCACGTAGCAAAAAAAGAGAGTTGCGACGACTGGCTATTCCCACCACCGACCGCGCTCGGGGAAATGCACGGTGCTCCATCCCGTCAAGGCCACGGAAACGCGCCCGTTGTACCAGTTCTTCGCCGCGCCGTGAATGCGAACGCGCTCGCCCTCTTCGATCCAGGGTTGGTCACTCGCGACCCACGACGTTAGCTTCGTTTTCCCACTGTCGTCCTCGATGAGTCCGACTTGTTGAATGGCTGGCGAGTCGCTCTCCCAAAGCACCGTCACAGTACCTTCGATGCTCACCTCTTTGCGATTGACGTTCTCGAGCATCCCGATGGGAACCACCCGTCCCGGCGCCGTCTGCAACTCCTCGAACACGCCGACGACTGCACTCGTTAGGTCTTTCCCACCGACGACGGCTTCACCCAACCGCCGGCCAATCGCTGCTCGCGACCAGCCATCAAGCTTCTCCGCCAGTCGCATCGACTGCTTGTTCACCGCCGCCAACTGCTCCTGCGTGAGCTCTGCACGAGGATCGTCTCGCTCCGGGTCAGCCATCGGATTCACGCTCGCTGCCCGCTTCTGGAACTTCACACGCCGCTCAGCGCTTCGCTTCGCTGCGATGTCTCGCGTCCGCTTCGCACGCCCCTCCTGCTGACTGAGTTCTGCCTGGGCACTGATGTGTTCCAACTCGGCCTCTCGTGCCTTGATGCGCTCTTCCTGTTCGAGGGTCTTCCCGAACAGGTGATCCGGGCCTTCCTCGACTCGCGCGTCCGGATGGTTGGAATCGACTTTCGCCTGCACTTCCATGTCGACTGTCGCCCGGAACTCCGGGGTCTCGTCGACGACCTCGAATCCGTCCTCATCGACCTCGACTTCATCGTGTTTCTTGAAAGCCTGTTCATCGACCGAAACCTCATTACCGAAGACGTTCTTACTCGACATTGGAGTTCAGCTCCTGAAGGCGCTCACGCGCCCGACACCGCGATGCCTCAACATCGCGGATTTCCTCGACGACACCGACCGACAGACTCGTCTGCGCGCTCTCGCTCGCGCCTTCGCGAGCGCCCTTGGGCGCGAGCGAGAGCGCGCCCGAGGAAGACAATCATCCAGCACCGCGCGCCGACCCGCCCGGAGCGAGCGGCCAGCTTTAAGCCGTTTCTCGTGTCCGGCCCGGACTGCGGGTCCGTGTCCAGGGCGACGGTCGTGAGCACGGCGAGCCGTGGTGTGGCTCGCCGCGCGGAACGGCCCAAAGCGCTGGAACGCGAAAGCCCGCGAGGGGCGCAACCGAAAACGCGCTTAATGCTGGCGCCGAGGCCATATTCACTTTAGCCCGGAACGGGCGCGGGCGGTGCGGAGAGCGCCCGCACGCCCGGAATGGTCGGTCGCGAGCGACGCGGAGGGCGGAACGCGGCGAGCGGGGCGGGCCATAACGGACACACCAGTCTAGCCGGCCGCGACACTCGGCGATCCAGCTACCGTCCTGGTGGACTCAGAAAGGGCGAGGCCGCCTCGGTCGTCCCCCGACCCCGCAAGCACCGCAGGGACGAGGAGCGCAGCGGTGGTCGCGGGATGCCGAGCGGCCGAGGGCTTTCAGAAACTGTATTTCAATCGTCGTGCTGCGCGTTCAATTCTGTAAGGAACTGGCCGGCTGCTGTCCCGATACGAACACCGTCGACGTTACGCATCTCGAGGTCATGCGTGGCAGTCCGAAAGGGGTGGTGGTCGACGAGGATACGTTGGATAACAGTTCGGACGGGGCCGGTCCCGTACCTGTCGACGACAGTAGCCATCATCTCGTCGAGATGTGCATCTCGGTGCTCCGTCCGGGGATGCTGTGCGCGCTCGAGTACGAGTTCGACCACGTCATCAACTGATGCGTGCTCGGGATTCTTCGTTCGTTCACAAACGTCGTAGAGAGCGTCGTTATCGGACATTCCTAATCACTTCGAAGGATCCTCCACGGTGTTAGGTCCCCTCGAGCAACGAGCGAGCTCGCTGCACGTAACTGTTCGTGCCCCAGCTACGGGCGTCACTGATCGCATCGAGGAGCAGCCGCGCATCGGCAGCTGATAGGTGTTCAGTTCGAACGAGAACCGAGAGTAGCGTCGGTGTTGTGACGAGCCTGGTATCAGCGAGGGAGGCGTGGATCAAGCCAAGTTGGTTGAACTCGTCACAGAGGAAGAGCGCAGCATCGAGATCGTTCGCGAGCGTGACCGCCGCGTTCTCACCGTCATCGAGCGGAAACTCGGCATCGAGTTCGACCGACTGTGTCGTGAATGACTCCGTTTGGTCGAGGACGGCGGACGCGGCGTGTCCATGGACGTCATCGTACGAGGCAATTTCTCGGAGTTCATCGATGACCGCTGTTGGGACGACGACCTCGTACCGGGAGAGACAGAGTGCGAGTGGATCGGGGTCGTCGTCAGTAACGATCCCGAGACTCACGAGGGCGGAGGCGTCTGCGATAAGCCGCGACATCTAAGCGTCGGCGACCTCGTCGATGAAGTCCTCGTCCAACTGCTGTTTCAACACTCGGAGGTTTGCCGCCTCCTCGGCGCCGACGAGCGCTTTGAGTTGCTCGAAGGTGATCTCATCGTCGTAATAGGCGGCAGCGATCTCCTGGGTGAGTGCGTCGTCGTGAGCGGCGTCTTGGAGGTACTCCCGAAGCGCGGTCACGAGGATATCTGTTCGGTCTTCCCCGAGGACTGCGGCCAGTGCGTCGGCCCGGTCGATGAGCCGATCGGGGGCCCGAAACTGCACGCGCTTCTTATCGGTGCTCATGATGTGTACATTGTGAGCCAACGCACTTAGCCGTTTTCGTGTGTACGATGTGAGCCTCACTCGGCCAAGCGTCACTCGGCCACGAGGTGCTCCGTGAGGTCACGCGTCCAGTACGTCGCGAGCCCACCAGGGCTACAGCGAGCACACAGTTGGAGCGGCCCCTCGAGATGGCCGAGTTCGACGCGGAACCGGGTTAGTGCCGCGAGGGCGTCGACGACGAGCCCACAGCCGTCGCAGGCGTGGTGGTCGCGCTCGTCGGGATCCGACCGCGTCTGGGTGGCACAGTCGACACAGATTGGGTGCGTCACCCGTTCGTCTTTCCCCCACGTATGCGCCTCGCCCATCTCTGCACCCGGCGGTGAATCGCAGAACGCACACCCAGAAAGCGTCTGTTGCATCAGTCGTCCTCCGCGTCGGCGTCGGTGGCGGCCTGCCAGCCACGATGGAACACGGCGAGCTGGGTGATCGACTCGAAGGGCTTGCTACTGGGCTCGTGGACGAGAATGCGTTGGTCAGGGATCGGCGTCACCACATCGTCCTCGACAAGGTCGCCAACGAGACGGCGGGCAGTCGCCTCATCGATGTCCGCCGTCGCGACTCGGGACGCATCCCGATCCTGTGCAACGAGTTCGGTTTCGAGCCGGTCGTAGTCGCCTGTCGTGTCGTCGATGATATCTTGACCAGACATAGGAACTCACCTTCTGCACGCGCTTCGAGCGCGCCTCACGCCTCTTGGCGCCGATAGACACACCTGCGGTGCGGGCACGATATCCTACGTCAGCGATCTGCCTTCAGCTAGCCTCGTTCCTGGTTGGAAGAGAGCATGACGCTACTCTAACACCTACTGTGAGCCACCCCTTGCTGTCGGTCCCTGTCGGTCTGTTAGAGGGCGATCATGAGCCCGGTCACGAGTGTCACGAGTCCGAGTGCCAGCCACGTCGTCCGTGCTGCAAGGCGCTGCCAAACCCGCCTCCCCAGCTGGCGGAGTTGATCACGGAGGGCTGCCCGCCGTTCTGTTTCGAGGACCGCGACTTCGTCGTAGTAATCGCGGCGCTCTGCGGGAAGCGTCCGGAGTGTCGTCTGGCACTCGCTACAGGTGTATTCGAACTCTGCACGGACGTGCTGGCGGCGGAATTCTTGCTCGCCGCCCTCGTCGTAGCCTGTGATCTCGTACACGAGGAGTTTTGAGACGAAGCGACGGTTCCCACACTCCGGACATTGGTCCATCCTGAGCGTTGGTGTTCCATCCTCGCTGCTCGTATCGTCTGGCCAGGATGTCTGTGGCTCTGTGTCCTCGGTCTCTCGGGGTGGCCTCGTGTGGTTTTCTGACGGCGATGCACTCGCTGTCTCGGAGTTACTAAACGTAGACATGGATTCACCTGTGACTGCACTCAGCTGACACCAGGCTGGACACCACGACGGCTCTCCTGGTGGTGCCCATCGCGCTGAGCGCCGTCACCCTTGGTCGGCGCGATAAACGCCACTGCGGGGGCAGTCACCTATTCGTTCCACAGTACTGCAATCCGGTCTTCGACCTCGTCGAGGACGAGTCGCAGGACATCACGATGATCGGTCGGCCAGGAGTCATCGTCACCGGGCGTCGGGGCGGTGGGTGGGGGATGGAAGTGGTCGCGCGTATTGTGGGGGTTCGGATGCCGATCCCATCGGCATTCCCAGGTGTGCTCCGAATGGACCTCTCGATAGTGGATGGTGAAGTCGTCGTTCGTGTACCATCGGACAGTCAGGGTTGCGTCGTCGACGGGTGCTGGGTAGTACGATGAGGCAAAGACGACCTGAAGCTCGAGGTGGCCGCTTGCATCCGTGATGACCGCTTCGGAGACCTGTCCGGTGGCTTGGAGCCGTGTCTGAAGGAACTCGAGGATGGGGCGATCGATGGGGGCAGGGCTCCCGCCATCATCTGTCGGTGGCACCATCGAGCGGGCTACCCGGATGCCTGTTCGCGCTCGCCACCCGTGCGTTGCTGGCGTGCGCGCTCGTAGCGGTCTCGCTCCTCGCGGGCGGTCGCCCAGTCGGCGAGGTCGCTGTACACGTCGTCGATGGTCCGTTCGTCGCTGTCCTCCGCAGCGGCGACGGCATCGACTCCGGCCGGTGACGCGGCGTCGTACGTCGCCTCGTACTCGGTGATGCGCGTCGTCAGCTCACGAACGCGGTCCTGGAGTTCCTCGACGGAGTGGTCGGCTGCGAGCTGGTTGATGCGTCGCCACTCGAAATACGCGTCATTGCGTTCGTACGTGGCTGGATGGCCATCGTGTCGGGTGACAATGCCGAGGTCGTCGAACCACCCCAGATACTTCCGGGCGGTCTTGGGGTCACAGTCGGCGCTATCGGCGATCGCGCTCGCCGTCGTCGGCTCGCGGGTCTGTAGGATGGTGCCGTAGATGCGCTGTTCGACGTCGTCGCTGCTGAACGGCTCCTCGAAGGGGGGCGGCCCATCGGCGGCGTCTGTCTCGGACATACGTGGGCTTGTAGATCGAAGGATATAGTTCTTACTTCGAGGAATAGTTTCCTGAACTACTGTATCCTATGCTAGCCCTCGTTTTGCGGCGAGATTGAGCGTGGTTAACCAACAAACAGCGTGGCACACCGAGTCTGTTGGTTAACCTTCTCGGCTCACGGAATCAGAACGCTCGAGGGAGGGCTTTTCGGATGGCGGTGAAGCGGCGCCACTACTCGGACCGACCACTGAAGAATCGACTCAACAAAGAGGCTGGCTCTGAGTCATCACCGGTCTCGCTCGCGGTACCGGAATCTTCCTCGTGGGATTGCGCAGTCTCCTGATCACGGGCTGCGAGTTCGTCGGTGAGTCGTTCGATTTCTGCTTCGAGGGTCTCGATCCGCTCAGTCTTCTGTTCGAGTGTTGCCTCGAGTTCGTCGACGCGCTCGCTCAACAAGCGGTTTTTCTCCGACAGATACGCACGACTCCGGTCTGCCTCGTCAGGCGTACCGCCAGTTGTGACACCGTCAGGTGTGCCGTGGGGATCTGCGGCGTCCGTGTCGTAGAACTCCGACGTGGTCGCAATCGCTCGTTCGATGGTCTTCTCGCCGTACGTCGACCCGTCAGCGTAGTGGACCTCGTCCCACTTCTCCCGCATCAATCCCGACTGGCGGAACAGCTGCTCCATTTGGGTCCGGTCACCACCGGTCCAGAACGCCAGCAAACAGCACAGCGCCATGTCGGCCTCGGACTGACTGTCGTAGCCGACCGTATTCCCGTTCCAGAGCCGCTCGAACTTCTCGCCGTTCGATGCGTTTCGCGCTTTCTCGAGAAGGTCCTCGTCTTCGAGGTCGACGTCGGCTGCACCGGTCGTCGGTGATTCGTCGTCAGCGCCATCACGCTGCTCGGACTCGGATGCTGTGTCACGCTCTGTGTCCTGGACGTACTCGCGATGAATCGCTGTGAGCGCGTCCTGCCGGCGTGCAACGCGCGTTGGTGTCCACTCGACGTGGTCGCCAGTGACGGTGAAAAAGCGTGCCGTGTCGTACAATTCGACGCTCCCGCGCCGGTTCCGCCCCTCGGGGAGTGCGCCAGTGATCAGGACGTGATAGCCGGTACCGGACGGTGACACCTCGGTGTAGGAGTCGAGTCGCTCAATGATGTCCAGTGCTGCGTCGTCGACGTCGTCTGTCTCGGGATCGCGGCAGTCGTCCAGATCGACGCCGACGATGGAGTCGTCGTCAGTAAACACGAACCCGATACCATCGGCGTGCTCTGTCTCGCTGTAGTCGAGTGCTGCCTCGAAACTCGCCCAGGTCTCCGACTCTGTTGCTGACGCGAACCCCCCAGCCCCTGGCGTCACCGGAATCTTCGTCGGTTTGCCGTCTCGCTCTTCCTCGCGCCAGCACACCCACTGGTCGCGTTCGCGTAACGTCTCCGGAATCGCCTCCGGCTCGTTGACGATAGGGTCACTCATCCTCACGTAGGACCTCGCATGGCTCTCACTGGCTCTGAGCCAGCACAGAACGCTCTCTGCGTTACGTCTCGATCCAATCCCTTGGTCCCAACGGGGACCCCCCGTTCTATCCTAGTTGGTTTTCGCTCGGTGATACCCCTGACCAGCTTCGCCGTCTGGTGGTTTTTCCCCTGACCGCTGATGCGGGCGGGAGTACCCTTTCTTAATTTCCCCTGACCAGCAGTGCCGTCCTGCGATTTCGTATGTTCACTTGATGTTAGATACTGTTGCCCTTCCCAGATGCCCTGACCGGCGGTTCCGTCTTGCGGTTTTCTCGGTCCATAACCGAGCATTAACTCTTGATTCTTACCCTCTCGTGCTGTTACTGGTCGTTTTCCCTGACCGGCAACGCCTTCGGGCGATTTTTTGATGACCCGTCTCGAATTCAAGTACCTCATAGATTTCTCTTCATTCAATCAACTGTTGCCCTGCTGCCGTGAGCGAAATACCTGTATAGCAGTTCACGCGGGTTCCGTTTTGACGAATCCGACTCGTATCATACGTTACGAACTCCCCGAGAGAACGGGAGAACCACGCTTTCGATTGAACTTCTTTGTCGTGTCTGATTGCCCATATCCGATACGCATTATAGAGATCATCCTTCGGGAGTTCCGCGTCCTCTTCTTCGGTAACGTACACGTCAACGAATGACTCGAAATCGTCCGCGTCGTGATCGAGTTCACTCCCGTTAGTTTGGGAGATTTGCTCTGAGGAATCTTCCCTCGGCATATCCTCTCCCGGAGCAGATTCGGCCCGATAGTCAGTCTCCGCCCGGTCACTATTTTCGTCGTCGTTTTTGAAGTCCCCCTCTGATTCATTGTGGGCGGTTGAGTGATCAAGTAGGGTTGTGAGAGGTTTCGTTGTCCCGTCCGTGTAGACGACTGATGACTTCTCATCGGCAAGAATCACGATTACGTAGCTGTCGCAGCTGTACTCTGGGGTGGAGAACTCGTCTTCCGGAACGAACGGCTTTTTGATCCGAATCCAGTCGTCCTCGAACGCCGATTTCGTCTCGTAGATGTGTTGTTCACCGTGCTCGTATACGACGTACTCGTCGGCAGCGTGGTCGTAGCTGTAGATAGCTGGAACACGATCTTTCGAGAGTTTTCCAAGCGACTCGAGGCGGATGTGTTCCGTCCCGCTGGCATCACGAAGGACGATCTCGTCGCCATCACGCTGCCAGATATTCTGGGTCCCGTTCTCGTCCCCGGTCGCTGGTCGGACAGCCGTCACTCCACCTTCTTCGGTTGCCCCACCGTTGAACGTGAGATTCGAGTCAGTCGTGTAGAATCGCGTCTCACCATTCTGGAGGGTACGGACGGGTGGTGTGAGAATGCCGTCAACGCGCTCAGCCCACTCAGTTTCGTCTGTTCCGGGGCGAACGACAAACAGCGGGATATTCCCTGCCTCTTGGGCTTTCCGGAGGTTCGTGAGTACCTTTGCGGGATTCTCGGGTGTCGTCGTTTCGACTTCGATGGCGAATCGATCGGCAACGTCGGGGTGGCTCGCCCTCGCGTCAGGTTTCTCGCCGCCATCCTGTGCGAGGATCGAGACGGTGAAACCGAGTGCAGTGAGTTCTTCCTCGATTTGGCGGAGTGCTGCGTCGTGGGCACTCCCACCGGCGGCCTGCACGCTACCTGTATCGGGTGTCGCGACCTCTTCTCCGGCTTCAGTGAGCCGGATGCGGAGCTCGTCGGCGTCGATATCGACGGTCGTATCAAGGTATCGTGATCGTTCTCGGATGTCCGCGAGTGCATCATACGATGGTGGCTCGGCGTCGACGTCGTCAAAGAGGCGTCTGAGTTCGTCGTCAACTGCTTCAACGGCCACCCAGCCGTTCTCCTCGCGGCAGCCCTCTCGAAGCTGGAGACTCCGAACCACCTTCGCAATCGCGACGTCCAGGTCGTCACTTCCGATATTGAGGACCTCGTGTACGTCAGTCGGTGTTCTCGTTGTTGAGGCGTCTGTTGCGGCCGGCACGCCGTGTTCGTCACTGATGTGCTCGTGCATCGAGGAGAGTGTCTCAGTGAACTGCTCCTCTTCACGCTCAGTGAGTGGGGATTCACTCTCGGGGTGTCCCGGTGGAATCGGGAGCGGTTCGAGACTGAACGGATACGGCCCCGTTTCACCGAACGTCGGGCTTGGCAAGCTGGCGATCCACTCTCCGCGCGGCAACGAACGAATCCGATTGGCGAAATCCGCGGGGTCCATCTCTTCGTGGGCCATCGCTCGCGCCAGTTCCCGGTCGACGTTGATTTTCCCGATGAGTGAACTGCCGATGTTGTTCAGAGCATTCAGGTAGATCTTCCGCCCACCTTCAGCCTCCATCTGTTCGGGGAACTGCATCGACAGGCCAACAGAGAGCCGGAATCCCCGGCCTTTCTCGAGGAGATCATTCATGATGTCGGAGACCACGACCGACGCTGCCTCGTCGACGAGCAAGTTCACGACGTAGTCGTCCGAGTGCTGGGAGAGGGCCTGTTTGCGGTCCTTGAGAGCTGCATCGAGATTGGTCAGGATTACACCGGTCATGATCCGGGCAGCGTCGTCGCGGAGGTCTCCGAGGTCGAAGAGGATGACCGTATCCTCGTCGAGGACATCCCGAAAGTCGAACTGGTTCTCGGTATTGTTGAAGATCTGCCGTAGGTGTGTATCCTGTGAAATGTACGCAAGGCGGTTTCCGACACCACCCATCACGTTCGCGAAGGTGTTTGGATCTAACTGGAGCTGCCGTCGAATCGTCCGCGTGACTTCCTCGTCGCTCGACCGTGGGGCGTCGCCGATGTTCTCGTTCGGTGGCCCGGCCTCCCAGAGCTGGTCGACGACGTGTTCGAGCTGTCGGTGGGCGAAGTAGTCTGTCGACGCTCGGTACAGCCCGTTTTCACGCCCGTATTCCTCGTCGAACAGTGCCTTGATGAGCGTCTTGATGAGAGTCGGGGCCACAGTCGCCCGCTCGTAGCGGTCGGTTCCCATCACGAGCTTCAAAATCTCTTCGTAGTGGTCGGCCTTCCGTTGGACGGCGTCTTCGCGGCGCCGTCCGCTCTCCATCGACGGTTCGAGATCGAAAAACGAGAACCCGGGGAGGACGTCCGGGATCGGGAAGTGGATGACGTTCTCTTCGAGGTCGGTCATTCCGAACCGACGCGCGTGAGCCCGCATGTAATTCTGGGCCATATCGTCGTTTTTCGGGATGATGAGGATCGTCGGCCCTTCGGTGTTGTCGTACAGCGACAGCATGTCGTTGATGAGGGCTTTCGACTTCCCAGAGCCGGTTGTTCCGAATCGGCCGTAATGAGTGGGCAACAGTCCGGGTGGAATATGTGTCGGCACGTCTTCGGCCTCGCCAGTGTCGTCGAGGGCATACCCGATTGCCATCCCGTCTCGGAACTCACTCATGAGGTCCTGGTGCGGACGGGGCAACGGATTCCGACTCTGCTGTTCCGCACGCGTCCCACGGGCCCCCTCGACAGTAAGCTGTTCCGAGGAGGGCACGAGTACGAAGTGCGCGAGTTCTCGACCACTCAGGACGAACTCCGGTCGGGTCGTCCCACGACCGGCCGTGATCTCACGATCCAAGAGCCGCTGCAGCGCCGCTCGTGCGTTCCGTTCTTTTGTGGCTGCCCGCAAGCCGCTGTCACGTAATCGTTCGGCCGCAACCTGGTAGTACGGCCCGTCAAGCGGGTCGAATACCGGGACCAGTGATTGCATTCGCTCACCGAGATCATCGCGACCGCCACCACCGGATGGAATCCCGACTGCTCGAATGTTCGCGGTGAACGAGCGCTTCGGATTTTTCGCCTCGATTGCTGCGACACGTTTTGCAACCGCGTCGCTCAGCTGGTTTCTGTCCCGGCTCTCCGACTGATCGTCGAGTTCGAAGAGAGAGCCAATAATCTCCTGTGCGAGTGTATCTCGTCCATCGATGACGTCCTCCTTGCGAAGGTCGGCATCGGACTGCCAGCTCTCGCGTCGCTGGAAGACGACTTGGAACGCTACTGGTGCTGTCGCCTCCATCAGATGGTCGACGAGCGACGCGAGCGCACCTCCTGGCTGATCGACGGCTGGGAGTTCCGC
The DNA here is from genome assembly GCF_021431925.1 of Halobaculum sp. CBA1158. NCBI lineage: Archaea > Methanobacteriati > Methanobacteriota > Halobacteria > Halobacteriales > Haloferacaceae > Halobaculum > Halobaculum sp. CBA1158. Next base: position 7,728 of record NZ_CP090373.1, on the reverse strand, counting down.
TTCGTCGTCGGCAGTAAATGGCGAGAGTGAGGTCATCCAGTCCTGCTTCCGAGTAGCCGACCCTTGCCACCGCACGCCGAGTGGGGAGACTGATTCGGTCGCTGGCCGGGCGAGTATCGTCCCCTCCGATGTTACCGTTGGTTTGGCAAGCGTCGTGAGTGGCTCATCCTCGGGAATCGCATCTGGTGGGGCGAGTTCGAGGGCAGTATCGCCGATCTCGATGAAGTGGTCGGCAGACTGGTCGCCGACTGTTCCTCCATCCGCGACTGATTCGGCGTCCCCTGGCCCCGATTGTTTGTTGTCGTCAGTGCCACGTTCGTATTGCTCGTCAGGGTCGAATTCGTACTGGAGGTCGCCCGCCTCATAGTGCTCGACGAATGTCTCGCGGTCGAATTCGACAGGCTGTACGAGTCGGGATGCGATGTCGACCTCGGTACGCTCGATGTCGAAGGTCTCTGGATAGACCGACCGGAGCCGTTTCTCAAGGGTATCCAGATGGTCGTCGGCACCGTAGTAGAATTCGACGGGGTCATCTTTCCCCTCGCTCAGCGCGAGGAATTCGAAGCGTAGCGGTGTGTCGCTATGTAGCGGATTGAGTTTGTCAGCTAGCCCCGCCGAGTCCGTTGAGGTCAGTTTGTGAAGACTTTCCAGTGCCTGCGGTAGACGCTCCGGATTCAGCCGTTCGGAGGTTGGCGTCACGCGAAGGTACTCACGCATCGTCGTCACCTCCCGTTTCACCGCCATCAGTCTCTGTTGGCGTCCGCTCAGGTGTGTGTTGTCCGTTGTCGGTCGCTCGGCTTTCAATATCGTCTTGGAACGCCTGCACCTCCGCGTCCACAGCATTCTCACCAGTCCCGGGGAGTGAGTCTCGCCGTTGCTCGGTTGGCTCGAAGTCGATGACCTGCTTCTCCTTGGGCATCGCTTTGACCTGGATTCCACGCCACTCGCCGTCGACGCCCACGAGGGCCTCGGAGAAGCCGGCGTCCTCGTTGCCAGGAACGGCGTCCTGAACGAACCGCATCTGCGCGTAGTTCAGGCCGAACTCGTCGGCCCACTCCTCGTCCATCCCGTCGAGGCGGTGGAACTGCTTGACTGCACACTGGTCCAAGATCGCCTCGGATTCGGCGTGCTCGAAGAACTCGTCGACGGTCTGCGTGACCAGCCGGATCGAGAGGTCGTGGTGACGGTGGTGGCGGAACACCGTCTCGAGGAACGCTAGGCTCGCGGCGTCCTGCATGATGTAGCGCGCCTCGTCGATGTAGAACACGACCTCCTTCTCCGAGACTTTCGCTCGCTCGTAGACCAGCGAGATGAGCAGCTGCATCGTCAGCGCCGTGCTGCTGTCGACGCTGCCCTCCTGCTGGGCGAGGTCGAGGTAGATGACCTTCTCGTCCCGGATGTCGAAGTCTGACTCCTGGCCGAGGTTCGCGTGGCGTCCGTCGTCCTCGAAGGGGCGCAGCTGATCGAGCAACCACGTCGCATCCTCCTTGATCTTCCCTGCCTCTTCGTCGGACCGGACGACGAACTCCTCGGGGTCGTCGACCATATCCTCGAATACGTCCATCATGTCACGGATGGTCGGGCTCGGATTGTCGTGCGTCGAGATGTCGTCGGTGATGCCCTGACGCTTGTAGGCACGTTTGAGGGCGAGTTCGAGCGTCGTCCGCCGGTCGCCCAGTGAAATACCACGAAGGGCGAAGAAGTTCGTGAGGAAGCTCATCGCGTCGTCGAGCTTCTCGTTGAACGGGCTCGCGTCCTCGCCCATCGCCCGCTGGACGTGTTCGGGTGTCTCCCGAATCTCCAAGGGGTTCAGCCCGAGTGTCCCGCCGACTGTGATCCGCTTGGCGTCGAGCGCCTCTGAGACACCAGCCCAGTTGTTCAGCGGTTCGAGGATGATGCCGATCCGGTCCTTGCTCTGCTCGATCGACCGGATGAAGTTCTGCTTCGAGCTGAACGACTTCCCCGACCCCGTGTCGCCGACGGTGAACATCGCGTACCCGTTGTCCCGGGCGAACGGGTCGATGACCACAGGACTCTGGTTGTCCTTGTGAATCCCGAACTCGACGCCGCCCTCCTCGAGGATCGTCGCGTTGTGCGGCGAAGACAGCAACGCGCCGACGGCGCCGCCGAGCGCAATCGACGTCCGGCCGAACTCGTTGTCGCCGATGGGCGCGGCGGATTGGAGGGCGAGATCTTGCCGACAAATTGCGGTCTTCGGCGTGAGGTTCGCCGGATCGTCGCGGAGGGCACTCTTGACCGTCTGGACGGCATCTCTGAGTTCGTCTTTCTCGTCGGCCCGGACGGTGATGAACATCCCTTGGTCGAACACGTTCGCGCCGTTCTCGACGGCCTTGTACGTCGCTGCGGCCTCGTTGGCGCGCTCCTGCAGGTAGGCACTCCGGATACTCTGTTCGAGGTCAGCATCGACCTGGAGGTCGTCAGCGATGTCCTGCAGTTCGTTCCGGGCCCGCTCCTGATTTTTCGGCGTGATGTGGGCCGTCAGATCGAACTGGACATCGGTCATCTCGAAGAGGTCACTCAGATATCCGTCGTTGGGATAGTCGGCATAGTTAGCGATATACAGCGTCGTCGTCCACTGTTCGCCGACCCGTGCCGCTCGCGTCTCCCACTCGACAGCTCCGGGCGCGGTGACGGTCTTGTGCGACTCAGAGATGTCGTCGAGGAGCTTGCGTTCGGCCTCGCCTTCTTCGAGTGTCTCCTCATCGAGGACATCGGTGAAGTTTACCTCTGGTTCATCATCTGCAGTGAAGCGGTCCCAGAGGTACTTACTGCCGACGCCAAGGCCGAGACCCACTGCAAGGGCAAGTACTGCACTCTCTGCTGGTGTCAGGTTCTGGAGCCACCCGGCGACGGAGCCAAGCGCACCACCACCAGTCTGGAGGATCACATTACGCATCGTGTGGGTCCTCCCGGCGCGAGTGGCCGATGATCGATTGGTCGCGAACGACACGTTCTGCCTCGTCATAGTCGTGTTCGCGGCCGTTCCAGAAGTCCATATTCAGGACGAACAGCTCGACCGTGCTGAGGCGGCGTGCGGACCACCCCGACGCTTGCTGGATGAACTCGGATCGCACGTCGTTCACCCGACTGTCGAGCTTCTCGAACATCTGCGCACGACGTTCGACGTCGGTGAGGTCCTCGCGGCGGGTGACGAACGGGTTGAACAGGAACCCGATGACGGGGAACTGCGTCAGCTTCTCGGCGGGGGTGCCCTCGTCGCGGAAGCGGTCGTACACTTCTATCGGGCTGACTTCAACGCCGATGTAGTACCGGACCTGCTGAATGCCCCGGTCACGCATCTCCTTCGGCCGTGTTTCCCGATATTCTTCGAGGAGTTCCCGGAAGATCGGGTTCTCCGTGACGTCTTCGTCCGTGAGCCGATCCTCGATAGTCTCGGTGATCTGCTCGACCGGGAAGGAACGGGTTGTGGCGTGGAGTTTGAGCTTCGAGTCCAGCTCTTTGTTGGCGAACTCTTCGCCGGCGTCTTGCAGCTGCGCCCAGTCGTCGGACATCGCGAAGTCCATGTTGGCCGGATCGATCTCGATGAACGCCTCCATCGCGCCGTCTTCACGCTGGATGGCACCAGCGCCCGGCCACGCCCGCTTGATGTTCGTGAGGTCCTGTGTCCGCTCGTCCGGCTTGAACGGCGTGTAGTTCGCGAGTCCGCCCTCGTTGCGCTCTGACTCGTTGGTACTCGTGTCGGCGTCGGCGGGCGCACTGAACGTGACCTGAGGCCGTTTGAGGTACCGATAGACGTCTTTTGTCCACGTCCAGGCGTTCAGATGGGTTGGTGAGACGTAGATGACGGCGACGCCAAAGCCAAGCCCGCCAGCAACGAACGGCAGGGCCAGTGATTCGATCCCGGTGAGACCCGCGATAAACAGCCCAATAATGGGGAAGGCGATGAGCATGCCAACGTCTCCTTCCTCGATATTGAGATACGGGATGCGACTCTCCTCGCCGAACTGATCCATGATGCGCCGTGCGGCCGCGTCTTGATCTGCTGACATTGTTAGTGGATTCCTCGATCAAACTCCATCCCACGGTCGTCACTCGCCGATTCCGCTGTCGCTCCACCAGGGTCATTCTCTGTTCGACGGTACGATGGCGTCCCGCCATCGTCTCCTCCATGCCCACCGCGGGCAGCCGCTTTTTGGGCGACGGCGTGGCCAGCGGCGGCTTTCGGCCCCCACCGAGCGGCGGTCGTCGCGACGCCGGCGCCACCGACGTAGGCTCCAGCGGCGACACCGCCAACGAGTGCTGCGCCTTTCGTTGCACCGCCGACGACTTTGGCCGTCAACGGGGTCGCGTATTTGAACGTCTTCCACGTGATGTAGAGGGCGACCAGCGGGAGGGACGCAGCGACGAGATATTTGAGGAACGCTGTTCCTGGTGTGAGCGTCCCACCGCCGTAGATCAAATCGTACCCCTTGAGAACCATCGCTGCCGGGAGCGGGAGGACAGCCAACGGGACAAACCGTTTGCAGAACCCCATCGCGATATCGGATACGACCGGAATGTTTCCGTAGGCCAGTGCAAATGCAATCGGCATTCCGTACAGGTAGACATACAGCAGGATCATCCGGATGTAGAACAGCGCCTCCAGTGCCCACATCGAGATTCCCCCAATCACAGCGAACAATAGCCCCAGTCCGGGGTTTGTGATGGCTGCGCCCAAGAACTGAAGCATTGCCGAGGCTACGGAGGAAAGCTCCGGCATTAGTGCAATGGTGAACCCGTCGACGAGGTAGAGTGCGAGAGTTCCAACCCAATACCACGTAATGATTAGAAAAGCACCGACCCAGGCCGTCTTCTTCGTTTTTCGGGCTTCGTAGGTACTTCCAATATTGAAGATCCGAACCGTGTGACGGCCCTGAACACTCATCACAAGGAGCAAAAGGGCAATCAGCATGATTTCGCCGCCGATGAGAGCATCGTGGATTGCTGGCCAGGGTGCGTTGGTTGGTTCACCGAAGACAAATGCTCCGTTCGTCTCTGGGGTCGGGGTTCCGAACATTCCCTCAGTCAGAGTCTCATACCCCGACCTGAGACCGTCCATGAACAGCCCGATGAACCAATCAACGACGCCTTTGATACCCTCAAGAACGACGTCAATAAGATCAACCATCGTCAGGCCTCCGTAATCGTGACCTCACAGTCTGTCATCTCGTCAGACCCGGAATACTGGACATTGTAGGTACTCGTGACCCGATTGCCACTGACCTGAGTCTCAACGATTACCGTGAACTGCCCGCTGTTACCATCTGGGGAACACCCCATTCCGTCTTCACTCTCTGAACCGAACGGGAACGAATTACTGAACAGGTCGACCGTCTCACCAGGGGAGACTACTACCCGGTCGGTTTCGTGCATTCCACTACCTCTGGGGTTCTCAATTGGATTGGGAACGTCCCCGGAGAAGATTAGTTCAGTTATCGCTTCCGGACCGCTTCCTGTGTTCTCTACCGTGACGAATGCCTCGCCATTCTTGATCCGGTCAGTCTCGCTCTCACCATAGACTTCGTCCCACGGCTTATCTGGATTATTCCGATAGAGTCCGACATCCTGTATCTGAATCTCTGGACGGAGTTCAGTCGTGGTCTCAACTACTGTCTCCTCGCCTTTCAACGCGAGTACGCGATACTCACCGGGCGCATATGCGGTGCCGATCTCGAATGAGACCTGCTGAGCACCTGCGGCTACGTCACGCTTCCCGAATAGCTCGCCGTTCGGCTGGATAAGGTTGACTTGGTCGACATCGGCCTCTTCGGAGAGTTCGACGACGAGTGTCGTCCCCTCGACAGCGACACGCGTGAGTGGGCCGTTGCCATCTGGAGAGGTCGTTCCGTCACCAGGCGTCCCAGAACCGCCATTGCCGTTCAGACAGCCAGCGACGCTCATGAGAGCAGCACCTGCGACAGTTCGGAGGGCGGTTCGCCGACTGATGTGTGGGTGGTTTCTAGTCATGGACTATGGGTTCCGTTGGAAGATGTCGTCTGGACCGAGCATTCGGAGGAGCCGCTTGCCTGCGTAGAACATCACAATGAACGGGATGAGCTGCCAGCCGACCTCGAAAATGAAGGCGAACCAACCGTCGATGGTGCCGAGCGGGTGCCAGCGAGCAGTTGCCGTCGCACTCACATATGCGGGGTCGTGCCCGAGCCACGAGCCTGGGTGGTACCGAGCCGTGTAGATGCCCGGCTCGTCGATCGTCACGATCGCCACCCCGGAGGCGTTGGTCTCGACGCGTTGCTCCGCGATGGTGATGTACCCGTTGCGAGTGGTCCCACCGATTGGATATCGTCGGTCGGGATCGCTGAGCACGATTGGGGCGCCGGTCTCGTTGTCTCGGAGTCCGATGCGGAGTGTGGCCTGGCTTTCGTTCTGCTGGAGCACCTCAACCGTCAGATTACTGCGCCGGAGCTGCCGCTCAGAGCCAGCGTCAGGTGCCACAATCGAGGCGTTCACGCCCCGTACGATCCCCGCTACCTGGAGCGCATTGCGGTCGACGTTCCCCGCGCGAACCGCAACACCGTACGTCGTCGTGTACGACTGGTTGACGATGTCGATGTTGATGTTCTCGCCGAGCGTGCCGACCGGAGACGGTCGGTCAGTGCCCCAGGTGTCGATGATCTCTGGGCCATCGCGAACTGGTTCAGCACGCGGGCCGATCCGCGACGGGTACGCGTGAACATAGACCGGAATCGCATCCGACTCGACGGTGGCGCTGTCGGTCCGGTTCGACCTGACGAGTGTATCCCAGTTGGTGTTCCGAGCGGTGTAGAACCGCCAGACGCCACGCACTCGTGCGCTTCCATTCTCCGTGAGCGTGTACCCCTGCCACGGTCTGGACTGGAAGATAGCCACACCGGCGTCACCATTGGGATACTCGGCGTAGTAGGGGTACGCCGAGAGGTCGTAGATCTCGACGGCGATCGAATCCGAGACGTTGAGCGACTCGGTACGATACGTGACCTCGACATCGGTCTCGTCGCCTCGGTCGATTCGCGTGGTCTTCTTCAACCGGACGCTGATCTCGGCTTCAAGCGTGAGGTTTGCACTCCAGTCATCCTCGATCTGGTAGTCGAGGGCCGGCGTGTGCGAGCCGTCGCGCTTGACGATGGTTTCGCCGTCCTTCTGCAATCGAACCTCCTCGACCTCGTTGCTCGTGAGCGACCACTCGATCGTCGTGTTCCCCGAAGAGCTTCCGTTCGGGAGACGAACACGATAGTCAACGAACCCCCGCATCGTGCCGTTCGGCGCGATATAGAGCGGCGTTTCACCCGACTCCAAGTGACCTCGCGTCGACGGCTGCACTGCGAACACCGTGGCGTGGGCGTCCTCAATGAACACCCCGTCTTCGAGCGACGCGTGGCGCGGATGCACGGACGTATCCGACCCACCGGGTTCGAGATCAGCGAAATCGTTTCGCGTCCACGTTGCAGCTGTCGCCGGCGGGCGCGTGAACGTGATGTCCGTCCCGTTTGCGAGTTGGTGCATCGCGGTCCGGCTCTCGCCATAGCGCTGCTGGTACTCCTCCTGGCTGATGTAGTTGTCCGCGTCGCGAGACCACAGCGTCGCTGATTCATTCTCTGTGAGCCCGTTCCCCTCCGTGCCTGGCCGTGGCGGGCTTGCAGTGACGAGACCTGTGACTAGGCTCGTCACGAACAGGGCGGCCATTAGCACGGAGAGCTCTCGTTGTGTCAT
>NZ_CP090372.1 GCF_021431925.1 Halobaculum sp. CBA1158 | reverse complement strand
GGTGATGAGGTGGTGTGTGAGACGGTGAGTCGGTTCGGTCAGGACCGCTTCCTGATCGAGCGGTACGCCACGAGATAGGTCACGACGACCACGCCGACCACGCCGGCGACGCCGTTACCGAAGCTCCGGGTGACCCACAGGCCGTCGTCGTCGCCGCCGGAGCCCGCCTCGCCGCTCGCGGTGCCGTCGCCGGAGCCGTCGGATCCGCCCGAGTCGTCCGAGGGGACCGACAGCTCGTCGCCCTGGAGCCGGCTGAACCGCAGGGTGATCGACTTCTTCCCGTTCACCTCGTCGGTGCTGCCGTTCCAGACGGCGAAGGCGAGGTGGACCGGCTCGCCGCCGGTGAGCCCGGCGTCGTAGGTGCCGTCCGCCGTGCGCTCGCGGACGAACACGACCTGCCAGCCGTCGTCGGTCCGGCGACCGGTCGCCCGCACGGGCTGGCTGTCGGCGTAGCTCAGCGAGCCGTACCCCTTCGCGTAGTAGTTCTGTCCGTACTGCGAGTAGCGCTGCTTCGAGAGCGGGTTGTCGGCCGCGAGCCCGGGTTTCGTCTCGGCGGACGGGTGCGGGTAGGTGTACATGTCGCCGCCGACGTCCTCGCCGTGCTGCCAGCTCGCGCGCCAGTACCAGATGTTGACCGGCGCGTCGCCGCCGCCCATCATGATCGGAGGCTGCTCGCCCCGGCGCAGCATGATCGCCGCGGCGTCGCTGTAGGCGTTCGGCTCGGAGATGTTCGTGTCGGCGGTCGGGTCCTCCCACGTCAGTCGGAAGGCGACGTGCGTGTCGTTCGCGGCCGTCTCGACCGTGAGCTCGTCGACGCTGCCGCCGCCGTACGGGAGCGCCATCCGCTGGGGGTTCAGCTCGACCGTCCGCGCGGTGGCGTTCTCCCAGGCAAGCGCGTTCGGCTCGGTCGGCGCGCTGTCGACGGCCGCGACCGGCTGCGCGCCGCCGGTCACCGCCGCGCCGAGCGCGGCTTGCGCGGACAGCAGCGCCGCGAGCACGACCACGGTCACCACGGTCGCACCCCGCGCGGCGGAGGCGTCGACGCGGGCGACGAGTCGCTCGCGGAGCGCGGGCGACGACCGGGTAGGGCCGCCGAGTCCGCCGGTCGAATCGCTCACGCCGGCTCACCCCCGTTCGTCGCGTCGGCGGTCGGCGCGTCGGGGTGGCCCGCCCGGTCGCGCTCCAGGAGCGCCGTCGCGAGGTCCGCGGCGGCGACGTACACGTCCGCGGCCGCCTCGGGGACGCCCTCGCGCCCGGCGGCCGACCCGATGTCGTGTGCGAGCCCCGGGAGGAAGTCCGCGAGGTGCTCCTCCAGCACGGTCGCCTCCGCCAGCGCGAGATCCTCGCCCCGGTCGTCGTCGGAGTCCGCCTCGACGATCGCGCGCCGGGCGGCGAGCACCTGCATCAGCTCCAACTCGACGGCGACGTGGTCCCGGCGCTCGTGGTAGTCGTCGGCGCGTTCCAGGTCGAACGCCGAAAGCAGTCCGGAGACGGTCGCGATCCGGCGCTGTTTTGCGCTGAGGTCGTCGCGGGCGGTGTAGTCGGCCTCGTACGGGACGACCGGGTACTCGCCGTCGTCGCCGGGGAGGCCGAACAGCGCGTCGTAGCCGTCGGCGAACGTCTCGGCGTCCAAGTCGGGGGCGGTCAGCGCCGACGCGAGGTCGGCGGCCGCGTCGCCGCAGCCGAGGCGGTTCGCGGCCGAGCGCATCGCGGAGATCGTCTCCTCGTCCGTCAGCTCCGCGACCGCGTCGCCGTCGGGGTAGCAGAACGTCCCCGCGAGGACGGCGTACAGCGCCGCCCGAGAGCCGTGGTGGCGCTTGATCGCCTCGAACTCCTCCGGGTCGGTCGGATCCGCCGGCGGATCCCGGGTGGCTTCGAGGTCGGTCGGGGGTGTGGAGTTGTCCGTCATTCCGATCACCTCACGGTTGGTTGGTCCACTGTTCGCCCTCGCGGACCTCCATGGGCTCCTCGATGGGCATGTCGACGACCTTCTTGCCCTTGCGGTCCCACCCCTTCACGCGGTTCTCCTTCACCCGGTACGTCTCGATGAGCCGGGTGGTCGCGCCGAACAGCTGGAGGATGCCGAGCACGTGATGGCTCGGGTCGCGTGCGCGCTGCTGGACGATCTTCACCGACTCCTCGTAGGTGGAGCCGGGCCAGTCGTTGCGCTTCTGTTCGACGTTCGGCGTGAACATCTGCGTCAGGAACTCCGGCGGCACGTGGTACGGCGGCATGTAGAACACCTGCGGCCGCGTTCCGAACTGGGGGTACAGCGGCAGCGCCACCTTCTCGTCGGACTTGACGAGGTAGTTGATCGGCGAGCGGCCGTCGGCCGCCGAGGAGACGCCGTCGGGGTGGCCCCCGTCCGGCCCGCGGTTGATGTTGCCGTGCAGGCGGGTCTTCCCGATGCACGAGGAGACGCACCGCGGGACGTTGCCGTCCTCGATCCGCGGGAAACAGCCCACGGGCTTCTCGGAGATGCCCGTCTCGGGGTTGTACATCGGCTTGTGGTACGGACACCCCTTCACGCAGCGTCGGTACCCTCGGCACCGCTCCTGGTCGAGCAGGACGATGCCGTCCTCCTCGCGCTTGTAGATGGCCTGCCGCGGGCAGGCAGCGAGGCAGGCGGGGTTCTTGCAGTGGTTACAGAGTCGCGGGAGGTAGAACTGCCACATGTCGTGGTACTGCTCGTTCTCGGGGTCGGACTCGACGACGTCGCCCTCGGGGTACTCCCCGTGGGACTGGTCGTCGCCGAGGGCGGGGTACTCCCACTCCTCTTTCTCGGCGACGTAGCCGCGGACCTGCTCGCCGTCCTCGGCGGCCTCGAAGATCGTCTCGTCGGGACCCAGATCGTCGAGCAGGCGCATGTCCCAGCCCATCGGGTAGCCGCCGTAGGGCTCGGTCTCGACGTTCATCCACCACATGTACTCCTCGCCCTCGCCGCTGGTCCAGGTGGACTTGCAGGCGAACGAGCAGGTGTTGCAGTTGATACACCGGTTCGTGTTGATCACCATCCCCCAGTGGTAGTCGCGCTCCTCCTCGCGGCGCTCGTAGGGGTAGCTGTGCTCGCGGCCCAGTTGCGGGTTGTGTACCTCGGGCATCAGGATCCACCTCCGCTACTACCGGCACTACTGCCGCCGTCGGTCTGCAGGCTGCCGTCGATGTACGACTCCACGAGGTCGTCGCGGCGGGCGTCGCCCGGCCACCAGTCTGCCTCCTCGTACTTCTCGACGGTGACGAGGTCGTCGCGGTTCGTCCCCGTCGGTGCCCACACGGTCTCCTCGTACCCCGCCTCGAGCGTCGCGCCGTGCCAGGCGAGGTCCTCCTCGACCTCCTCGGAGACGTTGGGGTCGCCGAACACCCCCTTGTGGACGAGGTCGTCGGTCTCCTGGGCGGGGTCGAGCCAGATGTTGGTCGTGACGTTGTACCCCGTGATCGAGTCGTCGTTCTCCTCGTCGTCCGGGAAGTGCTGGGGCCACCAGCCGTGCCAGATGGTGAGCTGACCCATGTCGCCCGCAGAGCGCGGGCGCTGGCGCTCGCTCACCATCGCGCGCACCACGAGGTCGCCCCGCTTGCCGGTGATGCGGACGTAGTCGCCGTTCTCCACGTCGATGTCGGCGGCGTCCTCGGGGTGCATCTCGACGAACGCCTCGCCCAGCGGCGGCGCGTCGTTCGTCTCGCCGTCCCCGGTCGGGAACGAGAAGTCGTCGACGAGGCGTTCTGTCCCCTCGGGGTCGGCGTTCGTCGAGCCGAAGTCGCGGCTCGACCACACGAGGTTCCAGTCGGTCATCCCCCACGAGGAGTGGGTCCGGTACTTCGGGTGGGGAGTGTTGTAGTAGAACTGGTACTCGTCGTCGTGGTAGAGGGGATTCTCCTCGTCTTTGGCCTCCTCCCACTTCTTGTTGCGACCGTACGGCGTTCCCTCGGGACTCTCGACGTGGTCGAGGTCCGCCCGCCCCAGTTCGCGGAAGCGGTCCTCCTCCTTGTGGAACTCCATGCGCCCCGTCTTGGTGTAGAACGGTCGGTCCTCGTGGATCTGCGAGTAGAACGGGACGCGCGGATACGTCTTGAGTTGGAGTCTGACGGGACCGTCCTCCAGGTCCTCCACGTCGATGTCGCGGGTCGTCATCCCCGCGTCGAGCGCCTGCTGGATGTAGGTGCGCACGTCGCCGTCGTCGTCGAGGAACTCCGCGAAGTACTCGCGGTAGGAGTCGACGTTCCGCTCCGCCGGCGGGATCTTCTCGTCGAGTTTCTCGGCGACGAGCGCGCAGATCTCGCCGTCCTGCTTGGTGTCGTAGATCGGGTCCATCACCCCGCTGTCCATCTGCAGGAACGGGTTCTCCGGGCCGACGGTGATGTCCGGGTAGTCGCACTCCAGCCACGACGGCACAGGGAGCACGATGTCGGCGTGGCGGGCGGAGTACGTCATGTGCATGTCCGAGACGATGAACAGTTCGTTGCCCGTGTCCGGGTGTTTCACGAAGTTCTCCATGACGTGCTCCTGATGTTTCGTCTGGTTCAGGAGGTTGCAGTTCATCGTCCACAGGACCGCCGGCCGCGACATCGTGTAGGAGTCGGCCTCCTCGGGTATCACGGGCTCGTCGGCGTCGCCCTGCGGGACCAAGTCGAGGTCGCGGTCGAAGTCGCCGCGGATCTCGTGGGGGTCGAGGGTCTCGCCGCCGAAGAACGCGAACGCGTAGCCGGGGTACATCCCGTGAGCCGAGTGCCCGTCAGGGTTGACGTAGGCTGGGTAGCCGTCGAGGAGTTCGATCTTGTACTGCCCGGAGTAGTTGTAGTAGCCCGCACCCCGCTCGCCGACGTTGCCCAGCATCGACTGTACGAGGAAGATGGTGCGCTGGAGCGCGTCGTTGGAGTGGAACCAGTGGTTTATCCCCTCACCGGTGAACCACTGGCCCTTCTCGGCGTCGGCGAACTCGCGGGCCGTCTGTCGGAGCTTGTCCGCCGGAATGGTGGTGATGTCCTCGACCGTCTCGGGGTCGTAGCTGTCGAGGATGTTCCGTTTCTGTCGCTCGAAGTCCGTCTGCACGCCGACGCTCGATCCGTCCGCGAGGTCGATCTCGGTGTCGACCTCCAGCCGGGCGTCGGCGGGCGTCTCCGTGCCCACGTCCTCCCGAGTGACCGCCGTCGGCTCGCCGTCGGCGTCGAGCACGACGAAGTCGCCCCAGTCGTCGCCGCCGCCGTTGTGCGCCAGCCCCGCCTGTCCGTCGGTGCCGCCCTCGGGCGGCTCGTGGTCGGGGAACACCTCGTGTGCGCGGAGGTACTTGCCGTCGTCTTCGCGCACGAGCAGCGGCAGGCTCGTGAACTGCCGCATGAACTCCTCGTCGTACAGCTCCTCGTCGATGATCACGTGGGCCATCCCGAGCGCGAACGCCGCGTCGCTGCCGGGGCGGACGGGGAGCCAGCGGTCGCACTTCTGCACTGTCGGGGAGTAATCCGGGTAGACGCCCACCATCTTCCCGCCGCGCTCGCGGGTCTCCTGGAGCCAGTGGTTGTCCGCGAGCTTGTTGTGGATGAGGTTCTTCCCCTGCATGATCGTGTAGTCCGCCTGCCGCCAGGCGGACGCGTCGGAGTCGGAGGTCTGGTACCCCGTCGTGATCACGTGGCCCGGCGGGAGGTCGGCGTACCAGTCGTACTCCGTCCACTCGCAGCCGCCGAAGATCGACGCGAGTCGGCGTCCGGCCCCGTGGCGGGTGATCAGGCCGTCGGACTTGATGGCGTTGAACACGTGGAAGCGCTTCTCGTCCTCCAGGTTCGCCATCTTCTCCGCGATGAGGTCGATCGCCTCGTCCCAGGAGACGCGCTCGAACTCGTCCTCGCCGCGGCCCTCGGGGCTCGGGTCCTCGGGGTCCCAGCCCTTCCGGACGAGCGGGTACTTGATCCGGCTCGGCTCGAAGGTGCGGCGGTGGAGGGTGAGCCCCTTCATGCAGCCGCGGGGGTTCCAATGGCGGCTGACGTTCGCCTGCTCGTAGCCGCCGGGGCTCCCGGGGCCCGGGCTGCCCTCCTCCTCGTGGTAGATCTGCTCGGCGCGGATCGGCACGCCGTTCTTCATGTAGAAGTTCAGCGCGCACGACTGGGTGCAGTTGGGGTGACACACCGTCCAGTCGACGCTGTCGTACGCGTAGATGTCGTGATACACCTCCTCCCAGTCGCGGTTCGGGTATGATTTGAGGGGGTTGTCGACCGAGGTCACGGGGTCGACGGACTGGGTCGCGGCCCACCCGCTGGACACCAGCGTCGACACAGCCCCCGCCGCCGCGGCCGTCACGAAGTCGCGTCGGCTCAGTTCCATCTCGGGTCACCTCCGTCCGGACTCGGGTGCATATCCGGGCGTTAGTTCCCACCTTCACAATCGATCCTCTCGTTCCGAGGCGCTGGGGACGCCCGCGAACGCGTTCGCGGATCGTGAAAAAGGGCCGGGAGGGTCACCGTCGGACCGAGGGAGTCCGCGTCCGCGATCCGGATCGCCGACGGGAGCGATCCCGGGTTCCCGGGGGACCGACGCGGCGGTGACGGCGTCGCGCGCGCTCAACAGCAGAACATGAACGGGTACATCAGTGCGACGCGGTCGCCGTCCTCCAGTTCGGTGTCGAAGCCGTCGAGGTGTTCGTTGAAGTGGCCATTCACCGCGATCCGGGCGTACGCCCGGGTTCGGTCGCCCTCCGGATTGGCGGTGAAGTCGTCCGGGAGCTCCTCGGGCGGCTCGGCCCAGCCGTGGGCGACGGCGTCCTCGGGCTCCTCGGCGATGAGCAGGTCGGCGACGTCGTGGTCCTCGAGGAACGCGTCGAGGAACTCCCGGAGGGTGGTGCCGTCGAAGGTGTACTCGAACCGGTGCTCGGGCAGCGCGTCGTACAGTCTGCCGGTCCCCTTCACGTCGACGGTGGTGACGGCTCGCTCGTCGTCGCGCTCGGCCGTCTCGGCTTCGGTCGCGCTCATGTGAGCAGTTCCGGGGGCGACACACCTCAACCGCGCCCCGAACACGTTCGCCGAGAGGGACGACTCAGTTCCCGTCGCTGCCGAGCAGCGCCGCCACGTCCGCGTGCGTCTCCAGCAGGTCGCGCATCACCTCGACGGTTCGCTCGTCGCGGGTCCGGCCGCTCCGGATCACGTCCTCCGCGCGGTCGACCGTGGTGAGCGTGTCCGACGGCACCGACAGCACAGGGAGGCCGGCCTCCGTCGCCTTCCCGAGCACGGACCCGGAGGGGCGGTGACCGCCGGTGAGCACCAGGCAGCGCACGCTGGTCGCCTCGATGGCCGCCGTGGCGATGTCGCTCCGGTCGCCGCCGGTGATGACGGCGGCGTCGCGGGCGCGACGGAAGTGGCGCAGCGCCTCCTCCGCACCCATCGCGCCGACGGTGAAGCGCTGGACCAGCGCGTCGCCGTCGCCCTCGACGAGCACCTCCGCGCCGAGTTCGTCGGCCAGCCCAGACACCGTGACGCCCGCGAGTTCGGGCACCCGAGGGAGCGCGCCGAGCGCGTCGACGCCGCGGTTCGAGAGGTACGGGATCACGTCCTGGTCGACGGCGTCGTAGACCGCGTCGTCGACGCGGTTGAACAGCACGCCCGCGAGGCGGTCGCCCACGTCGTCGACGGCCGCCAGCAGGTCGTCCACGTCGCCGGAGTCCTCGTAGTCGGCGACGAGCAGCACCTCGGCGTCGAGCACCTCCGCCACGTCGGGGTCGGTGAGGTCGACGACGCCGCCCGTGCGGTAGTCCCCGCCCCCCTCGACGAACATGGCGTCGGTGTCCGCGGCGAGTCCGTCGTACGCCTCGGCGATGCGTTCGCGGAGTTCCTCGGGGTCCTCGCGGCCGCGGATCGCCCCCTCGACGAACGTGGGCGAGTAGACGATCGGCTCCATCTCGTGCATCTCGGCGTCGAGACCCAGCAGCTCTCGGGCGAGCATCGGGTCCTCGTCGAGCGTCTTGCCGACGACGCTCTGGAGGCGCGTTCCCTTCGGTTTCATGTAGCCGACCGCCCGCCCGCGGTCGGCGGCGATGCGCGCGAGCGCGAGGGTGACGGCCGTCTTGCCGGTGCTCTCGGCGGTCGATGTGACGAGTAACGGATTCATGACTGGGCCTCCAGCGTCTCGGGGTCGACTGTGAGTCGCAGGTCGACGGCCCGGACCCCGTCGGGCGTCGCGACCAGTGGGTTCACGTCCAGTTCGACGATGCTCGGGAAGTCGGCGACCAACTGCGAGACGCGCCTGACGGCGTCGATGACGGCGTCGATGTCGACGGCGTCGCGCCCGCGAGCGCCCCGCAACAGGGGCGCGGCGTCGATCTCTTCGGTCATCTCGGCCGCCTCGTCGCGCCCGACCGGCGCGAGCCGAAAGGTCGTGTCCTCCATGATCTCGACGAACACGCCGCCCAGTCCGAACATGACCAGCGGGCCGAACTGGGGGTCCGTGTGACTGCCGACGATCGTCTCGACGCCGGCGTCGAGGTCGACCACCTCCTGCACCTGTACCCCCAGGATCGTCGCGTCGGGCTGGTAGTTACGGGCCCGCGAGATCAGGTCCTCGTAGGCGTCGGCGACCTCCCCGACCGGGACGCCGACCTTGACGCCGCCGATGTCGGACTTGTGGAGGATGTCGGGGGAGACGATCTTCATCACGACCTCCTCGCCGATCCCCTCGGCGACGCGCTCGGCCTCGGCGGGGTCGGCGACGACCGCGCCTCGGGGGGTCGGAACCCCGTAGGCGTCGAGGATCTCCATCGCCTCGACGCCGAGGCGGTTGTCGGAGCGCTCCCGGACCGACGAGAGGACCTCCCGGACGCGCTCGCGGTCGGCGTCGATCGGCTCGGGCTCGGGGTACGAGCGCCCGCGCACCTCGCGGTACTCCGCGAGCGACTCGAGACCGCCGACTGCGCGCGCCGGGTCGAAGTACGACGGGACGCCCCGCTGGCGCAGCACGCCGCGGGCGGCGGCGAGGCGACCGCCGCCCATCAGGCAGGCCGCCATCGGAACGCCGTGCTCGTCCGCGGCGTCGGCGATCAGCTCGCCGAGCTCGCCGAAGTCGAGCGTCGCGGTCGGGGCGGCGATCACGACCGCCGAGCCCACGTCGGGGTCCTCCATGGCGACGTCGAGCGCCTCGCGGAATCTGTCGACGCCCGCGTCGCCGATCACGTCGACCGGGTTGTACACGTTCGCCTCCTCGGGGAGCGCCTCGCCGAGGCGGGCGACCGTTCCGTCGCCGAAGCTCGCGAGCCGGAGGCGGTCGGCGTCGCCGACGGCGTCGGTCGCCATCACGCCCGGGCCGCCGGCGTTCGTCACGACGGCGACACCGTCGGAGGTGGGTACCTCGCCGCCGGAGAGGGCGCGTGCGGCGTCGAACAGCTCTTGAACGGACTCCGCACGGAGGACGCCGGCGGCGTCGAGGCCGGCCTCGTACGCCCGGTCGGAGCCGGCGATGGCCCCGGTGTGGCTGGAGGCGGCCTGCGCGCCGGCGTCGGTGCGTCCGGACTTGACGACCGCGACGGGCGTGTCGTCGGTCGTCTCGCGGGCGGCGTCGACGAACGCGCGTCCGTCGTCGATGCTCTCGAGGTAGCCGACGACCACGTCCGTCGCGGGGTCGTCGCCCCACGCGCGCACGAAGTCCGTCTCGTCGAGGACGGCCTTGTTCCCGAGCGAGACGACGTCCTTGAAGCCGATTCCCTCCTCGGTCGCCCAGTCGACGACGGCCGTGACGAACGCCCCCGACTGGCTCATGAACGAGACCCCGCCCGCGGGCGCTGCATCGGGGCCGAACGTCGCGTTGAGCCCGCGCGGGCTCGACATCACGCCCAGGCTGTTCGGCCCGACGAGGTTCAGATCGTACTCGGTGGCGACGGACTGCAGTTGCCGTTCGCGGTCGGCCCCCTCGACGCCGGTCTCGCCGAACCCCGCGGTGAGGACGACGACGTTGCGGACGGCGGACTCGCCGCACTCGCGGACCACGTCGACGACGGCCCCGGGCGGCACAGCGACGACCGCCATGTCGGCGTCGGCCCGCGTGACCGACCCGACGCACGGACGATCGAGCACCTCGTCGCGGTTCGGGTTCACCGGGACGACCTCGCCGTCGAAGTCGGCCAGGAGGTTCTCGGTCACCGCGCGACCGACCGATCCCTCGCGGTCGGTCGCGCCGACGATGGCAACCCGGTCGGGGGCGAACAGTCCCGAAAGCGGTGGCTCCTCCATCCGGGTGCGCTCGACCGGTTCCTGCTCATCGGTCATCGGTCACCCCGCGGCGTCCTCGCCCGGAGCGCGGTCGAGCCCTCCTCGAGTCGCCGCCGGCGGTCGACCGAGCGGACCGGGACTCCTCTCGTACACATCGTCACCGTCCAGTAATTCAATGGCATCCCACAAGAACGTGCCCGCCGTCGTCTGGGCGGCTACGGTTAAGTACCGTGACCGCATCCAGTCGGCACGAATGTCTCGCGATCCCCGAACGAGCTTACCCGACCTTCGGCGGGCGTTTCACCGCCACCCCGAACCGGGGTGGCGAGAGTATCAGACGACCGCCCGCGTTGTCGAGGAGGTCGAGCGGATCGGCGTCGACGAGGTCGCCGTCGGTCGTGAGGCGGTCGCGACCGACGAGCGGATGGCCGTTCCGCCGGAGGCGGATCTCGATCGGTGGCTCGACCGGGCGCGTCGCGCGGGCGTTCGCGCGGAGATACTCGAATCGACCGCGGACGGCCACACGGGAGTCGTCGCGACGCTCGACCGGGGGGACGGGCCGTGCGTCGGCCTCCGCGTCGACCTCGATGCGATCTCGATGAAGGAGTCCGACGAGGCCAGTCACCGCCCGGCCGCGGAGGGGTTCCGGTCCGAACACGAGGGGTACATGCACGCCTGCGGCCACGACGCCCACCTCGCGATCGCGATCGGGACGCTCGAGGCCGTCAAGGCGAGCGAGTTCGAGGGGACGTTCAAGGTGTTCTTCCAGCCGGCCGAGGAGATCTCCGGCGGCGGGAAGGCGATGGCCGAGAGCGGTCACCTCGACGGCGTCGACTACCTCATCGCGCTTCACGTCGGCCTCGACCACCCGACCGGCGAGGTGGTCGCCGGGATCGAGCGACCGCTCGCGATGGCTCACCTGACGGCGACGTTCGAGGGGGCGAGCGCGCACGCTGGAAAGGCACCCAGCCAAGGGGCCAACGCCATACAGGCGGCGGCGTGTGCGATCCAGAACGCCTACGCCATCCCCCGACACTCCGACGGGCTGACGCGGGTCAACGTCGGTCGGATCGAGGGCGGCGCGGCGAGCAACGTGATCGCCGAGGAGGTCACCATCGACGCCGAGGTGCGCGGGGAGACCACAGCGCTGATGGAGTACACGCGGACGGAGCTCGAACGCGTGCTCTACGCCGCCGCCGAGATGCACGACTGCGACGTCGCCCCTCGGATGATCAGCGAGTCGCCGCGCGTGGACAGCCATCCGGCGCTTCGAGACCTCATCGGGAACGTCGCCTGGGGGGTCGACGGGATCGATCGCGTGATCCCGTCCGAGGAGTTCGGCGTCAGCGAGGACGGGACGTACCTGATGCAGCGGGTGCAGGACGACGGCGGACTCGCATCCTACGTCCTCATCGGGACCGACCACCCGACGAGTCACCACACGCCGACCTTCGACATCGACGAGGCGAGCCTCGATATCGGCGTGTCGCTGCTGTCGGAGACGGTCGTCGAACTCTCCCGCCGTCGGCCATAGGGGGCCGAGTGAACCGGATACGAGGCGAGAAATCCGGGGGACCAGTACTGTTAATTCGCTCGCTACCGGTGTTGTGGCCATGAGCATGGACGACGTGCCGGAGTCGCTGGAGGCGGCTGCGGACGCCGACCGACCGCGCGGTATCCTCACGCCCTCCGATCGTGACTTCCTGACCGGGCGAAAGACGGACTACACCGACCACTCGAAGAAGCAGAAACGCAACAGGATCCGACGCCGCGTTCGGAACGCGATCCTCGATTTCAGCATCCTCTTCGAGTACATGGAAGAGCGCGACCGGGAGACCGTGTTCGATCCCGACGACGAGGACCGCGACGCGTACACCCAGGGCATCACCGACATGCTCGCCTTTCTCCACCTCGGGACGATGGGGTATCACACCCCGTTCAAGGACATGCTCGCGGAGGGAGTCGGAAAGGCCGAACAGCGGCTCGCCGGGTCGAACTACCGGATGGTCAACGTCGAGTTCAACGTCGAACCGGTCGGGCAGATCGACGTGGACGAGGTGGTCGAGAAGCTCGAGGACGAGGAGTTCGCGGAGCTCACGGACGAGGAACTCCGCGCGTTCGTCCGTCTGTTGACGATGTCCGACTCGTTCTCTCCGGACGAGGCCGGCGAGGAGATCAAGTCCCGTGTCGACGAGTTCGCCGAGCGCCTCACGGAGAGCGCCGAGTCGCACGAGCGGAGCCTCGAGGAGTTGACCAACTGACGGACGATCGACTGCCAAAGGATCGACTGTCGGACGATCGACTAACCGACGATCGACCGACTACGGTTTTCGGTTACGGAGCCGGACGAAACGACGTATCGTCTCGATCGACGTCGACCGAACGGCATCGGAATACACGGTATCCGGTCGAGCCTGTGGCGAGGTAATTGGACGTATCACATCGAATCACACTTTGAATTGGTTCATACCCACGGTATACGATCATTATCCGTAAAATCTAGTAACTCGTCGGCGCTTCTCAATCGTACAGTCAATAAACGGTGTTCGTTAAGAAATCGCTGATATGAGAAACACTTATTGTATATAGTTTCGATCGCCCCGCTATGCCATCTCGTAGCATGGCTGACGGTCGGCCGAGAGACGCACATTCGAACAGTCGTCCCGTCACCGGAGGTGGAACGGGATGAGCAGTTCCGGCCAGGGAATGGTCGAGGAGTTCCTCGACGAGATCGACCCCGTCGTGTTCGCGTTCGGCGCGCTGTTGACGCTCGGGGTCATCGTCGCGTTCTTCATCAGTCCGAGCGCGGTCGAGGACGGGATCTCGTCGCTCAACTCGGAGCTGCTCGGCGCGTTCAACTGGGCGCTGCTGTTGATCGTGTTCCTGATCGTCCTCTTCCTCCTGTTCCTGATCGTCGGGCCGTGGGGCGGGATCAAACTCGGGGACGAACCGCCGGAGTACAGCTTCCTGTCGTTCTTCGCGATGCTGTACTCGGCAGGGTTCGCCGCCGGCGTCGTCTTCTGGGGTCCGACCGAGGCGCTGTTCTACTACGACAGCCCCTCGCCCCTGTTCAACGGCGTCGAAGGCGGGACGGCGGAGGCGATGACCCTCGCCGTCCAGCAGACGCTGTTCCATTGGGCGCTCCCTCAGCTCGCGGTGTTCACGATCATGGGGATCGCGATCGGCTACTTCGCGTACAACTACGAGAACGTCCCGCTGCGGGTGTCCTCGGCACTGACGCCGATCATCGGCGCGGAGAACCTCGACGGGCCGTTCGCGAAGGTCGTCGACATCCTCGCCGTCTTCGCGACGATCGGCGGCGTGGCCACGTCGCTCGGGTTCATCGGGAGCCAGTTCGTTACCGGACTTGACTACCAGTGGGGGATCAACATGGGCGACATCGGGATCCTCCTCGTGGTGACGATGATGACGCTGCTGTTCACAACCTCGATGGTGCTCGGAGTCGACAAGGGCATCCGCCGCCTGTCGAACTTCAACATGATCGTCTTCGTCGGGCTGATGTTCGTGACGTTCCTCGTCGGGCCGACGCTGTTCCTGGTGTTGGTCGGCACCCAGGCCTTCGGCGGAATGATCACCGACTTCGTCTCGATGAGCCTCTTCACCGGCGCGGGGCCGATGGGAGCGGGTGACTCGGCGGCGACGAGTTGGATGAACGCGTGGACGGTGTTCTACTGGGCGTGGGCGCTCTCGTGGTCCCCCTTCGCGGGCCTGTTCATCGCCCGCATCTCCAAGGGACGCACCGTCCGGGAGGTCGCCTTCACGGGGATCGTCGCGACGTCCGGGGCCACGATCCCGTGGTTCACGTTCGTGGGCGGCACCGCCGTCTGGGCACAACACAACGGCATCGCGGACTTCGGCGCGGTGTTGTCGGGCGAGGCCGGCGCGGAAGTGTCCGGGTTCATCCTCTTCCAGGCGCTGTCGTTCACGTTGAACCTCGGGGGAGCCTCGATATCGATCCCGATCGGGTCGATACTGATCTACGTGTTCTTGATCCTCGTGACGACGTTCTTCATCACGTCGGCCGACTCCTCGACGCTGGCCGTCTCGATGATGACGACCGGCGGCAAGGCCAAGCCGTCGAACCTCAACCGCATCTTCTGGGGCGTCGTCCTGGGAATGACCGCGGCCATCCTGATGATCCTCGGC
This sequence comes from Halobaculum sp. CBA1158, assembly GCF_021431925.1. Lineage (NCBI taxonomy): Archaea > Methanobacteriati > Methanobacteriota > Halobacteria > Halobacteriales > Haloferacaceae > Halobaculum > Halobaculum sp. CBA1158. The sequence goes on along the minus strand of NZ_CP090372.1, from coordinate 249,439 downwards.
GGGACCGGGAGCGCCAACACGCTCCAGCAGGCGGCGATCATCACGGGCACGCCGTTCGCATTCGTCTGCTTCCTGGCGATGCTCGCGCTGATCAAGGACTTCGGTGCCAACTACCAGCAGGTGCTGCTCCAGGAGGAGACGGTCCTCTACGGGTCGAGCGAGGAGTCGAGGTCGCAGTCGACCACCGGTGCGGTCCAGTCAGAGGACGACTGAGACCCGTCTTCACTCCGCGGCCGCCGACAGCGCCGTCGGCTGTCTCGGACGAGTTTTTTGCGACGTTCGACCGATGACCCCGTCGGATCCCCACTATAACAAGTTTTAATGTATAATGTACACATAAACTGTGTATGGATAGGGACACGGCGGAGCCGGATGCGGCCGCGCTTCCGGGTCCGAACGCCCGGAAGTGGGTCCAGTTCCACCAGGAGCACTCCGCCCCGAGTGAGTACTCCCACGAGTTCGTCTGGGACGTGACCCGCGAGGCCGACGGCCCGTTCGTCACCGACGTCGACGGGAACGTCCTCCTCGATTTCACGTGTCACATCGGGGCGGCACCGCTCGGCTACAACAACGAGAAGGTCCTCTCGAGGCTGCGGGAGTTCGATCTCGTCGAGCCGATGAAGATCGCCGGACAGGACATGTACTTCGGCGCGGGCCCCACTCCGGACGAGGCCGAGGTCCCCGGATCGAGCCACCTCATGGAGGCGCTCGTCGATGCGTCCGACCAGTACGGGATGGACACGGTCTTCCTCTCGAACTCCGGCGCGGAGGCGATGGAGAACGCGATGAAGATCACCCACGACCTCCGTGCGCCCGCGAAGTACGGCGTCGCCTTCTCCGGCAGCTTCCACGGTCGAACCCTCGGAACTCTCTCCGTGACCAAGTCCAAGGACGTGTACACGCGCCACTACCCGGAGGTGAGCGGGATCGAGACGGTTCCGTTCTGTGCGGACCGGGACTGTGACGCCGGGAGCTGTGACTGCGGGTTCTTCACGGGCGAGGGCTCCCGGCTCCGAGCCATGCTCTCTCCCGAGGGCGGTCACGTGAACCCCGACGAGATCGCCTTCCTCACCCTCGAGCCGATCCAGGGCGTCGGCGGCTACCGCTTCCCCAGCGAGGCGTTCATGTCCGAGGTCGCGGCCGTCACCGACGAGTACGACATCCCGCTCGTCGTCGACGAGATCCAGTCGGGCGTCGGCCGAACCGGTGAGATATGGGCGTCGGACCACTACGCGATCGAACCGGACGTGATCGCGAGCGCGAAGGCGCTGCGCGTCGGGGCGACGATCTCCCGCTCGGAGGTGTTCCCGGCCGAGAAGAACCGCCTCGGGTCGACGTTCGGCGGCGGAGACGTCCTCGGGTCGATGATGGGAGCGTTCACCCTGGAGGCGATCCGAGAACACGACCTGCTGGAGAACGCCACCCGACGCGGCAGGCAGGCGAAGGAACTGCTCGCGGAGCGCACGCCCGAGCACGTCGAAGACATCCGCGGGAAGGGCCTGATGCTCGCCGTCGAGTTCGATACGCCGGACCGGCGCGCCGCCGTCGTCGAGGCGGCGCTCGAGCGTGGCCTGCTGACGCTCGGGTGCGGCGAGAAGACGATTCGGCTGCTCCCGCCGCTCGACTCGACGGAGCGGGAGATCGAGCTCGGGATCTCGCTGTTCTGCGATGCCGTCGACGCCGTCGGCCCGACCGCGACAGTAAGCTAGTCGGCGTCGACGGACCGCGCCACGACGGACACCCCCTCGACCGCGGAGAGTTCGGCGACGACCGCCTCGGCGTGGTCCTCCCCGCTCCCCTCGAACCCAATCTTGAGCGGCGTCCGGTTCGGGGGATCGGCCGTCCCGCTCTCGGCACGTTCGAGAACGTCCAGTTGCGCGCCCTCGCCCTCGACGGCGTCGACGACGTCGCCGACGAGCGTCGGCCAGTCGTCGAGCGCCAGCCTGACCGTCGCGTAGCGCCCGAGCTTCCGGAGCCCGGTCCGGACGAGGTCGCCGTGTTCTGTCAAGTCGACGTTGCCGCCGGAGACGACGACGCCGACGTGGTCTCCGCGGACGTCGAGGTCCGCCGACAGCGCCGCGGCCAGCGGTGCCGCCCCGGCCCCCTCGGCGACGACCTTCTCCCGTTCTGCCAACAGGGCGACGGCGGCGGCGATCTCCCGGTCGGAGACGGTCACCACGTCGTCGACGACCTCGCGGGCGATCGCGAACGTCGTCTCGAGCAGTCGCGCATCGGCGATCCCGTCGGCGACGGTGTCGACCTCCGAGAGCCGCCGGATCTCGCCGGCCTCCAGCGACGGCTTGGCGTGTGCGGCCCCCTCGGGCTGGACGCCGACGACGCGGACCTCGGGGTCCGTCGACGACAGCGCCGTGCCGATCCCGGAGACGAGTCCCCCGCCGCCGATCGCCACCAGCACCGTGTCGAGTTCGGGGAACTGCTCGCGCAGTTCGAGGCCGATCGTCCCCTGTCCCGCGACGACCGCCTCGTCGTCGAACGGGTGGACGAACGTCTCGCCCGTCCGATCGGCGCGGTCGAGGGCGTACTCGTAGGCCCCTTCGTACTCCTCGCCCTCGACGACGACCCCGGCGTCGTAGCCGCGTGTGGCGTCTATCTTCGCCGCGGGCGTCGTCTCGGGGACCACGATCGTCGCGTCCACGTCGAGGAGGTCGCTCGCGAGCGCGACGCCCTGAGCGTGGTTTCCCGCGCTGGAGGCGATGACGCCGGCCTCGCGGTCCTCGGGGGAGAGTTGCGCGATCGCGTTGTACGCCCCCCGGATCTTGAACGACCCGGTGCGCTGGAAGGGCTCGAGTTTGAGGCCGACCGAGGCCGCGCCGCTCAGTTCTGCGAACGTACGTGAGGTGTCCAGCGGCGTCCGATGGACCACGTCGCGGAGCCGTTCGTGTGCGTCCTTCACGTCGGAGACGGTAACGGGAGGATCGCCCGCAGGCGGGGAGCCGTCCCGCTCGTGCGTCCCGGTCATTCGGCGCTGTCGGTCCCCACGTCGATGTCGGCCGCCTGCGGCACGGGATGGCGGCGTTCGAGGTCCCTGATCGTTCCCACCAGCACGTCGACGCCGTGCTGCAGGCTGCGTTCGTCGACGTCAAACGTCGGCGTGTGGTGGCTGGTCGGGTGGTCCGTCCCGACGATCAGGTACGTCGCCAGCCCGCCCTCCGACTGGACCCGGTTCATCAGGAACGTCGCGTCCTCGCTGGCACCGAAGTCGGCCGCCGGGAGCACGCGGTCGATCCCGTCGACGCCGTTCGCGACCTCGCTCACGAGCGCCTGAAGCTCGGGGTCGCTGTCGGCCCGCGGCGACTCGCTCACGACCTCGACGGTCGCCCGGCAGCCGTGCATCTTGGCGGCCGAGCGCACCGTCCGTTCGAGCCGGCGCTTCATGTACTCCATCAGCTCCGTCGTCTCCCCGCGGGCCTCCGTCTCCATGTGGGCCCGCTCGGCGATGACGTTGCTCGCGGTTCCCGCCGTGGCCTTGCCGACGTTGACCCGCGTCATCCCCTCGCTGTGTCGCGGGATCCCGTAGGCGTTGACGATGGCTGTTCCCATCGCGTGCATCGCGTTGTTCCCCTCCTGGGGAGCCTTGCCCGCGTGGGCCGAGGTCCCCTCGATCGTCGCGTCGACGTGACACATCGCGAGCGGCTTCTCGACCCCGGCGACCACCTCGCCGGTCGGGTGGTCGAGCCCGACGTGGACGGCGAGCAGGTAGTCCAGGTCGTCGGCGAACCCGCTGTTCGCCATCGGTCGACCCCCGCCGCTGGTCTCCTCTGCCGGCTGGAAGAACACGACGAGGCGACCGGAGAAGTCGCTCTCTGCGATCGCCTCGAGAGTGGCCAGCCCCCACGTCATGTGGGCGTCGTGTCCGCAGGCGTGCATCGCCCCGTCGATCTCCGACCGGAACCCCTCGTCGACCGGCTCGTGATCCGGGTCGGTCGACTCCTCGATGAACAGGGCGTCGATGTCGACGCGCAGCCCGATCGCCGGGCCCTCGCCCCGGTCGAGGACCGCGACCGCGCCGGTGTTCCCGCCGGTCATCCGTTCCAGCAGATCGTCGTCCGCGCCGCGCTCCCGGGCGCGTTCGATCCAGGGGTCGAGATCCTCGTCCGGAACGGCCATTCTGTCCGCGGGGTCGTAGGCGTCGGGTCCGGCCGCTACCTCGTCGACCCCGATCTCGCGGATCTCCTCGACGAGCTTCGCGGTCGTGGCGAACTCCCGCCAGGCGGGCTCCGGCTGCCGATGGAAGCTCCGACGGAGGCTGACGAGTCGGTCGCGGATCGGTTCGGTCATGTGAGTCACTCTCTGCCTGCGCCCCCTTAACTATACACAGTTGTCGTTGACAATAGATACACAAAAGGGATAAGCAGGGTCGCCGGGATCGGTAGCCAACGCGTCGATCCGACGCGACCACACCCCATGACCGGACACTCAGACGCGGAGCCCGACGTCGTCGTACTGCGTGAAGGCACAGAGGGGCTGTCGATGGAGTCGTACGCGGAGACGCTGCGCGAACGACTCCCGGAGTACACCGTCCGCCTCGCGCGGACGCCCGCCGACGAGCGCGAACTCGTCCCGAACGCGCGCGTCGTGACCGGCATCACGGTCGACCGCGACCTGATCGAACGCGCCGACCGGCTCGAGCTGTTCGCGTGTACCTTCGCCGGGACCGACCACGTCCCGGTGGACGCGCTGGCCGAGCACGGCGTCGCCGTGACGAACGCCGGCGGCATCCACGCCCCCGGCATCGCCGAGCAGTCGATCGCGAACATGCTCGTGTTCGCGCGCAACCTCCACGAGGGCTGGCGTCGGAAGGGGAACGCGGAGTGGCGTCACTTCCAGTCGCACGAGTTCACAGACAGCACGGTGACGGTCGTCGGGCTCGGGTCCATCGGGCAGGCGGTGACCCAGCGCCTGTCGGGCTTCGAGGTGGAGACGATCGGGATCCGCTACACCCCCGAGAAGGGCGGGCCGACCGACGAGGTACTGGGCTTCGACGAGGAGGACGTTCACGAGGCGTTCTCCCGCAGCGACTACGTCGTGCTCGCGTGCCCGCTCAACGACATGACGCGGGGGCTGGTCGGCGAGGCGGAGTTGGCGACGCTGCCCCCGAGCGCCGTCGTCGTCAACGCGGCTCGCGGCGGGCTCGTCGACACGGACGCGCTCGTCGCCGCGCTCCAGTCGGAGGGGATCCGCGGTGCCGCCCTCGACGTGACCGACCCGGAGCCGTTGCCGTCCGACCACCCGCTCTGGGACCTGGAGAGCTGCCTGATCACGCCGCACACCGGCGGTCACACGCCGAAGCACTGGGATCGGCTGAGCGACATCGTCGCCCGGAACGTCGCCGCGCTGGAGTCCGGCGGCGACCTGGAGAACGTGGTCGTCCAGCCGGACTCGGATCGGTAAGTCCCGTACTCGAACTCACGACGACTCGGCTCGGGATTGGAGACGGGTGCGTCGGACCGCGAGGGCGATGCGGGATCCGTTCGGCCGAACCGGACCTCAGGCGGTGAACAGCCGACGCGGGAACTCCGCCAGCGTCTCCGCGCCCGTGCTCGTGACGTGGAACGTCTCGCTGATCTCCATGCCGATCTCGTCGGTCCAGATACCGGGGATCATGTGGAACGTCATGTCCTCCTCGAGGACGGTCTCGTCTCCGGGGCGGATGCTCGCTGTGTGTTCGCCCCAGTCCGGGGGGTAGCCGAGCCCCATCGAGTAGCCGATACGATCCTCCTTCTCGAGGCCGTACTCCGCAATTGTGTCGCGCCAGGCCTTCTCGACCGTCTCGCAGGTGACGCCGGGTTCGGCGGCGTCGAGTGCGGCCTCCAGCCCCTCGACGACGATGTCGGCCGTCTCCTCCAGCTTCGTCGGGGGGTCGCCGACGAACGTCGTTCGGGCCAGCGGCGAGTGATAGCGGTGGCGACACCCCGACAGCTCGATGATGACGGGGTCGCCGTCGTCGAACCGGCGGTCCGTCCAGGTGAGGTGCGGGGTTCCCGTGTGGTCGCCCGACGGCATCAGCGGAACGATGGACGGGTAGTCGCCGCCGTACTCGTCGGTACCCGTGATCAGTTGCTCGTAGATGGCGGCCGCGACCTCGTACTCCGGGACCCCCTCACCGACCGCGTCGAGGCCCGCGAGCATCGCGTTCTCGGAGATGCGGGCGGCCTCGCGCATGTACGCCAGTTCCAGCTCGGACTTCCTGATCCGGACCCAGCCGACCAGCAGCGTCGCGTCCTCGAAGTCGGCGTCCGGGAGGTTGTGCTGGAGCCGCGTGTACGACTTCGCGGTGAAGTAGGCGGCGTCCATCTCCAGCCCGATGCGGCCGTCGGCGACCCCCAGGTCCTCGAGGACTCCCGCGACGTAGTCCATCGGATGGAGGTCGTGCGGCGAGTGGACGTGGTCGTCGCTGTACGCGCGGATGCTGTCGTCGTCGAGGTGCGTCGTCGCCCGCGCGCCCCCGCCGTCCATGTCGCGGCCGATCCAGACCGGCTCGTCCCGGTCCGGGGTGACCACGACCGCCTGGTGGACGTAGAACGACCAGCCGTCGTAGCCGGTCAAGTAGTTCATGTTCGCCGGATCGGAGACCACGATCGCGTCGAGTTCCTCCTCCCGCAACCGCCGCCTCGTTCGTTCGACCCGCCGCTCGTACTCGGACTCGTCGAATATCTCTTCTCGGGGCATGGTAGCGGACCGTCTACGGGGAACGTTGGCAAGCCGTAGTATAACTTTATCGTGTATATTGAAAACGTATATTGTGTATTTTCTGCCGGGCGTAGTCGGCGAAATCGGCGCTCAGCGGGGGTGAGACGCGGGATGTCGGTTCAGGGATCCGCCGGTTCACCCCTCGAAACCCCCAATTCGGGCCGCGTAGCTGTGGGTTTTTGTATCGGCCGGGCCGATCCTTCGGTATGCTTCACAGTACCGGACCGCTGCTGTCAATCGACCTCGGCGACCGGGACGTCTCGGAGACCGACATCACGGGTATCCAGGAGCGGTACGTCGGCGGCCGCGGCGTGGGTACACGGCTCGCCCACGAGCGGATCCCGTTCGACGCCGACCCGCTCGGTCCGGAGAACCGAGCCGTGTTCACCACCGGGCCGATGCAGGCCTCTCAGATGAGCTTCACCGGCCGGACCAACTGCACCGCCGTCTCTCCGCTGACCGACGGGCTGTTGTCGTCGAACGCGGGCGGATTCATGTCGCGACACCTCGCGGCGACGGGCTACGGGGCCGTCGAGCTGGCCGGCGAGAGCGACGAGCTGGTCGTCGTTCACGTCCGCGACGACGTCGACGAGCTCGACTCGTCGGCTCGTCCGACGAAGTCGGACGTAGGCGTCGAGTTCGAGGCCGTCCCCGAGTTGGCGGGGGCGACGGTTCCGGAGACGACCAAGTACCTCGAGACGGAACACGGGATCTCGAGCGACCAGACCGCCGTCATCGGGCCGGCCGGCGAACACGAGGTTCGGTTCGCGTCGATCATGACGACCGAGGAACGGGCGTTCGGCCGCGGCGGCCTCGGGGCGGTCCTCGGCGCGAAGAACGTCAAGGGGGTCACCTTCGGCGGCGACTCCGCGCCCGACCTGTCGATCCCGGCGACCGCGAACGAGATCCACCGCGAGGCCGCCACCGAGGACCACATCATGAAAGAGCAGGGGACCGTCGCCGTGATGGACCTCGCCAACGAGATGGACGGGCTCCCGTCGTACTACTTCTCCGAGCGCTCCTTCGAGGGCGTCGAGGGGATCAACGGCGACGCCGTCGCGTCGAAGAAGTACAAGAAAGGGACCTGCTCGGCGTGCGCGTTCGCGTGCAAGCTTCCCACTCGCGACGAGGAACGCGGCGTCGAGACCGAGGGGCCGGAGTTCGAGGTGGCGATGGCGTTCGGCTCGAACTCCGGGGTCGACGACATCGTCGACGTGATGGAGTCGAACCGGCTGTGCGACGAGTACGGGCTCGACGCCATCTCGGCGGGCAACACCATCGCAGCGTACCTCGAGGCCGAAGAGGAGTTCGGCAACCGCGAGCTCATCTGGGATCTCGTCGAGAAGATCGCCCACCGCGAGGGGGTCGGCGACCGCCTCGCCGAGGGGATCGGTCGGGTCCACGAGGACCTCGGCGTGGAGAACTGGTCGGTGAAGAACATGGACTTCGCGGCCCACGAGGGGCGGCTCCTCCACGGGCAGGCGCTCTCGTACGCCGTCGCCAACCGCGGTGCCGACCACATGTACGCGACGTTCTACTCCGTCGAGTACCCGCTCGTCGACGAGGACGAGGCGATGGCTCCCGCGGGGTTCGAGGGGAAGGCAGAACGGCTCGTCGAACGGGAGGACCTGATGGCGCTCAACGACAGCGGCGTCGTCTGCAAGTTCTCGCGTGACTTCATGACGCCCGAACGCTACGAGCTGCTGTTCGACGCCGACTTCGGGGACCTGCTCGCGGTCGGGGCGCGGACGGTCGCGCTCGAACGGCACTTCAACAACGAGCGGGGGTTCGACCGCGCGGACGATCGCCTCCCGTACGAGGACGAGCTTCCGGGGCTCGAGGACGCCATCGAGTCGTACTACGAGATCCGCGGGTGGAACGAGGACGGGACCGTTCCGGAGTCGGCGCTTCCGGCGTAGTTCGGCGCGTCGTCCGTAAGAGAGAGCCGGATACCGCGTCCGCCCGTCAGGCCGACACGGTTCGCGCGGTCGCCGCGATGGCGTCCGCGATGACCTCGGTCCCGACCTCGGCCTGCGTCTCCGTCAACACGAGCGGCGGAAGCAGTCGGAGGACGTTGCCGTACTGGCCCGCCGTCCAGACGAGCACGCCGTGCTCGTAACAGTATTCCTGGATCGCGTCGACGCGGTCGCCGTCCGGGTCACCGTTCCCGTCGACGAACTCGGCACCGACGAACAGGCCCTTTCCGCGTACCTCGCCGAGGCCGGGGTCGCCCTCGCCCGCGTCGCGGAGGCGGTCGCGGATGTACGAGCCCACCTCGGTCGCGTGGTCGAGCAGGTCGTGCGACTGGACGTACTCGATCATCCGGAGGCCGCCGACCATCGCCGGGACGTGCCCGCGGTACGTGCCCGCGTGGTCGCCCGAGCCCCACGTGTCGAGGTCCTCGTGGTAGATGGTCCCCGAGAGGGGCTGACCGTTGCCCCCCAGCGCCTTCGCGGTCGTCATCGCGTCCGGGGTCACGTCGTAGTGCTCGCAGGCCCACCACTCTCCAGTTCGGCCGAGCCCGACCTGGATCTCGTCGAACACCAGCGGGAGGTCGTTCTCGTCTGCGATCTCGCGGAGTCCCGAGAGAAACCCCTCTGGCGGGACGACGACGCCGCCCTCGCCCTGGATCGGCTCGACGAAGATGCCCGCGGGGTCGGTCAGCCCGCCGTACGGCTGCTCGACGATCGCGCGGACCTCCTCCAAGGCGCGGTCGACGGACTCCTCGGGGGCGCGGTCCTCCTGAAACGGGTACGGGAACGGCGCGTGGACTACGTCGGGCAGAAGCGGCGCGTACGGCTTCTTGAACTTCTTGTTCGACGTGATACTCATCGCGCCGGTCGTCGCGCCGTGATAGGAGTTCCGGAACGCGAGCAGGCCGTTGCCGCCGGTGTTGTACTTCGCGAGCTTGATCGACGCCTCGACGGCGTCGCTCCCGGTCGGCCCGCCGAAGACCACCCGGTTGCTGCCGGCGAGTCCACCCGGCGCGATCTCGTCGAGCTTCTCGATGAGTTCGATCCGCGGCTCCGTCGGGAAGTCGACGGCGTGGGTGAGCTTGTCGATCTGTTCGTGGACGCCCTCGTTCACGTACGGGTTCGCGTGGCCAACGTTGTAGACGCCGATCCCCGCGAAGAAGTCGAGGAAGACGTTGCCGTCGACGTCTTTCAGGGTCGCTCCCCGCCCCTCGTCGAACGCCAGCGGGATGTCGTTCGGGTACGCGACCGCGCTGCTGTCGATCTCCCCCTGTCTGTCCAGGAGCGAACGCGACGCGGGACCGGGGACCTCGTCGACGGACGGTTCCTCCGCGAAATGCAGGTCGTGGATCGGCGGGCCCACCATACTATCGACGAGACAGCAGGGCCACAAATAGGTTGAGGTAACCAGCAAGCTATGATACTGTACACGATATCCGTTTTCAAATTGGGCGGGCGACCGCGATCCGGCCTAGACCGCGCCGTCGCCGGCGCGCTCGGCGGGCGTGAGATAACACTGCGGGTCGCGGGCACCGAACTCGCCCTCGACCGTGAGCGCGCGCAGGCGCGACGCCCCCCGGCAGATGTCGCTGTACGCACATGTCCGGCACTCCTCGTCCAGGCTGTCGGGGCGGTCGCGGAGGCGGTCGAGGAGGGGGTTCGACTCGTCGTCCCAGATGTCTCCGAACGGCCGGTCTCGGACGTTCCCCAGCGAGTACGACTGCCAGAACTGCGTCGCGTGGACGTTGCCCTGGTAGTCGATGTCGGCGACCCGCTCGCCGGCCGGGTCGCCGCCGTTGACCTCGAGGTATCGACGGACGCGCTCGGCGCGGTCGGGGCCGAACTCCCGGCCCGCGTACTCGACGAGGTAGGCGGCGTCGCAGTAGTTGCCCACGAGCAGCGTCTCGATCTCCTCGCCGGCGGCGTGGTACTCCCGGGTGAGGTCGACGAGGCGCTCGACCGCGTCGCGTCGGGTCTCGGGCGCGATGTCTGCGTCGGGGACCCCCCGTCCGCCGTACGCGAGGTGATAGAAGCAGAATCGATCGACGCCGACGTCGGTCAGCAGGTCGACCACGCGCTCCATGTCCGGGACCGTGTCCTCGGTGACGGTGTAGCGCAGGCCCGTCTTCAACCCCACGTCGAGACAGGCCTCGATGCCGTCGACGGCGGCGTCGAAGGCCCCCTCCTGTCCGCGGAAGGCGTCGTTCACCTCGCGGCGGCCGTCGACGGAGATTCCCGCGTACGCGAGGCCGGCGTCGCGGAGGTCGCGAGCGCGGTCTCGGGTGAGCAGCGTGCCGTTGGTCGACAACACCGGGCGGATCCCGGCGTCGCTCGCGTGGGCGACAAGTTCGGCGAGGTCCTCGCGCACCAGGGGCTCGCCGCCGGAGAACAGCACGACCGGGACGCCGTAGCCGGCGAGTTCGTCGAGCAGTCCCTTCGCCTCGGCGGTCGTGAGTTCGCCCTCGGCCGCGCCCACGTCGGCACCCGCATAGCAGTGGGCACACGAGAGGTTGCACCGTTTGGTGCCGTTCCAGACGACGACCGGTCGCTCCTGTCTCCGCTGGCGGATCTGTTCGGCCGAGGAGTCGGCGTCGCCGTACCGGAGCCCGTCGCCCTCGGCGTCGAGGTCGTACAGGAGTTTGCTGACCGAGATCACGCCTCCACACCCCCGTCGGCGGCGGCGTTCGCGTCGGCGTCCCGTTCACCGTCGGCGTCCGCGTCGTCGTCTCCTTCGGCCCCGTCTCCGTCGTACTCGGCACCGAGGTCGCGCTCTGTGAAACGGGCGACGCGGTCGCTGCGCGCCAGCCAGAGGGTCGACGCCTCGGGGAACAGCGCGCTCGCCTGTTCGCGTGCCACGTCAGTCGAGGGCGCGGTGACGCTGCCCGCGTGTCGAAGCGGCTCGGCAGACGACTCCCGGAGGAACACCTCCCACTCCGGCGAGTCGTCGGCTCGCGCCTGCGCCACGCTCTCGCGCCGGTCGGAGTCGGTCATCGTCCGGGAGACGGAGGGGGACGCCTACGGCGTTCACGACGAATCCCAGCGACTGGGAACGGGAGAACGCGGCTTATCCGTCCCCCCACAACTCGCGGTCGATGTCCGAACGTTCACCCGACCGACGGACGGTACTGCGCGCGACCGGACTGGCCGCCGCGGGCGGCCTCGCGAGCCTCGCCGGCTGTTCGGGCGGGAGCGGAGGCGGCGACGAGACCGACGGGTCGACGGACACCGAAGCGCCCGTCGAGGAGACCACGGACGACGGTGGAAGCGACAGCGGCGGAGACGGCGACAGCGGCGGAGACGGCGGCGACGCCTCCTTCGACGGCTGGTTCGACGACGTGGACAACTACGACGGCGTCGTCGACGAGACCGGCGCGAGCGAGGTGACTGTCGAGGTCGGGATCGAGGCCAACGGCGGCTACTACGGCTTCGGCCCGGCCGCAGTCAGGGTGTCCACAGGGACGACCGTCACCTGGGAGTGGACCGGCCAGGGCTCCAGCCACAACGTCGCCGCCGACGACGGCTCCTTCGAGTCCGAGCTCGTCTCCGACGAGGGCCACACATTCAGCCAGACGTTCGAGGAGGCGGGGACTGTCAGGTACGTCTGCACGCCCCACGAGGCGATGGGGATGAAGGGCGTCGTCGTCGTCGAGTGACGGTCGACCGACGGTTCGAGTCCACCGAGCACGATGTTCGACACGAGTCAGCGTCCGATCGTCCTCGTCTGGGAGGCCTCACGCGCGTGTGACCTCGCGTGTGACCACTGTCGAGCGGAGGCGACGCCCGGACGACACCCGGAGGAGCTCACGACCGCGGAGGGGAAGCGACTGCTGGAGTCCGCTCGCGAGTTCGGCGACGGCCAGGTGGTCGTCCTCTCGGGGGGCGACCCCCTCAAGCGCGACGACCTCGCGGAGCTCGTCGCTCACGGCGACGACATCGGCCTCCGGATGGCACTCACCCCCAGCGGAACGGCGTCGCTGACGCGCGACCGCATCGACCGACTCGCCGACGCCGGCCTCCGACGGGTCGCGCTCAGCGTCGACGCCGGCGGTCCGTCGGTCCACGACGGCTATCGCGGCGAACCGGGCGTCTTCGAGGAGACGCTTCGGGCGGCCCGGTGGATCCGGGAGTCGGATCTGGGCCTCCAGATCAACACGACCGTCTGCGAGCGAACCGTCGACGAACTCCCCGCCGTCCGGGACCTGGTCGGCGATCTCGGGGCTGTGCGCTGGAGCGTCTTCTTCCTCGTCCCAGTCGGACGGGGGGCGACGCTCGACCCGGTCAGTCCGTCCCGGGCCGACGCAGTCATGGACTGGCTCCACGCCGTCGACGACGAGTCGTCGTTCACCGTCAAGACGACGGAGGCCCCCCACCACACCCGCGTCGGCCTCGACCGGCGCGGGGTCGAGCCGGCGGATCTCCACCCCGAGTCGGGGCCGCCCGCGACCCGGCCGAACGTCCGCGCCGGCGACGGCTTCGCGTTCGTCAACCACGTCGGCGACGTGACGCCCTCTGGCTTCCTGCCGGAGCCCGCGGGGAACGTCCGCGACGACGACCTCGTCGACCTGTACCGGAACGCCGACCTGTTCGAACGGCTCCGCGACCGCGACGCGCTCACGGGCAAGTGCGGTGCCTGCGAGTACCGCGCTGTCTGCGGCGGGTCGCGCTCGCGAGCGTACGCGGTCACGGGCGACCCGCTCGCCTCCGATCCGCTGTGTCCGTACGTTCCCGATGGGTACGACGGACCGCTGCCGGAGTCGCTGGCGGACGGGTGAATCGGGGCCGACTCCCGCTCGCGGGGGAGTCGGCGACCGCGGTTACTTGTCGCGACGACCCGCGCCGACGAGACGTTTCAACAGCGTTCGATCGGAGGGTCGCTCGGCCAACAGCAGCGAGGCCTCCACGTCGTCGGCGATGTTCATGTGAAGCGAGTCGGTGACGAGCCGTGAGAGCAGCCCCTGTTCGGTCGCGCCGATGAGCACGATCGTGTTGTCCTCGGCCGCCCGCTCGATCGAGTCCTCCACGTCGCCGGAGTCGTCGACGATGCGGTCGGCGTCCTCGAGTCCGTTCTCGGCGGCCCACTCCGCGAGGAACCGCTCGCCGCGCTCGCGGTCGGCGGGACCGTCGACGACGTGAAGCAACGAGACCTCCGCGTCGCGGGCCTCGCTGAGTCCGCGGGCGACGTCGGCGCTCAACACGGAGTTGGGACCGCCGGCCGTCGGGACGAGCACGCGAGAGGCGTCGAGCCCGCGGTCCTTGACGACGATGAAGTCGCACGGCAGGCGGTTGGTCAGCTCGTCGATGGGGCGCTCGGCTCGGGCCGACGCCCACACGCCGTCGTCGGCCCACCCCATCATCACCAGGTCGGGACGGGTCCGGTTCGCCCGGTCGAAGACATCCTCGAACGACCGGTGCGTGACCAGCGTCGACGTCTCCAGGTCGGCCTCGTAGCGCTCGCCGATGTCGCGCACGTCCCCGAGCAGTCTGTTCGATTCGGCACTGATTCGGTCGTGGTCGGCTCGACGCTTCCCGTGGCTGGGTCCGGAGGGGATCTGCACCATGTGGACGACGTGGACGACGCCCTTCTTCCGGGTCGACGCGAGCGCACACGCCATCTCCACGAGCCGGGTCTCGGTTCGCGGGTTCGTGATCGGAACGAGGATGCGGTAGGAGTCCGGGTCGCGGACGAACTCCTCGACCGTGTCGAACATCGGAACGTACGACCGTCCCGCGAGGCTGCCGAGGAGGGACTCGCGTATCGACAGTCGACGGACGTTCTCGAAGCGGGCGGTCTCGAGACGCTCCTCCGTCGTCTGGTAGTAGTTGACGACCGTGACGAGCACGACGCCGCCGACGGTGTTGCCGACCAGCACCGGGATCACGAAGTCGGTCATCGCCAGCAGGAACCCCAGGTCGCCGACGAGCATGAGGTACACCGCCTCGGTGAACGAGACGACGCTGTGGTTGAGATTCCCCAGCGGGATGGTGAGAAACGCGAGGTAAACGACGACGAGCCGGGAGATCGTGTCCTGTGCGGCGAAGTTCATCCAGACGACGCCCGCGACGATCAGTCCGGCGAACCCGCCCCTGAAGAACAGCTCCCAGTTGGTGGTCTCGTACACCCCCGTCGCCGCCAGGTCCACGGCCACAGCCCCCGCCTCCGGAGATAACACGCCACCGTACGCGAGGACGACCGCGCCGATCGCGCCGCCGGCGAAGTTACCGAGCGCGACGATGGTCCAATGGCGCAACAGCGCCGGCACCGACGCCAGCCGTTCGAGCGTCAGCGCCACCGGCGGGAGCGTGTTCTCGGTGTACAGCTGGTAGCCGCCGATGATGATGTAGATGAAGCCGATCGGGTACAGCAGCGCCGCGACGACGCTGCTGTCGGTCTGCGGGTACATCGACGCGTACACGAGCAGCGTGATCGTGATCGCGAACCCGCCGGCGAGGGCGGCGAAGAACAGCTCGCGAGCCCCGGAGGTGATCTCGTGGTCCGCGTCGGCGACGATCCGCTGGAACACCTCGTCCGAGGAGAACCGATCGGGGACGACTGACCCCGACACCGGAACGCCGTCGTCGGTCGTCCCCCGGTCCCCCTCCGGGTGAGTGTCGTCCTCCGGCTCTGTCATGCGACCTACCTCAGACAGCGGCGTAAAGAAGCTTCATCATCTCGTCGCCGCCGACGGGTTCGAACCGGAGCCGGCGCGAAGAGCACGCGGGCTCGCGAGGGGACGTTGTTCGGACGGTTCGGCTACCGGCTAGGGAGCGGAAGTCGACCGGAGCCCGTCTCGTCCCCGCGGACGGCCGCAGCGGCGTGCTCGCCGCTGATCAGACACATCGGCACGCCGATCCCCGGCGTGGTGTCCGAGCCGACCAGGTAGAACCCGTCGGGCCCGGCGCGGTGACTCGGCCGGAGCGGCCCGGTCTGGTCGAGCGTGTGTGCCAGTCCCAGCGCCGTGCCCTCCGGCTCGCCGAACCGGGCCGCGAACTCGGAGACGCAGGCCTCCTCCTCGACGACGATCCGGTCGCGGAGGTCGACGCCGGTCGTCTCCGCGAGGTCCGCCAGCACCCGGTCGCGGAACCGCGACCGAGCCGTCGGGTCGTCGCGGAGGCCGGACGCGACGGGCACGAGCACGACGACGGTCTCGTGCCCGTCGGGCGCGACCCCGTCGTCCGTTCGCGAGGGGACGTTGACGTAGTAGGCGGGGTCGTCGGGCCACGCCGGGTCCTCGAAGATCGAATCGAAGTGGTCGTCCCAGTCGGTCGGGAGCACCAACGAGTGGTGCGCCAACGGCTCCACGTCGCCCTCGACGCCCAGGTACAGCATGTACGCCGAGGGGGCGAACGTGGCGTCGTTCCAGGCGTCGTCGCCGCGGATCCGGTCTCCCGGGGGCAGGAGGTCCCGGTCGGCCGTGGCCGGCGGAACGTCGCAGACGACGAGGTCGGCCGTCGCGGCGTCGGGTGTGTCCGCGGCGGCGTCGGCGGCGGACGCGACTGTCGTATCGGCGGCGTCGCCGGCGTCCCCGCCAGCGTCCGCCAGCGAGAGGGAGAACGTTCCCCGCCGTCCCGCCACCGCGGTCACCTCGGTCCCGGTCCGGTAGTCGACGCCGAGGGAGTCACCGAGGTCGCGAAGCGCCTCGACGACGCGGTACATGCCGCCGTCGGGGTAGTGGACCCCGAGGCCGTGGTCGGCCCACGAGAGCATGCTGTACAGCGCGGGGGTGTTGTACGGCGACCCGCCGAGAAACACCAGCGTGTACTCGAGGAGCTGCTCGAGCTTCGGATGGTCGACGTAGCGGTCGACGTGTTCGTCCATCGTCCGTAACAGCGGGAGCGCCCGACCCGACCTGAGCACGTCGAGGTCGAGCATGTCCCGCAGGCGGTCGCGGTCGGTGTAGACGAACCGGTCCATGCCCAGTTCGTACGCCTCGCGGGCGCGTTCGAGGTACGCCTCGAACGACTCGCCGGCCCCCGGTTCGTAGGACTCGAAGAGGTCGCGCACGGCCGCCCGGTCGGCGGGCACGCTCGCGCGGTCGCCGTCGGTCCAGAACACGCGGTACTTGGGGTCCAACTCGACGAGGTCGTAGAAGTCGCCTGGGTCGCGGTCGAAGTGCGCGAAGAACCGCTCGAATACCTCCGGCTGGAGGTACCACGAGGGACCGGTGTCGAACGCGAACCCGTCGCGTTCGATGCGACCGGCGACGCCGCCGACGCGGTCGCCGCGTTCGTAGACCGTGACGTCCGCCCCGTCGTCCGCGAGGTAGCAGGCCGCCGAGAGCCCACCGATGCCGCCCCCGATCACGGCGACCTCCCGGTCGGCCAGGGGCGCGGCGTCCGGTTCCGGATCGCGTGACATCGCGACCGTGTACGTGGTCCCCCCTGGAGTTCCCGACTCCGATTCCCACTCGCTGGGAAGCACGGATCCCCGTTAGGTCCGGAGAGGAACGGGATCGATCACGACCATGTCGACCGGACTGCGCTCGTCGCCACGGGAGGAGTTCGACGGCCCGCCGTCCGACGACGGAGGGACCGAACGAGAGGGCGTGAGCGGCCCGTCCGACCCGCCCGGCGGGCAGACGCTGGCGCGACGGGCCGTCCTCGCCTCGCGGGTCGTGTTCGCCGGCCTCGCTGTCGCGTTCGTCGCCCTCGCCGCTGCCGACGTGACCGTTCCCCTGCGGTACCGCGCGTTCGCGTACCTCGGACTGATGGGAACCGTCAGCCTCTATCACGGCGGCTTCGAGCACGTCGCGAACCTCCGGGGCCGCGGCGAGCGGATCCGGTGGCTGTACGTCCTCGCGTACCTCGCGCTGATCGTCGTCGCCTACGACCTGTTCGTACTGAGCCCGATACTCGGGGTCGCGCTCGCGGTGACGGTCACGGCGCTGAAGGCGGGACACGGCGGGATCGCGGTGCTCGACCGCCTCGTCGGGACCGACCACCTCTCCGCCCGTCCCCAGCGGGCGCTGGCGGTGGTCGTCCGGGGCGGTGCCGTGCTCGTTCCGGCGTACGTCGTCGACCCCGGCCTGTACGGCATGTACGCGGGCTACATGGTGAACGTGTTCGAACCCGGCGCGCTCGCGCCGTTCGCCTGGGCGTTCGAGTCGCCGACGGTGACGGCCGTCGGCGGGACCTACGCGGCCGCCGTCGCGATCCACCTCCTGTGGGGCGGCGTGCGTGGCTCGTTCGGGCGGACGTGGCGAGTCGACGCGGCGGAGACGCTGTTGCTGGTGGGGTTCTTCCTCGCCGTGCCGCCGGCGGTCGCGATCGGCGTGTACTTCCCGTGTTGGTACGCCGTCCGCGGGATCGCCAGGCTGTCGACCGGCGATTCGGGAGCCTCGACGGCCCGTGGGGTGTTCACGCGGATCGCACGCGGCGGCGCGCTTCCGTGGGTCGGGGCGCTGGCGCTGTTCGCCCTCGCGGCCGTGACGGTGCCGCGGACTCCCGTGTCGCCCGCGGGGTGGGTCGGCTTCTACAGCGTCGCGGTCTCCGTGATCGCCGTCCCGCACGTCGTCGTCGGGTCGTACCTCGACAGAACCCGGGGTATCTGGTCGACGTAGGCGGGTGTGCGGCGGTCGCTGGCGGCGTCGGCGACGGCGTCGCCAACGGTTCGGTCTGGGCGGCCGGGGGTGGCTCCACCTTCCGATCGTGGGCGACAGCGGTACGTCTCGGGTTCGCGGGTGGGCGCGAGAGGGGGCGACCCCGCTACCGATCGTCGTCGGTGGGATCGGACGACGGCTCCGGTCGGATCGTGAGCTCGTCGATCCGGCTGTCGTCCATCGCCGTCACTTCGACGACGTGGTCGTCGACCGTGACGGAGTCGCCGGCGTCGGGGACCCGGCCGAGAAGGTCGAGGACCAGTCCCGCGACGGTCTCGAACTCGTCGCTCCGGAACGACGTGCCGAGCGCGTCGTTGACCGCCCGCAGGGTCGCGCCGCCGTCGACCACGTACTGCCCATCGGCGCGCCTGTGGACCGACGGCTCGCGCTCGTCGGCGTCGAATCCGTCCCGGAGGTCGCCGACGACTGCCTCGACCACGTCCTCAACGGTCGCGAGCCCCTCGAAGCTGCCCCACTCGTCGACGACGGCCGCCATCTGCTGGCGGTCGTCGCGGAACTGCAAGAGCAGGTCGTCGATCGGCGTCGTCTCGGGGACGACGAGCACGTCGCGGGCGATGTCGGCCGCGGTCGTCCCCGTCGGATCGTCCGACTCGCTCGCGCGCAACACGTCTTTCAGGTCGATGAAGCCGACGACCTGATCGGCGTCGGCGGCGTCGACGACGGGGTACCGCGTGTACTCGGCCGACAGCGCCGTCTCGCGGATCGACGGGAGCGTCGCGTCCGCGGAGACGGCTACCACGTCGGGCCGGGGGATCATCACCTCCCTGACGAGGGTGTCGTCGAGGTCGAACACGCGCTCGATCATCTCGACCTCGCTGGCGGCGACGGTCCCCTCCTCGCCCGCACGCGACAGCACCATCCGGATCTCTCGTTCCTCGAGCGTCTCGTCGGTCTCGGAGGCCGGGGGGATGCCGATCAGCCGTGTGAACGCATTCGCGGTTCCGTTGAACACGACGAGCCCGGGATAGAACACGTAGTAGAACAGCTTCAACGGCGGTGCCACCAACAGGGCGATCCGCTCCGCGCGGGCGATCGCGATCGTCTTCGGGGCGAGTTCGCCGAAGACGACGTGGAGGAACGTGATGAGGCCGAATCCGATCCCGAAGGAGACGAGATGGACGACGCTCGGGGGGAGTACCGGGCCCAACGCCGGTTCGAGCAGCGACGCGACCGCCGGCTCGCCGGCCCACCCCAGTCCGAGTGAGGCGAGGGTTATCCCTAACTGCGTCACGGCGAGGTAGTTGTCGAGCGCGTCCATCGCCTCCGCGAGCGTCTCCGACCCGGGGCGTCCCTCGTCGACCATCTGGTCGACGGAGGTCGAACGGACCCGCACGAGCGCGAACTCGGCTGCGACGAAGAACCCGTTCAACACGACGAGTACGAGCGCGACCAGCAGGCGGCCGGCCGCGAAGACGACATCTACCATTCGGGCCTCCGGGTCCGTTCCGGGCACGCCTCGGGAGTCAGAATACGGCGGCTGTGAGTCACACCGGAACGCCGCCGGCGAGCTACTTAAGTTCTCGAGCGACGCGGCCGGCGACCGCCGGGTCGAGGACCGGGACCGTGGGCTCGGATCGCCGGGATCGAGAACCGGGACGGCTGGCTCGGACCGCCGACCGTAGCGATCAGCCCTCGTAGCCGGCGTACTCCATGATAGAGGCGAAGATGTCGGTGTCCATCGCCTCCTCGTAGACGACGCCCGAGAGCATCCCACCGGGGTAGCTGGTGCCGTTCATCACGTGGTTCACCTTATGGCAGTGCATGAGGTAGATTCCGGGGTCGGAATCGGCCGTGAACTCGATGGTGTGGCGCTCGGCGGGCGCGATGTCGGTGATGTCCATTTCGTGGCGCGCGGCCTCCGGGATCGTTCCCCCGTCTTTCTCCACCAGTTCGAACCGATGGTTGTGGATGTGTAGGGGGTGGTTCATGTACCCGTTGTTGACGTAGTGAACGCGGACGGTGTCACCCTGCGAGACGATGATCGGCGAGCCCTCTTCGGGATGGAGGGTCCGCGGTGCCGACTTCCCGTTGACCGTGAACACGTCGGGATCGCGCGATCGCGGCGAGTAGCTGGCGTCCTCGCCAGCCATCATCCGCGGAAGGCTCGAGTCCCAGTCCTTCACCGTCATGAAGTACTCTCTGTCCGCAGGTTCGTACCCCTCCGGGTCGACGCGGAAGATCCCGTACATCCCCATGTCGATGTGACGCTGGGTCTGGTAGTGACAGTGGTAGACGTGCGTCCCGGGGACGTTCGCGGGAATCTCGTACTCGTGGGTCTCTCCGGGGTCGACGGTGATCCCGGTCGTCGTGGGGACCCCGTCGTTCTCCCACGTCTTCTGGACCCCGTGGAAGTGCAGCGTGTGCGGGCGCTGTCCGTCGGTGTTGTCGAGGACGACCGTCATGTCCTCGCCTTCGGTCGTCCGGAGGATCGGCCCCGGAACCGAGGGGTCGCCGTCGTCGGCCTGGAACGCCCACACCTGCGGGAACTCGATCGGCCCACCCATCGCCTCGCCGGGGTGCACGTCGTGACGGGCCGGTACTGTCTTCATCGTCACCTCGCCCCCCTGCTCGTCGACGTTGACGATCTCCGGGGGCGAGGTAGTCGGCAGGGATTCGTCCGTCGCCGCGGTCGGACCGCCGTCTGTTCCGACGGCCGTCTCGTCGCCGCCGGCGGTCGGAGCCTGACACCCCGCAAGCGCCGCGGTGCCGGTCGCGCCCGTTGCAGCCAGGAACTCGCGCCGACTCATGCCGGAGCCGGGTGCGCCGATCTGAGGCATACACGAACACGTATGGGGCGGGGTTAGAAAGGGCGATCAGCCGGTTCCCAATTACTGGGATCGACACCGGGATCACCGGTTCCGAGTCGAAGTCTGGATCACCGGACATATAGTCGCGACCGGAGTACGATCCCGTATGGTGCGCGATTCCCGGCCGGGGGCGGACCCGGGACCGAGCCTCCAGCCGGTGCTCGACGCGCTCGACGACCCGGACTGCAGAACCATCATCGAACACCTCGACGAGCCCCTGACCGCCGGCGAGGTGTCCGAGGAGTGTGACATACCCATGTCGACCACCTACCGTAAACTCGACCTACTGTCGGAGGCACAGCTGCTCGCCGAAAGCGTCGAAGTCCGACAGGACGGCCACCACGCGACTCGGTATCGCCCGGACTTCGAGGAAGTGATCATCGCGCTCGCCGAGGATCGAACGCTCGACGTCAGCGTCGAGCGCCCGGCCGACGACGCCGCCGACCGCCTCGCGAACATGTGGGGCCAGGTCCGAAAGGAGGCGGACAGATGAGCCACCTGACGCTCGCCATCGCGGCGACGAAGACGCTGACGCTCGTGTTCGGGTCGGTGATCACCTATCTCTCGTGGATGGCCTACCGTCGAACGAGAGCCGATGCCCTCCGGGCGCTGGCCATCGGATTCGCCGTCATCACGGTCGGGAGCGTGATCGGCGGGGGCGTCGACCTCGTCGGTGACGTGCTCCCGATCATGGGCTCGGACCCGCTCCTGTACGGTGTGTTGGTCCAGAGCGTGCTCACGATGGTCGGTTTCGGGTTCATCACTTACTCGCTGTACCAGGAGTAGCGGTATCCGGGTCCGGAACGTGTCACCTGCGACACCGAAAGTCGGGAATTCGTGGTTACCAACATCTCGAGATGCCGCCGTGGTCGACGTGCCATCAGATGTATCAGTAACTCTTAATGAGAGTGCTCATTCCACGGGAGCCAGTATCCAATCGGTATCGAATCGCCATCGGACCGGCGTCGAGCCACACCCTCAAGGCCCTTCCCGTCGACGGCCGAGGCGACCATGGAGATCCTCGTCGCCGTCGACGGATCCGAGTGCAGCTTTCGCGCGCTGGAAACGGCCGCCGATACCGCGGTACGGTCCGACGGATCGCTCCACGTCGTTCACTTCACTCCGCACGAAACCGACGAGACGGCCGCACTCGTCGAGCGCGTGGAGGAGACGCTGTCCGACCACGGACTCGACGCCGATCCCGAGGTTCACACGGAGATCCGGACGATCCGATTCCCCGAGCGCGTCGGTAAGGACGTGTTGGAGGAAGCCCGAGACCGCGACGTGGACCGGATCGTCGTCGGCCATCACGGCAGCGGCCTCGTCGGACGGACCGTGTTCGGAAGCACCGCCGAGACGGTCGTTCGAGGAGCCGAGCGATCAGTAACTGTCGTTCCCTGACGGTCGGTTCTGACGGTAGCTTCGTGACGGCCAGTTTTGACTGTCAACCTATCGTGGCCAGTCGGTCGGAGCGTCACTCCGCATCCGAACGCGAACCGTCGATATCGGTTTCGGTGTCTCCGTCGTGATCGACGTTCTCATCGTGACTGGCCGCCTCCGCGAGCGTCTCACGCTCCTCGAAGTATGCCGGCGCGTCGCGTTCGATCTCGAACTCGACGACCCGTCGGATCGCCTCCTCGGGGGCGAGGTCGCCGTCGTCGTGTTCTTTCCCGATCGTCTCCGCGAGTTCGAGGTAGTCGGCCGCGAGGTCGCGAAACAGTCGCATCCGGGTCTCGGTCGCCTCAACGACGGCTTGTTTCTCGCGAAGCGTCGACTCGGCATCGGCGAGGTCGACCACGTCGTCCGTCGTCTCTCCGGCCGGATCTGGCTCTGGTGCGGTATCGGCTCCCGTTGCGGGCGCGTCCGGCGACGGCGGCGACTCCGGACCGTGGACGTCCCCTCCCGAGCGCTCTGCAAGACGCTCGCGGAGATCGGCCACGCCCTCGTCGATCTCGTCGAGCAGCGCACTCGCCTCCTCACCCATCCGCTCGACGCGACCCGAGAGCAGACCCGCCTGCGTCCGACAGTACTCGGCGAGCTCCTCGACCGTCCGGTCGTCGTCCGCGCCGTCCATACGCCGAGTTGTCGCGCCGGGTGGAAAGCGAGTTCGGTCGGATCGGACGGAAAACCGGGAACGCTCCGACACGTATCGGGAGCGCTCCTACTCGTACTGGTGACGTTCGACGCGGTCGACGACTTCGGCGAACGCGACGTTCTGTTTCACGCTCGTAACCCGAATTCGGACCCGTTCGCCCTTCTCCGTGTCGGGAACGATTATGACGTAGCCCCGATCGACGCGCGCGATACCGTCACCCTGGTCGCCGATCCCCTCGATGTCGACGGTTACCTCGTCGCCGCGGTCGACCGGTGGCTCCGGCTCGCCGCTCGATCCCCGAGACCCGGCTGTTCGGCTCGAGGTAGCGCCCGCGTTCGCGTCGGAGACTTCTCGTTCGTCGGCCGCATCTGCTCCGTCAGCGCCGACTGCTCTGTCGGCGTCCGTGCCTGTTTCCCTGGTCTCCCCGTCACCGGCTGCTCCGAGTCGACTCGCAGACCCCGAAACCGAGGATTTCGAGTCAGGTGCGAGCATGGCGACACGGTACACCTCGCCCGCGTGAAGTGTGGCGAGGTCGAGTTCGCGCTTCGGGACTTCTACTACGTACGATCCGTCTCGTTCCTCGATTTCCCCACTGAATACACAGCGTAGATCGTCGGATATCTCCATTCACTTCGAGTTCGTACGCCCGTATTGTTAACACTATGTGAACCGAGCGGACGTGTTCCGCGGAGTCCGCGGGTTTCACGTCGAAGATATCGATGATTCGGGTAGAACCACGGAAATAACCGGTTCGATGGAAGGGTCTGAAGGGTCCGCACTCCGTTCGGTCCCTGCTCGAGTCGTCGTCGACTCACACCACCGTGTCCGCTGTTCTCGCTGAGGAGGCGTTCGATCGACCCACAACAGCGGACATGGTGGGGTGATACTGGGAGGTTGAGAGTGATAGTAGGAGGGTGAGAGTGATAGTAGGAGAATGATAGTAGGAGGCTGAGAGTAGGAAAGTGCTGAGTAGCGACGGTACTGCCATCGCGACGATAGCGATGGAGGAATGGATACCGAGATCGCTAATCTCGGTCACATTCGGAGACCGTTGCGTTCGATGGAAGAGTGGCGGGAAACCTCGGAGCCGTCCGATGCCCGAGCGGAGAGGGTTCGATGGTCGGTCGGAACTGACGCGTATCGGCTCCGTTTGTACCCCCACCATGTCCGCGGTTGTTCCGGCCTTCCGGGATCGATAGAGCGTCGTTTCCGGCTGGGAGGAACGCCACAGGCGACGATAAGCGTGGATACACCGAATCCTCGTACGACGAGTGAACGGGACACACCACAATGTCCGCTGTTCTTCACGAGGACGAGCGGCATTACTGCGGACATCGTGGTGTCGAGCACGAGTCCGAGAGAAGGGCGATCCGGTCAGACGGTGTTTGTCGGAGGCCTAGCCCGGTAAATCGGAGATACCGAAGAGCGTATCCACGTAGATCGTACCCGTACCTCTCTCCCCCCACATTGTCCGCTGTTCTCGTCTAAAGGTGTCTGGAGGGTAGCTGTCGGGTGTTAATTTCCCCATCGATATGGGGATTTAAATTGTGGTTGCAGCCGTACGGACTAGCTCTCTTCGTGTGTATTTAAATCTTGTGCAACATAAATAGCTGTATCGAGCATCCTGAGGGGGAGGGGGGTTGTTTCGCTCACAACAGCGGACATAGTGGAGGGGGTGTGTTCCACCCGTCATTTAAGTGTGTGAAGAACAGCGGAAACAGCGGACACTCCGGACGCGGTGGCTTTATGTTCTACGACGCACAGTAGCAGGTAACTGACTATGGGGATGTTCGAGCGGGATACCGATATTTACCGCGACCGCGACGCCCTTCGAGAGGACTACCAACCCGAGCAGCTGGTCGGCCGTGACGAGGAACTCGACACCTATCGTGCGGCGCTTCAACCGGTAATCAACGGGGAACAGCCGAACAACGTCTTCTTGTACGGGAAGACCGGGGTCGGGAAGACCGCGGCGACGCGATACCTGCTCGATCACCTCCAGCAGGACGCCGCCCAGTACGACGACATCGAGCTCACCGTCACCGCGCTCAACTGCGACGGTCTCACCTCGTCGTACCAGGTTGCTACCCGCCTCGTCAACGAGTTTCGGGATGACACCGAGCAAATTTCCACCACCGGTTATCCCCGTGCCAGCGTCTACGAGATGTTGTGGACCGAACTCGACGAGTGCGGTGGGACGATCCTCATCGTCCTCGACGAGGTCGACCACGTGGAGGACGACTCGATTCTCTATCAACTCCCGCGTGCACGTGCGAACGGTAACCTCTCGACGGCCAAGATCGGGATCGTCGGTATCTCCAACGACTTCTCGTTTCGCGACGACCTCTCGCCCAAGGTCCGGTCGTCGTTGTGTGAACAGGAGATTCACTTCCCGGCGTACGATGCGACCGACCTCCAGAAGATCCTCGAACAGCGTGTGGAGGTCGCGTTCCACGAGGGCGTGCTCGATCCCGGCGTCATCCCGCTGTGTGCCGCCTACGGCGCGAAGGACGCGGGCGACGCCCGCCAGTCGATAGACCTGTTGATGAAGGCAGGGGACCTCGCGCGCGATGACGACACCGAACACGTCACCGAGTCCCACGTCGATCGCGGTCGACGCGCCCTCGAACGCGGGCGGATCAAGGAGGGGATAACCGGATTGACCCAACACGGCCATCTCGTGTTGTACGCGCTGCTCACGCTCGATCTCGAGGGCGAGGCTCCCGTCAGGTCGCGAGACGTTCGCCCGCGATACACTCGATTCGCCGAGACCGCCGACCGCGACCCGCTCGTTCCGCGTCGGATGCGCGATCACCTCTCGGAGCTGGCGATGCTCGGCATCATCTCCGTCACCGAACGCAACGAGGGCAGACGCGGCGGAACGTACCGCGAGTACGCCCTCGACATGGACGTGGACCTCCTGCTCGACGCGATGTCTGACACGGTCGAGGACGTCGGCGTCCACCAGTCGGTGCAGGACTTCCTCATCGAAGACTCCGCCAACGACCTCACCGACGCGAGGGTGACCGACTTCGGAACCAACGACTGACCAACTTCGGAAGCCACGCCCCTCGGAGTTCGAACGGGTAACGGAAGTTCGAACGGGTAACGGAACATCGATTTCGCGCGACGATCGAGTCCTTGCGACGATGGTCTCTTCGTGATGATCGGACCTACACGATGATCGGACCTACACGATGATCAGATCTACACGATGATCGAACCCACGCGGCAACGACGGCGGACGTGATGGTGCCCCGGTGCCTCCTTCGACCTCTCGCTAGTAGTTCACACATGCTGGTGGTTCTTGTATCCGAGTGGGTGCTCCCGGATTTCCCGTGTCGGTGCCAGAACGGATACGACGGAATCGAAGGTCACGCTGCGGTGGTGCAACGCCGCCAGTTGTCGTGCACTCAGTAACACAGTACTCCCGTACACACTCTCGCCTCCGGCCATATTCGTAGACAACAGCGGACATGGTGGTGTGTGGACCGTCCCTCTCGGGGTAACTCGGTCGATAGTCCTCGGTTTCTCACGCTCGAACAGCGGACGTGGTGGTGTCGGTACTCTCGCAGCGGGTCGATCGTTCGGATCGGAGCGATCCCGTCGTCGGTCACGCCCGCCGAACTCGATCGGTCCTGGCGGGATTCGTGCCGGCCGACCCGTCGGGTGACTCTCGTCGCTCGGACCCCACCGTGTCCGCCGTTCTCACCCGCCGTCGCTGTCGACCGCGAGAACAGCGGACATCGTGGGGTCGATGTCGGTCCGAACGGCCTCGTGTCGCCGCATCCGTCCGGGCCCACTTCGGTCAGATCTGTTCAGATCAGTCCGAAATGGTCCGGAGCGATCAGTCGGACTGGATCCGAATCTCCTCGTACCGATCGGCGGCGGCCTTCGGCAGCGATATCACGCAGACGCCGTCCGTGAGTTCTGCCTCAGCACCCCCGGCTCTGACCGCGGCCGGGAGGTGAACCACTCGCTCGACCTGCGTGGGTCGTTCGCGGAGATACACCGCGTCGGACTCGTCCAGTTCGCCCTCACGGTGTGCGTCGAGGACGAGCGTCTGTTGATCGATCCTGACGCGGATGTCGTCGCGTTCGAACCCCGGGAGGTCGACGTAGGCGACGATCTCGTCGGTGCCGTTGACGATATCGACGTCCGGGTACGCCGTCGTCGGTCCGAGAACGCCGGCCTGTTCACCGGTCGTGACCGCCGTCCGCGAGCTGTACGGATCGACGCCCGTCGACTGTGACGGTGCGGCGTCGACCCCGTGTGGCCCGTCGGACTCCTGGTCGAATGGGAACGTAGCCACGGATCTCGTTACCACGACAGCTGTTGTGGCTGTTGTCCGATCTCGACCGATCCGTTCTGAAGTGCCTCGGCGGCCTGCTGGACCCGAGTGATAACCTCCTGAACGGTGGGATCCTCCGTCGGTTGCTGTCGCAACTCCTGTACAGCCTGTTGGAGGCTCCCGACGACGGCCTGTCGGAACGACTCGGCGTACGGTGACTCCCTGAGGATCAGCTTCCGCTCCGTTTCGGTCATCTCCCCAAGGTCCTCGGTCATCCGTGCGAGTCGCGGATTTCCGTTCCTGAGCGCGTGTCCGTTCGCCCGGTCGAGCACGCGTTCCAGCTCCTGTAACACCGACGCGATCTGCTGTCCGTTCTGTTCGATCCCCGTCTGCGGCGATTGCGTCTGTGACGTCGATTGGAACGTCCCGCTCGCGGGCGGCGACTGCGACGCGCTCTGACTCGGTTGTCCTGGATTCACCTGTCCGACCTGTTGGTGGCCCGTGTTCGGGTGGTTGCCGACGGCGCTGATCGACTGGCTCGCGCCGCTTTCGGGCTGGCCGAACTGCGACTGCTCGAACTGCGGCTGTCCGAACTGTCGCTGTCCGACCTGTGACCCCTGTGAGGTCGGCTGTTCCCGTCCGATCGTCCCAAGACTGCTGTACCCCTGCGGTTGCTGTTGTGGTTGCTGGTTCATTTGCGGTTGCTGTTGCGGTTGCTGGTTCACCTGTGGTTCCCCCACGCGTTCGTCGTCACCGGGTGGTCGGCGTACCGGCGCGTCGTGTGTGCCGATGGATCAGGCGCGTCCGGTTGATGCCGATCCGCCGCCCGGTGTCAACATCCGCGTTTGCTCCGGTGTTCGGAGCGTTCTACCTCTCGCGGTACTGGCATTTTGTTAGTCGCCCGCGCGAGCTGCTACGGGGCTTCCTACTCAGTCCAACGGGGCACCTTATCCAACCGCCGAAATTCGCACTGCAACCGTACTAACCCCGCCGTACGTGTCGTAGGGCGCGCCTTCGTTTCCGTGAACTGACCTGTTTTCGTCACGCGGTGGGCCCGTAGACCCACGGAATCCGTCGCGATCGGTTACGCCTCCCCCCCGCGTGCACTCAGAACGACGGAAACCGACAGGTACCCGGAGCACGTACACCGGTACATGACCGAGGATCCACCGGCGTCGCGCAGAGTCCCGAAACGCTGGTTGAACGTGCTGGAACTCGTGCTCGACGAGGGAATCGAGCGCGAGGGCGGAATCGAACTGGAAGCCGACGACCTCAGAGTCGAGGTCCCGCTGGCGTTCGACGAGGACGCCGACAGCGCCGAGTGGGGGTTCGATGGATCGGTGACGATCGAAACGAAAGGGACCAGGGGAACGCTCGCGGAGTGGTACCACCTCCACCGGGAGTCACTCCCCCATCCGGACGGTGAGAGACGACGACGCCGCGACAGCGAGCGGGGTGAGTCCGGCAGCGACGATGAAACTGTCCCAACGGACGGAGTCGACGATTCCAGGGCGTGAACCGGGTTCCGATCCCGGATCGATTATTTGGCCGGCGACTCAGGCACGTTTATGATCAAACCTGGCGACGCGGCACCGGCGGTGACAGCGCGCAACCAACACGGCGAGTCGGTGACTCCGTCGTTCGAGGATCCGACGGTCGTCTACTTCTATCCGAAGGACTTCACTGGCGGGTGTACCATCGAGGCAAACGACTTCGAGGACGCGCTCCCGGAGTTCCGCGAGGCTGGGATCACGGTCTACGGCGTCTCGATGGACGACGTCGAGAGCCACGCGGGGTTCGCCGACGAGGAGGGACTCACGTTCGACCTCCTGGCGGATCCTGACGGGGAGATCGCGGACGCCTTCGGTCTCGACACCGACGAGGGGTACACCGACCGGCGGACGTTCGTCCTCGCGGACGGCGAGGTCGCCGCCGTCTACGATCCGGAACTGGCGGATCCGTCCGGGCACGCTCGTTCGGTGTTGACGGACACGAGATCCGAACACGTCGCCGACGACTGACGCCGACGGCCCCGCCTTCGATCACGCTTCGACTTCCGCCTCGGATTCGACGCTGCCGCCCTCCCGTCCGGTGAGGGTGTACACTCGCTTTCGCGCGTCACGCAAGCAGACGGACTCGTCGACGAGTCCGGCGTCCTCGAGCCGATTGAGCGCGGTTCGAACGGTCCGGGTCGACAGCGCCGTCTCCTCGACGAGTTGCGTTTGGGTTCGCTCGTCCTCCCGCGTCAGCACGAAGTGGACGAGCTTCGCGCTCGGCGGCAACTCCGAAAAGGCCTCGTCGTCGCCGTCCTCGCGGCCCATCGCGTGCGGCTCGCTCTGTCCCTCCTCGGCGTCGGTCGAACGCGTGTATTGTCCCGTCATTGGTCAGCGAGAACCGCCGCCGACACGTCCGACTTCGGTCGGGTGACGGCGGACTCGATGCGTTCTACGAGTGGAGTCGACTTACCCGTTTCCGGGCGTCCACGTCACCCAGTTACCCGCGTGTCACCGCCTGCTCGATCGTTCGACTCCCCCCGTATCGGCTCTCGCGGCGTCGGCGGTTCTGGTGACCGCACGCTTATTGCCGCTCGCGATGTCTCAACGATCGTGACTGACGTTGTTATCGTCGGCGGCGGCCCCGCCGGCCTGACCGCGGCGCTGTTCGCACAGAAGAACGGGCTCGACGCGACCGTGTTCGACACCGACGGGACGTGGATGCACAAGGCGCACCTGTTCAACTACCCGGGCATCGGCTCACAGGACGGGTCGGCCTTCCTCGAAACGCTTCGGCAACAGGTCGATAGCTTCGGCGTCGATCGCCGACAGGGAACCGAGGCGACCGACGTGGCGACGACCGACGACGGCTTTCGGGTAGACAGCGACGACGAATCGGTCGAGGGGTCGTACCTCGTGCTCGCGACGGGCGCGAATCGGGACTTGGCAGAGTCGCTCGGTTGTGAGTTCGAGGGCGACGTTGTCGACGTCGGCGTCGACATGGAGACCAGCGTCGACGACGCGTACGCGACCGGCGCGATGGTGCGCGCCGAGGAGTGGCAGGCGGTTATCTCCGCCGGCGACGGGGCGGCTGCGGCGCTCAACATCCTGTCGAAGGAGATGGGCGAACACTACCACGACTTCGACGTGCCCGCGGACGCGGACGGCGTCTTCGGCGGAATGAGCGACGAGTAGCCGGGCGACACTCGTTCTGGCTCTCTCTACGGAGGCGACTTTCGTCGTTCGGTCGGTTTTCCGGTGGATGCTCTCGACTCGAGCGCTACCTATCGTAGGTTAGGCATGTATCCATGGTACCTATCGTGGCTATCGCAGCTACTGTAGATATTGTAACTACTGTAGTAGTCGTAGCTATTGCAGCTATTGGCGGTATAGAACGCAGTTGCCGGAAGCTCACTTCCAGCGCTCCCACTATCTACTAGCCGAAGAAGAGAGATTGTTCACCTAAGGTATCTGCCTCAGCTACCTTAGGTAGTTTAGTTGAGTTTGCTGGCTCAGATGTCTTGCGTACCTTCTTGTGTGATGGGGCGGTAGACGGTTCCAACCGTCGGTGTACGACCGGGATCGATCGCCGAAACCTGCCTTCGGCCCACAAAAAATCGCTACCTAAGCTTCGATAGGTGACGTAGCGAAGGTAGCTACCTCACCCGTCCCGCTCCGAGCCGACGTCGACGAGACAATGACAGACCACGAACTCGAACCTCGCGCGGTCGCCGTCGGCGTGCTCAAGGGAGGATTCGCCAAGACGACGACGGCGATCAACCTCGCACGCGAACTCGCACACAGAAACGAGTCGGCGCTCGTCGTCGACCTCGACGACAACGGCCACATGACGCAGAACCTCGGCTTCACTGACGCGTACGAGGCCGACACCAACCACGTCCACGAGGTGCTGCTGGAGGAGGGCGACCCCACCGACGCGATCGTGAGCGTCGTCGACGGGCTCGATCTGTTCCCCGCACATCGGGACCTGGAGGACGTCCAAACGCAGTTGAAGAACGCGATGGGGGGGTCGACCCGGCTGAACGCTCGCCTCATCGAGCCGCTGTTGGGCGAGGAGTACGACTACATCGTCGTCGACTGCCCGGCGAATCAGGGGAAACTCAACGAGAACGCGCTGTACGCGACCAACAACCTGATCATTCCGGTCCGCCCCGAAACTGGCTACGACTCCGGGATTCACAACACCGTCAACCGCCTCGTGAAAGAGGCGCGCCAGTACTTCGAGTTGGACATCCTGGCGGTCGTCCCGTCCGGACTGTCCCAGCGCCTCGATCAGGACCGTCGCGATCGAGCGCTGTTGCGCGAGATCAACTCGATGGAGATAGCCGACTCGGTCGTCCCGGAGTTCTGTCGACTCTCCGACGAGGACTGGGCCGCCATCGACGCCGGGAGCTACGACGGTCCGCTGCCCGGGATCCGGTATCGCTCGGCGATCGACGACGCCAACGACGCCGGACTGCCGCTTCGCGACTACGACGGCGCGTGCGACCAGCTATCGCACTACGACGAACTCGCGCGCATCGTCGAACGCGGCGGCATCGAACGCGAACGTGGCGAGCGCGAGGTGACTCACTAATGGCGTTCGACGACCTCGACAGGGCCGAGCAGGAGGAAGCGGACGCCAGAGCGGCGGCCTCCGAGGACACGTCGTCGGAGATCTCCTCGGACGCGACCCCCGCCGCGACGAGTGACGACGAGGGCGGTACGGACGACCGAGACGCGGGCGGCGACGGTTCCGATAGCGACGGGTCCGTCGACACCGCCGATCCGGCGACGCCGGCGTTCGAGTTCGACGAGGCGAAGCAGCGACCGCTGTACGCCAGGCAGGGGGCCTGGGACACGTTCGAGGACGCGCTCGCGATCGAGGTGGAGTCGACGCTCCGACGTAACGACGTCCGCGACGTTCCCAAACGGGAACTCCACGACGCCGCACTCCGCGTGCTGTCGGAGCACGCCGACGAGGTCGCACGGCGCGTCCTCGCCGAGCGCGGCGTCGACTCGGACGCCAACTGAACCGCGATACCGGTATGTACTTTGTCACGTCACGACGAACAGAGACGCATGGAAGCGGACGAGATAGACCCGCAGGCCGAAGCGGCGGTGCGACGCCAGTCCTGGATACCCATACCGCACAGCCGAATCGGACTCAAGATCCTTCGAGCGGTCAGTCGTGTCGTGACTCGGGTTCAGAATCGAAACCCGCCGAGCGTCGGGAGCGTCGTCGACCGGACGATCCCGGGCCCCGCGGGCGACGTCGACGCCCGGCTGTATCGACCCGAGGCGGACGGCCCCGTCCCGACGGTCGTGTTCCTGCACGGCGGGGGATTCGTCCTCGGGAGCATCGCCACCCACGATTGGCTGTGTCGACACCTCGTCCGGGAAAGCGGCTGTAACGTGCTGTCGATCGACTACCGCCTCGCGCCCGAACACCCCTTCCCCGCGGCCGTCGAGGACGCCTACGCGGCCGTCGAATGGGCGGCGGCGAACCCGGACGCGACCGGCGGAAACGGCACCTTGGCCGTCGCCGGTGACTCCGCCGGCGGAACCCTCGCCGCCGTCGCCGCGCTCATGGCCGCCGAGCGCGACGGCCCCGAGATCGCGTATCAGCTTCTCGTGTACCCCGGGATCGGAATCGACGAGGACCACCAGTCCGTGCGAGATCACGCGGGGATCGTCCTCGACGAAGCCGACCTCCGGTGGTTCCGAACGTGCTACTACGACAGCGACGTACACGAACGGAACCCCTACGCGGACCCGTCGAACGCCTGTGACCTCTCCGGCGTCCCGCCTGCGACCGTGATCACGGCGGGGTTCGACCCGCTCCGCGACGGCGGGAGAGCCTACGCCGAGCAGTTGGTTCGGGACGGCGTCGACACGAACTACGTCAACTACGAGGACATGGTTCACGGATTCATGACGCTCCAGGGCGTCGACCGGGCTCGGACGTCTATCGCGGCCGCTGCCGACGATCTCGCGGGAGCGCTTCGCGACGAGTGACGCGACCGGTGTCGGGGAATCGCACCGAACGAACAGCGCCGTCCTCCTGCTGGGAACGACTGACACCGTTGCTGTCTGATCGGTCCCGATCTGTTCGGGGTTCGGCCGTCGTGTATATCGCGATATTTAATTTATCAACGGGGTTTCCGATACCGATACCGGCGCGTTCAGCCACGACCGAATTCATCGATGCCGACCCCCGATCCTGTACGGCGTCACTCGTGACGCTCCGAGACGCCCAGTTCACGCGTAGGCATCGAACTCCGTCCCGAACGCGAGGAAGTACCCCGTCCCGAGCACCCCGAAGACGGCGGCGATCGTGAACGCCACCTCGGGACTGACGAACTCCCAGAGGTAGCCGCCGAGCGCCGCGCTGGGGACGACGATCGCGTTCCGAAGCAGGTAGTAGGTGCCCGTGACGCGGCCGCCGGCCCCCGACTCGGCGGGGCCGACGATGAGCGCCTTGTGCGACGGGAGGCCCGCGAACCGGAGGCCCGAGAACGCGAACACGAGCACCATCACCCACTGGAGCGAGAGGACGGGTGCGAGCAGTTCGGGTCCGGCGATCAACACGACCGGGAACACGGCGTAGACGGCGAACCCCAGCGCGACGACGGGCTTCAGGCCGACGCGTTCGGCGACCTTCGCCGCCGGTGCCATCGACACGAGAGCGACGGCCATCTCGACGCCCAACAGGTAGCCGAAGAACGCCTCAGGCGAGAGGCCGACGGCTATCGACTCGCCGGCGACCGGGATCGTCGCGTCGAAGCCGACCTCGTAGAACTGCGTGATCACCAGCACGAAGAAGACGTACACCATCCCGTTGGCGAATCGGACGAGCGTGTCGCCGACCAGCAGCGGGCGCAGCGGGTCCGGCATGTCTCGGAGGTCCCGCTTGATCTGGTCGAGCCCTTCGAAGGAGTCACCGAGGGAGTCCTCGCTGGCGTCGTAGAGGAGGTGCTGTGCGACCGTCCCGACGGCACCGAAGACGACCGCCACCCCGAGCACGTACTGGAAGCTCACGGTAAACGCGGGGTGGACGCCGATGAGGACGGCCGCGAGCACCGGGCCGATCATGAAGGCAGTCCGGCGGAACGTCTCTGTGCTGGCGAACCCCGCCGCCAGCCGCGAGGGGTCGGTCGCCTGCTTGACGACCGCGAACGTCGCGCCCAGCCCGAACGACTTCCACGCCTGCGCGAGCAGCAGGCCGACGAAGATCCAGATCCACGGGTGGACGGTCATGCCCCCGACCGCGATCGCGCCGATCCCCGGCGCGACGAGCCAGACGCCGAACCCCAGCGTCGACACCAGTCCGAACAACGTCAGCGCGTATCGCGAGCCGATCCGGTCGGAGAGCGCCCCGCCGGGGTACGGGTACACAGCCGAGATGACGTTGCCGACGGTCCCGTACAGCCCCACGACGAACCCCGAGGCACCCAGCGCGACTAGATACTCCGGGAGGAAGCGGTTCGTCATCTGAAAGCCCAGGCTGAACGCGAACATCGACAGCGACAGCACCAGCACGTCGCGCTCGAGCGCGAAGAACCGACGGAACGTCTCCAGCGCGTTCGGACCGTGCGAGTCGGCGGTCTCCTCCGATCGGCTCATTCCTGCCGCCTCCAGCGGGCGTCCGGCACGTCGTCGCGCCGGTCGGACGCGACGTCCGATGCCGGTCGCTGACGTTCCCTCATACGACCCGGCGGGTGCGCCCGGGCGATAAAACGGGGGGACGACCGTCTGAGAACGTCCGTCCGAAACGACCTCCGGCCGCGGGGTTGAAGCCGTCGACGCCCCGAACGAGACCCATGTCGAGCCACGCCGATCAGTGGGACGAAGCGGCCGTTCGCGAACTTCACGGGGACTTGACCGACCTCCACGGGTCGGTCGACGAGGAGGCCCACGGAGCCGACGCCGAGGCAGCCCCCGGTGAGGGCGTCCGACAGCTCCTCACGACGATCCTCTCGCAGAACGTCGCCGACGAGAACACCGATCGCGCCGCCGAGCAGCTCTTCTCGACGTACGACGACTTCCGAGCGATCGAGGAGGCCTCGCCCGACGAACTGGCCGAGACTATCCGCGTCGCCGGACTGGCCGACACGAAGGCGGCCCGGATCCAGCGGGCGCTGGCGGCGATCCGCGAGGAGACCGGCGGCGCGTACTCGCTGGCGTTCCTCGACGCGATGGCGACCGACGAGGCGAAGTCCTGGCTCACCGATATCAAGGGGGTCGGCCCGAAGACCGCGAGCGTCGTCCTCAACTTCCACTTCGGCAAGCCGACGATGGCCGTCGACACCCACGTCGAGCGCGTCTCGAAGCGGTTCGGGCTCGTTCCCGAATCGACCTCGAACGCCCGGACGCACGACCTGCTCGACGAACTCGTCCCCGACGAACTGACCTACCCGCTGCACGTCCTCCTCATCGAACACGGCCGGACGTACTGCTCGGCGCGGTCCCCCGACTGCGACAACCCAGTCTGTGACGCGTACTGCGACTGCGAGGGCTGCTGAGTCGCGCTGGCGGTACTGACCGCCGGGCGGTCGCGGCGACGCGCTCCGACGACTGCTGTCGACGGATCCTGGAGTCTTTCGAAAACGCGGTCGCGAGCGGCCGCGACCTATCTCAGACGCGTCGTCGCCCGCGACTCGGTTCGGCCGGTCACTTCAGGTCGTAGCGGTCGGCCCGCATGACCGTGCTCCAGGCGTCCACGAAGTCGTGGACGAACTCCTCTTCGCCGTCCTCGCCGGCGTACACCTCGCTGATGGCGCGCAGGCGGGCGTTCGAGCCGAAGATGAGATCGAAGCGGGTTGCCTCCCACTTCACCTCGCCCGTCTCGCGGTCGACGGCCTCGAACACCTCACGAGAGTCCGAGACCGGCTCCCACTCGGTGTCCATGCCGAGCAGGTTCACGAAGTAGTCGTTCGTGAGGGTCCCGGGCTCGTCGGTGAGGACGCCCAGGTTGGAGTCCTGGTACGTCGCGCCCAGCGCGCGCATCCCGCCGACGAGGACGGTCATCTCCTCGGGCGACAGGTCCAGCAGGTCGGCCTTGTCGACCAGCAGGTCCTCCGCGCGGCGCTCGGCCTCGTCGCTGCGGTAGTTGCGGAAGCCGTCGGCCTTCGGCTTGAGCGCCTCGAACGACTCCACGTCGGTCTGATCGGCCGTGGCGTCGGTGCGTCCGGGATCGAACGGCACCTCCACGTCGTAGCCGGCCTCGGCGGCGGCCCGTTCGACGGCCGCGTTCCCGCCCAGGACGATCAGGTCGGCCAACGAGACGCGCGTGTCGTCCGACCGGGAGTCGTTGAACTCGGTCTGGATGTCCTCTAGGGTCTCGAGCACGGCCTCCAACTGCGCCGGCTCGTTCACCTCCCAGCTCCGCTGGGGCTCCAGCCGGATCCGCGCGCCGTTCGCGCCGCCGCGCTTGTCGCTGTCGCGGTACGTCGACGCCGCCGCCCAGGCGGTCTTCGCCAGCTGGGAGACGCTCAGATGGGTGTCGAGGATCTCCTCTTTCAGCGAGGCGGCCTCCTCCTCGTCGATCAGGTCGTAGTCGGCGTCGGGAAGCGGGTCCTGCCACAGCATCTCCTCGTCGGGGACCTCAGGGCCGAGGAACCGCTCGGGGGGACCCATGTCGCGGTGAGTCAGCTTGTACCAGGCCTTCGCGAAGGCCGTCCCGAACGCCATGGGGTTGTCCTGGAAGCGCTCGATGACCTCTCGGTAGTCCGGATCGCGCTTCAGCGCGATGTCGGTCGTGAGCATCATCGGCGTCACCGACTCGTCGGGGTCGTGGGCATCCGGGGCGCTCCCGTGGAGTGACTCGTCGGTGGGGGTCCACTGCCACGCGCCGCCGGGGCCCTTCTCGGGCTCCCACTCGTACTCGAGGAGGTTGTTGAGATAGCCCATGTCCCACTCGGTGGGCGACTGGGTCCAGGGGCCCTCGATGCCGCTGGTGATCGTGTCCCCGCCCTTGCCGGAGCCGTGGTCGTTCTCCCAGCCGAAGCCCTGCGCCTCGATGGGCGCGGCCTCCGGCTCGGGTCCGAGGTTCTCGTCGGGGTCGTCGGCACCGTGGACCTTCCCGAACGTGTGACCGCCGGCGATGAGCGCGGCCGTCTCCTCGTCGTTCATCGCCATCCGGTCGAACGTCTGTCGGATGTTCTTCGCCGACGCCATCGGGTCGGGCTGGCCGTCCGGTCCCTCGGGGTTCACGTAGATGAGCCCCATCACCGACGCGCCGAGTCCCTCCTGGATCTCGCCGGCCGCGTCGAAGCGCTCCTGGGTGTCCATCTCCTTCTCGGGCCCCCAGTCGACGGCGTCGTCAGGCTCGAAGGAGTCCTCTCGCCCGCCCGCGAAGCCGAACGTTTTGAAGCCCATCGTCTCGATCGCGACGTTGCCCGCCAGGACCATCAGGTCGGCCCACGAGAGGTTCCGGCCGTACTTCTGTTTGACCGGCCACAGCAGGCGGCGAGCCTTGTCGAGGTTCGCGTTGTCGGGCCAGCTGTTGATCGGCGCGAACCGCTGTCGGCCGCCGGCGGCACCGCCGCGCCCGTCGGCGGTCCGGTACGTCCCGGCGCTGTGCCACGCCATCCGGATCATCAGCGGGCCGTAGTTGCCGTAGTCGGCCGGCCACCAGTCCTGCGAGGTCGTCAGGACCTCCTCGATGTCCGCCTTCACCTCGTCGAGGTCGAGCTCCTCGAACGCCGCCGCGTAGTCGAACTCCTCGCCCAGCGGACCGCTGTCGCGGGCGTTCTGGTCGAGGATGGACAGGTCCACCTGTTCGGGCCACCAGTCCTGATTTGATTTACTCATCAGTCGATCTTCGTCGCGTTTCCCTATTAGGCTTGTCCATTCGATAAGGAATCCTTCGTAGCTACCCAATGTATCTACCGTATCCAAAAACGTTTATCCCGCTCATATACGGTTCACGTGCCGGAATTGACAACGCTCGACGACGGCAGCGCGGCGTCTGAACCGACGCGGTCAGTCGGTCCAAGCGCCGTGCAAATCCGCGGTCGGGTCTCCTCCCGTCGCGGTCGAACCCTCCGGTATGCGACGCGCAGGACGCTCGCCCCCGACGACGCCGAGTCGCGGTTCGGGATCGCGAGGCGGGGTCGTGAGATCGGGCCGCGAGCCGGGGCCGCGGCTCACTCGAAGGCGTCGAGGCTGGACTGGCCGGCCGCCGGTCCGTCCTCGTGGGCGTCGCCGTCGCCGTCGTCCGCACGCCCGCGTCGCGAGAGCGAGAGCCGCCGCCGAACCGTCGGGTCGCTCGCGGCTTCACTCGCGCGGTCGGCGAGGGCTCCGAACCGCTCGCGTGCGGCCGCCCGTTTCGCCTCGAAGTCGACGACCGGACGGGGGTAGTCCTCGCCGATTCGGACGCCGACCTCCTCCTGGAGCGCCAACGGCATCCGGTCGGGCGCGTCGAGGTACTCGTCGGGAACGTCGGCGAGTTCCGGGACCCACCGCCGGACGAACTCGCCGTCGGGGTCGTGTTCGCGGACCTGCTTGCGGGGGTCGTACACGCGCACGGCTCCGACGCCGGTGAGTCCGGTCTGGTACTGCCATTGCGTGTAGTTGATCGCCGGGTCGGCGTCGATCAGATGCTCGTAGAAGTGGTCCGCGCCGATCCACCACGGCTGTTCCAGCAGGAACCCGAACACGGACGCGCACATCGCCCGCATCCGGAAGTTGAGCCAGCCCGTCTCCCGCAGGCACCGCATCGAGGCGTCCACGAGCGGGAAGCCCGTCAGCCCCTCGCGCCACGCCGCGATCAGTTCGTCGTCGCGGCGGCTCCGGTTCAGGCCGCGGAAGACGGGGTTGACCGCGCGGTCCGTCCACCCCGGCCAGTCGACGAGCTTCTGGGTGTAATGGCGGTTCCAGTAGAGCCGGTCGCGAAACATCTCCTTCCCGCGACCCTCCGGCGCGTCGCGCTCCAGTCGGCGGAACACCTCCCGCACCGACAGACAGCCGAACCGGAGGTACGGCGAGAG
Organism: Halobaculum sp. CBA1158; assembly: GCF_021431925.1. Taxonomy (NCBI): domain Archaea; kingdom Methanobacteriati; phylum Methanobacteriota; class Halobacteria; order Halobacteriales; family Haloferacaceae; genus Halobaculum; species Halobaculum sp. CBA1158. The sequence goes on along the minus strand of NZ_CP090372.1, from coordinate 209,959 downwards.
CCTGCTCGTCCCCGTCTCGGCGGCCGACGGCGCGGAGATGGAGCCAGGGTACTCGTGGATCCGGTCGAGGAACCGCTCCAACCGCGCGAGCGCCGCCTCCCGGCCGCCTGTGGGGACCGACGACTTCTCCGGCGTCACGTCGTATCGCTCCTCGATTCCCTCGACGCTCGCGGCGGAGTCGACGCCGTGGTCCCCGAAGCCCGACGGATGGGGGGCGGTCGGCTCGTCCCGGAGGTACGACTCGACGTGGTCGGCCCAGCCGTCACGGGGGTCGTCGACGCCGCGGCGAAGCCCGTCGTCGTCGACGAACGTCACGTCGAGGGCGTCGGCGGCGCGGTCGTCCCGTCGAGCCCCGTACCGGCTCGTCGCGTCCGCGGTCGCGACGACCTCCCACCCGCGGTCGACGAACGCCGCGAGGGCGTCGAGCGGGTCGCTCCGGGCGAACACGAGGTCCACGTCGCGGTCGGCGTAGGCGTCCGCGAGGTCGGACAGGGACTCGTGGAGGAAGTGTCGGCGGGCGTCACACGCCAGCGCCGAGTCGCCGTAGAAGTGCGGGTCGAACACGAACAGCGGGCAGACCGTGTCGTACTCGCGGGTCGCGTACGTGACCGCGGGGTGATCCTGAACGCGGAGGTGCCGGCGGTGCCAGACGACGCAGGCGTCGCCGTCGTCGACCGACGGCGGTTCCGGGACGCCGTCGCCGGCGGCCGTCGCCTCGCGCATGGACGGTGAAGCGACTGCCGACGCATAACCGTTCTCCCCGCCGGAGGCGCTCCGACCCGGACGGGCTCCCGATGATATCGGTGAGTCCCCGAATTCTTCATTTCGAGCGCGATACGGGCGACGATCGAAGAGTCACTACCGGCTTCGAAAAACGCACACGCGATAATACGCGAGAAAATGATACGAGCCAAACGTATATGAACGTCCACATCGAACCCCCGATAGACGCAGATGGACCTGACCAGCAGTCAGCGGGAGATCCTCAACACCCTCGTCAACGGCTACGAATCCACCGAGTCCCCGATGCCGGCGACGGAGATCGCCGAGGTGTGCGACCGCCACGTCGGAACGATCCGGAACCTCATGCAGATGATGAAGTCGCTCGACCTCGTGGAGGGAGTTCCCGGATCGGACGGGGGGTACGTTCCGACCGAGCGGGCGTTCGAGGCGCTCGACCGCGACCGCGACGACGACGGCGAGACGCTCGGACTCGCACACGACTACGACCGCATCGACGTGGCGATCGAGGAGATCGACTTCGTCAACGTCCACCATCCCGAGAAGTGTCGCGCTCGCGTCTCCTTTCGCGGGTCGGTCGCCCGATTCGACGTGGGCGACCCGGTAGTCGTCGGTCCGACGCCGAACTCGGCGCTGGTGCTGGCGGGTCAGGTCGAAGCGATCGACGAGAGCAGGAACGAACTCAACCTCGACGTCGCGCGGATGGAAGCCCCGCTGCGACGGTAGCCCCGCCGTCCTCCCGGGCTGTCGCCCCCGCCAGTTGCTCCCACAAGCCCCCCGGCAGTCGCTCTCACCACCCAACCACAGTCGCTCTCACCAGTCCACCGCGCTCCGGTCGGGTCACTCGAACTTCAGTTCCAGTTCGTGGAAGTACCTGTCGTCGCCCCGGTCGTTCTCGGTCGTCGGCGGGCGCGAGCGCTTGTGCCCCGTCTCCGCGTGGAGTCGCGCGAAGCGGCGGACCGTCGCCTCGTCGACGCCGAGCGCCGACGCCGTGCGGGCGATCCCCTCGTCCCGGTCGACGAGTCGCGCGAGCACGGCGTCGATCGTGTCGTAGTCCGCGCCGAGCGCGTCCTCGTCGGTTCGGCCGATCTCGAACCCCGCCGTGGGCTCCTGATCGATCACGGGGTCCGGGAGCCCGAGCGACCGCCCGAGCGCCCGGACCTCGGTCTTGTACATCCCCGCCAACGGCTGGATGTCGACGCCGCCGTCGCCGTGTTTGGTGAAGTAGCCGAGCAGTCGCTCGGTTCGGTTGTTCGTTCCGAGCACCAGTCTGTCGGTCGTGTTGGCGACGTAGTACGCACACGCCATCCGAACGCGAGCGACGAGGTTTCCCAGCTCTCGGGTGCCGGCACGGTTCGACAGCTCGGCCGGCATCGCCGCCTCGAGTTCGCTGACGAGCGGGCGGACGTTCACGCGGGCGTAGTCGATTCCCAGGTCGGTCGCGAGGTCACCCGGATCCGGCGTCCCCATGTCGTCGGCCATGTGACACGGGAGGTGGAGCCCGATCACCCGATCGGGGCCGAGCCCCTCGCTCGCGACCGCACACGCGACGCTGGAGTCGAGCCCTCCGCTCACGTTGACGACGACGCCCTCGGCCCCCGCGGCCGCGACGCGCTCGCGGACGAACCCGGCCACAGCGTCGGCGACCGCCGCGGACGCTTCGGGATCGGTCGCGAACCGGGGCTGAGAGCCGGGGTCGCGGACGGTCCGCGACGGCGTCGGCGGCCGCGAACGCTTGTGCGCCGACGCGCGGAGGCGGTCCAGCTGCGTGTCGACGACCGTCGGGTCCACGTCGAGTCCGGCGGATGACGGCTCGCTGTCGGCGTCTGTCGGACTCTCCCCGCGATCGACGATCGCGCGCAACGCCCGATCGAGGGTGTCGTAGCCGGCTCCCAACTCTTCCTCGTCGGTCTGTCCCTCCCAGAACCCCGCAGTCGGCGACTTCTCGACGATCCCCGACGGAACGCCGAGGTGCTCCGCCAGCGCCCGCACCTCGGTTTTGTCGTACTCGCCGAGCGGAGCCACGTCGGCCGCGCCGTCGCCGTGTTTGGTGAAGTAGCCGAGCAGTCGCTCGGTGCGATTGCTCGTCCCGACGACGATCCGATCCTCGACGTTCGCGACGAAGTACAGACACGCCATCCGCAGTCGCGCCGAGAAGTTGCCGGCGGCGTACTCGTCGCCCCTGGGAGCGATCCGGGGAGCCACGTGGCGCTTGAACACCTCGACGGCCGGCGTCAGTGACACGGTCGCATGGTCGATCCCGAGGTCGGTCGCCACCTCGCGGGCGTCCGCGAGGTTCTCCTCCACCGAGCCGTCGCTGGGGAGCAGCAGCCCCGTCACGGCGTCCGCGCCGAGGGCGTCGACCGCCAGCGCCGCGGTCGTCGAGGAGTCGACGCCGCCCGAGAGTCCGACGACGACGCCCGACGCGTCGGCGTCGTCGACGACCGACCGCAGCAGCGCCGACGCCCGGTCGCGGAGCTCCTCGGGCGTCCACCGCGGGTCGATGTCTTCGCGGGACCCCTCGCGTGCCCGCCCGACCGCCACCGTCAGTCACCTCCGGAATCGCTGCGGTCGGTCGTCACGGCGTCGTCGAGGGGGGACGCGCCGTCCGCGACATCGGCCGGGGCGACGGGGAGCGACCGAGCCGTGTCCGACTGGATCCACGCGTCCGTCCGCTCGCGGTCGTACACGATCACCGAGTCGTCGGCCAGTTCCAGCCTGGCGTACCGGTCGGAGTCGTCGTACGCCGGCGTGAGCGGTTCGGATCCATCCGGCAGCGCGCCGGTGACGGCGGTGGGATCGAATGGGGGCGATTCGTCGGTCGTGGTGGATTTCTCGTCGCTCATTGGGAGGGGTCGGTCGGCGTTGCGGTCGCAGTCGCGATCGAAGTTACGTTCGTGTGCTCTGTCGAACGGCGCGGTCCGCCGATGGACTCTGCACCATTCGTCCAATAGTTTCTCATCTTCTACTCTGATCTAACTACTCATTTCGAAACTACAGTCTATTCGATTCACTAAATCGGATTGGCTGCCACGTTCGTTTTCTTCTCTCATGTCCTCAACCGAACTACCAAGCACCTAAACAGTTTCGTACAACAACCTAGTCCTCGCGGCTATTCTCTATACTATTAGTACACTATTAGGGGCAAGACAATGCAGGTAGACGAACTTTCTCGAAATCGATTTGTGTTTGTCCGAATCTATCAACGCAACTCATTCCCCACCTCGCGGTGATCGGCGGACACCGCGTGGTCGCCGAAACGCTGAGAGTCTCGCGAACCGCTGTTCTCCCGTGTGAACGTCGCTGCGGCGTCTCAGGCAGCACGCCGGCAGTATTTATACGGATGAGTGCGTCGGTCCGCGCATGACCGGAGACGGGTCGGAGAACGGGGCCGATCGCCCGCGATCGTCTCCGTCCCTTCGGGCGAGGGAGGAACCGAGCGAGAGCATCGTGTTCGAGGCCGCGTGTCACGCCCGCCGACGGGAGCTGTGTCGCCTGCTCGATGAGACCGAGACCGACGACCTCCCCATGTCGCTCGCGGACGCCGCCATGGCGCTCGCGAGCCGCGAACAGGACGTCCCGGAGGCGGCGGTGACGAACTACGAGTGGGAGCGCGTCTACGCCGCGCTGTACCACGGGCACGTGCCGAAGCTGGACGAACTGAACGTCGTCGACTACGATCAGGGGTCCGAGACCGTCGCGCCGGGCGAGCACCTCACTCCGGTCGTGGAGGCGATTTCCGCCGTCCGCGCCGCGGTCGACGACGCCGCTACCGCCGAGACGGACGCCGCTGATTCCCCCGACCCGGCCGACTCCTCCGGGCGATGAGCGAGGATCAACCGGGGGACGATCCGAAGTCGGGAGGGGCGGCCCCCGCGACCCGGACCGAGGCGGAGGAGTGGGCTCACCTCGCGCGCAGGCGCTACCGCTCGGACGAGGACGATATCGTCACAGCGATCGTGTTCGCGCTCGCCGACGCCGAGGGCGTCGACCCTCACGAGGTGACCACTCCGGTGGTACACGACCTGATCGACCTGGACGCCCTGGAGCGATTCGTCGACGGTGGGGGCTCGGCCCGCTCGCAGGCGAACGGGACCGTCCGGTTCACCGTCGATCCGTACGTGGTCGTCGTCCGAACGGCCGGTACCATCGACGTGTACGAACCGGGGGACGGGCGACCCGCGAGCGACTGACTCGGGACCTGCGACCGCGACCACCGACCGCGACCGTAACGCCGACCGACCGCGACCGAGCCTGACCAGTTGCCTTTCGACCCGGTAACACTCACGTCAGCGCGGACTCAAGTCCCCGGCGCTCCTCCCCGATCGCATGGCCGACATCACGCCGACTCCGGGAATTCATCACGTCACCTGCGTCGCGGGCGATCCGCAGCGAAACATGGACTTCTGGGTCGAGACGCTCGGACTCAGGCTCGTCAAGCGATCGATCAACCAGGACGACCCCGGCACGTACCACTTCTTCTTCGCCGACGCGGAGGGGACCCCCGGGACGAGTATGACGTTCTTCCCGTGGGAGGATCTCTCGCAGGGGACGGTCGGCTCGGGACAGGTGTCCCGGACCGCGTTCCGCGTCCCCCAGGGGAGTCTCGACTACTGGGAGGACCGCTTCGACGACTACGGCGTCGACTACGACGACCGGCTCGAACGCTTCGGCGAGACGGTCCTCCCGTTCCGGGACCCGGACGGCCTTCCGGTCGAACTGGTCGCCGTCGAGATCCCCGAGGACGACCCCACGGTCCCGTGGACCGAGTTCGTCCCCGCCGAGCACGCGATCCGGGGGTTCCACTCGGTGACGCTGTGGCTCGGGAACCCGGAGGCGACGATGGAGCTGCTCGAGACCATGGGGCTGGAGCGGGTCGGCACCGAGGAGTCCCCCGGCGACGAGGCGGGCGACGAGCGCACCCGATTCGCCGCCTCCGGCACGGTCGGACGGTACGTCGACGTGCTGCCGACGATCCGAGCCGGCCGCCAGGGCCACGGCACGGTCCATCACGTCGCCTTCCAGACGCCGACCGACGAGGACCAGTCGGCGATGCGGTCGGCGGTGCAGGGGGAGGGGCTCTCCCCGACCCAGCAGATCGACCGCCACTGGTTCCGCTCGGTGTACTTCCGCGAGCACAACGGCGTGCTGTTCGAACTCGCGACGAGCGACCCCGGCTACGACAGCGACGAGCCTCTCGACGACCTCGGCGGTCGGCTGGTGTTGCCCGGACCGTTCGAGGACCGTCGCGAGCAGATCGAGGCCGGACTCCCCGACGTGACCGTCCCGCGGACCGACACCGCCGAGGCGGACGACTGAGACGCGTCACCCTGACGAACATTTATGTTCCGCGATACGAACGACCCACCGTGATGAATCAGGGCGTCACGCTCGGCGCAACCGTCGGTGTCGTCGCGGTGGTCGTCGGATATCTCCAGCCGATCGTCATGCAGGGCTCGCTCGTTCCGCTGACGTACCTGGTCGAGAGTCCGGTCGCGCTTCTCTCGACGCTGGCCTGGAACGTCGTGATATTCGCGCTCTTGGGTGCGCTCTATCAGCGAACGCGCGGACGCGACGCGACGGCGTCGGGCGGCGGCAGCGCGGACCGCGGCGGCCTCGACGGCGACATGACCGAGATCAAGGAGTAGCTCCCGTTGCCCGCTGACGGGACCCTCGTCCCGCCCGTCGGTATCACCTGGCGGCGTCGTCCGCGGCCCCGACCATTCGAATCACGGCCCTGGCGGTCTCCTTCTGGTCCTCGGGGAGCGTGTAGCTCACCATCGAGTCCTCGCGTGGGGTGTCGTGGTACAACTCGATCACGATACCGCCGGGGGATTCCGTCGTCGACGTCAGCCAGAGCCAGGCGGCGAGGGCGAGCGTGATCAGGCCTCCGAGAACGAGCACGGCGGTGATGTCTCCCGAGTTCACCTCCACCGCGACCGCGAACACGCTCAGCGCTATCAACACGAGGAAGCCCGCGACGATCCGTTGCAGCCAGTTGATCTCGGTGATCGACTCCCTGAGCGAGAGGTTTCCCCTCGCGACGTTGCTGAACAGCGTCGTCTGCACGAACTCGGCCGGCCGGCCGGCGGTCGTCTCCCCCTTCGAGATGTCGAGGAGGCGTCTGTCGGTCACGGCGAACAGCCGGGTCGACCCGCGCGAGACGATCTCCACCTCCTCGTCGCCGGCGACGTACCGACCGAGTCGGCCGTCCCTCGCCGACCCCGTTCGATCGGTCCCCGTCGTCCGCTGCTCGTCGCTGTCGCCTCGAGCGGGACGGTTCTCTCGCGCTCGGGAGCCCGACCCTCCCCGATCGCCGGTGGTCGAGCCGGCTCCCGTGCGGTCGTTCGTCTCCTCGCTCGCGCCGGCGGTCGCGTCCCCGTCGGTGCTCTCATCGGGTGCCGTGCCGCCGTCATCGGTCGGGCGATCGGGTGTGGTGTCGTCCAGTTCGAAGGGGTTCGTCATGTCGTGATCACTCCTGTCCGGTCGTTTGGTTGCTGTCCTCGTCGGCTCGGGTCGACGTCAGCCCCACTCGAAGGTTCGCGGCTCCGCGGACGCCTCGCCGGTGAGCCGTTCGAGCGTCGCGTCGAACGTCACGGTTCCGTCGCGGGCGCGGCGCGCCAGGGGGCTGTCCGGAACCGTGACGGCGTAGGGGTCGACGGCGCGGCCGGCCACGTCGGTCAGGTCCTCGTACACCGCCTCGTGAGCCGGCGACAGGTCGATGAACCGGGTCGGAGGTCCCGCGTTCGACGCACTCGAGGAACGACCGTCCGCGTCGCCCTCGACGGTCACCGGACCCGGAAGCGACGACTCGTCGTACCGAAGCCGGATCGCGATCCGGTCGTCGCCGGCGAGCACGAACGTCGCCGTACAGCCCGCGAGCGTCGCCCACGTGCTCGTCTCCAGCCCCGTCGAGCCGTACCGCACCGTCCGGTCGAGCTCTCGGATCATCTCCCGCTTCTCGTCGGCGGTGAGCGGTGACTGCTCCCGCTCGGTGACCGGCGATCGGTCGCCGTCCGAGGACGCCATACGCGCTCGTTGGCCAACTGTCATATAACGATTTCCCGCCGGCTATCACTCAGCGAAACACGGTGCGCGACCGAGGGTGAGGTCGGTCGGACCCGACGCGAGCCGACTCCGCCCCGGTACGCTTTTGTGAGCGACACTTCACGTCTCCGGCACATGTCAACGAATACGGTTCACGGCGTCGTCGGGGGGTTGGCGCGCCGGAGCAACCCCGCCTTCGCGGTCGCAGTCGTCGCGATCCCGCTGGTCGCGCTCGGCTACGCTGTCACGGTCGCGTCGCTCCAGGTGCACACGTACGTTCACGTCATGGCCGGCGTCCTCTGGACGGGGATCGACCTGTTCATCGGAGCCGTGCTCGGCCCCGTCATCGGCGGCCTCGACGACGAACAGAGCGCGGCCGTCTTCGAGCGACTCACGCCGAAGACCGCCTTCCTCCTCCCGGCGCTGGCGTTCACCACCATCGCCGCCGGGATCACGCTGGCTCAACGGATCGGAGCGTTCCCGCACGCCGAGCCGTGGCTGGCGCTGTTCACCGCGGCGAACGCGATCCCGATCCTGCTGGTGTTCGGCTGGCGGATGAACGCCTTCGGGGACCGACGGTGGCAGGCCGTCTTCGCGGTCGCGACCGTCGGGTCGCTGGCGTGGGTCGCGGCGACGATCGGATCGTTCGAGATGACGACGCCCGTGATCGCGGTCGCACTCGGGATCGTCACGGTGCTATCGGTCCAGGGCTTCGGCTTCCTGCTCCCGGGCGAACTCCGGATGTATCGCGAGATGATCTCCCCGAACCCCGACGCGTCGGTCATCGCCGCGGTCGGGCAACAGAACGCGAAACTCGGGCTCGTGCAGGGCCTGTTCCAACTCCTGCTCATCGCCGACATGGTGTATCTCCGCTACGGCGGCTTCTGAGCGAGGTGGGCGGCGGCGCGGTGGCCGCCGCTCCGATTCCGGTCGGCCTCCTCACACCGCCGATCGACTGATCGTCGGGGGCTCCCCGTCCGAACTCGATCTCCGCCTTCGCCGGCCGCCACGAGCGATACACCTTCCTCGTTCGCCGACGCTTCCCCCGGCATGCTCGTGCGCGAGGTGATGACGCGAGAGGTCGTCACGTGCGACGCCGACGAGACGATCGCGACCGCCGCAAAGCGGATGCTCGATGAGGGTATCGGGAGCGTCCTGGTCACGACCGGCGGCGACCCGGTCGCGATCGTCACAGAGACGGACGTGCTCCGGGCCGGTGCGATCACGGGCGAACCGCTGGGAGAGATACCGATCCGTCCGGTCGCCAGCCATCCACTGATCACGGTCGCCGAGAGCGCGACCGTTCGCACGGCCGTCGCCCGGATGGTCGAACGCGACGTGAAGAAGCTCCCCGTCGTCGACGGCACCGACCTCGTGGGTATTCTCACCCGAAGCGACATCGTCGCCCACCACAGCGACTTCATCAAGGAGGCGCATCAGCTCGACGCCATGTCCGACCGCTGGGAGTCCGGGGACGGCTGACGCCCGTCCTCGACGAAGACGAAACGTTCAGACGCGCCCGCGGTGCACACCCGGTATGACACGGTATCGGACGCTCGGGCTGTTCGTGCTTCTCGCGGCCGTCTGGGGCTCGGCGTTCATGGCGATCAACGCGGGACTGGAGTACGTCCCGCCGGTGTTGTTCGCGGCGGTCCGGTACGACATCGCCGGGCTCGTGATGCTCGCCTACGCCGCGTACGCGACCGACGCGCCCGTCCCGCGGAGCCGAGCCGACTGGGCCGACGTGGCCGTCGGCGCGCTCTTGATCATCGCGGCGTACCACGCCCTGTTGTTCATCGGCCAGACCGACCCCGGCGTGACCAGCGCCGCCGCGGCGGTGGTCGTGAGCCTCAGTCCGATCCTCACGACCGGCTTCGCGCGCGTGTTCCTCCCCGGGGAGCGGCTCACTCCTGTGGGGATCGTCGGACTCGCGCTCGGACTCGTCGGCGTGGCCGTGCTGTCGGAACTCGAACCCGGGAACCTCCTCGCGAGCGACGCGGTCCCCACGCTTCTCATTCTGGGCGCGGCCGCTGCGTTCGCGCTCGGGAGCGTTCTCTCGCGACGCGTCGACTCCGACCTGCCGATCGAGACCCTGGAGGCGTGGGCGATGCTCCTCGGCGCGGTGCTCATGCACGTCGTCTCGGTCGGGCTCGGGGAGTCGACGACCGCGGTCACCGTGTCGCTCGAGTCGGTCGCCGCGCTCGCGTACCTCTCGATCGCCGCCAGCGCGCTCGGATTTCTCGTCTACTTCGAACTGCTCGACCGACTGGGCCCCATCGAGATCAACCTCGTCTCGTACGTCGCACCGGTGTTCGCGGCGCTGTCGGGGTGGGCGTTCCTGAACGAGATCCCGACCGCGGGGACGGCCGGCGGCTTCGGCCTGATATTCGCGGGCTTTCTGCTGGTGAAACGCCGGGCCGTCGCGGGCGAGATCCACCGCCTGACCGGCCGTGGCGCGCCGGATCGCGAGTGAAGGGAGACGACCTGATCCGGCGGCGTCGCAGTCACGGGTGTGAACGGTCGCTCGATCGAACGCTCGGGTGGTCGAGATCCTATTTCAAACAATCTACAATAGGTAACTATTTTAGCTAGTTTAGCTACTGTCGTCGCCGTCGACGCTCCCTGACGTCGTTCGCGGTCGGAAACGACTTTATCAGTCGATCCACGAGAAATCGATGGAGAACACGCCGTTGGTCGCCGGCGGAGCGGTCGCGATGCTACTGTTCGTTCTCGGAGCTCCGGCGCTCGTCGGACCGCTTTGAACGCCCCTGACCGGCTCCACCGCCGGGCACTCCCGCGAGGCCGTCGCCGGTGACCTCGATCCGCGCGCCGTCGTCGGCGTCCGCGACGGCGACGCGCCAGCCGTGGGCCTCCGCGATCTGGCCGACGATGTACATCCCGAACCCGGTGCCGTCGTCGGCGGTCGTGTACCCCGCGTCGAACACCAGATCGCGGTCCGCCTCCGCGAACCCGGGTCCGTCGTCGACGACCGCGAAGCCGTCCGCGAGCCCCTCGACGGCGACCCGGACGGCGTCGCCGCCGTGGCGAACGGCGTTGCCGAAGAGGTTCTCGAAGAGCTGTTTGAGCTTGTTCGGGTCGGCTCGAACGGTCCGGTCGACTTCGACCGACAGCGTCGCCTCCCCCGTCGCGACGTTCGTCCACGACTCGGCGGCCGCCGTCGCGAGGTCGACGCGCTCGAGAGCGGCCTCGGTGTGTCCCGACCGTGCGAACGAGAGCGACTCCTCGAGCAGCGACATCGCCCGGTCGAGGGCGCGCTCCGCGTGGTCGAGGTGGTCGTTTTCGGTCTCCTCACGGGCGAGAGTGATCCGGCCCTGCACGATATCGAGCGGGTTGCGAAGGTCGTGTGAGACGAGGCTCGCGAACTCGTCCAGCCGTTCGTTTCGCTCCCGGAGCTCCTCCTCGCGCGCGACTCGGTCGAGGGCCGCGGTGACCGACGCGGCGACGATCTCCACGAACGCCGCGTCGGTCTCGTCGAAGGCGTTCGGCTCGATCGACGAGACGATGAACACGCCGTGATCGCCCAACGGGTGGATGATCACGCTCCTGCTGGGCGTCTGCTCGGCCAGTCTCGACCGGTCGCGCACGTCGTGGATGATCCGCGCCTCGCCGCTGTCGAAGGCGTCCCACACCACCTCGCCGGTGAGGTCGTCCTCGTCGTCTCGATCGTAGCCGGGGAGTTCGTCGAACTCCTCGGCGACGCTGTCGGCGGAGGTAGCCAACTCCAGTCGCCGCCCGTCGTCGCACGTCAGGTGGACGCCGCTCAGATCCGCGCCGAGTACCTCCGAGGCGGTCTCGACAGCGATGTCGGCGATCGAGTCGGCGTCGTCGGCCGCCATCAGCGACCGCGTCCGCGACTGCAACTGTTCGAGCACGCGCTCGCGCTCGATCCGGTGGAGCACAGCCGTCGCGTGGCCCGCGAGGAGTCTCGCCAGCGACAGGTCCACCTCGCCGAAGGCGTCGCGCTCGGGCGAGCCGACGAGCAGCATGCCGTGGTCCCCGAGCGGCACCAGGATCTCGCTTTCGATCGGCGTGTCGGGGTTGTACGGTCCCGGCGACTCCGTGATCTCCTCGTACACCCGCGGCTCGCCCGCCCGATAGCACTCGCCGGCGCGTCCCTCGTCGACCGAGAACGTCGGCGGCGTGCCGATCACGGCCTCGGTCTCGTCGGTCCACGCGGCGGGGACCAGTCCGCCCGCCTCGGGGTCGTGCAGGTGGACGCCGGTGTACGGGAGATCGAGGATGCGGCGGACGGCGTCGACGACGATCTCGGCGACGGATTCAGCGGTCGTCGCCTCCAGCAACGCCGCCGTCACGTCGTGAAGCGACTCGATCGCCCGCTCGCGCTCGCGGCGTTCGGTGATATCGATGTACCAGGCGTACCAGCCGTCCGCTCGGCCGTCGCGGACGCCACGGGGGATCACGGACGCGATGAACAGCCGACGGCCGTCGGCGGTCGAGCGTTCGACCTCCCTGATGATCGCCTCGCCCTCGGCGACGCGCTCGCGGAACTCGGGGTGTACCTCGTCGTCCTCGGGAACGATCACGTCGTCGATGTCCGAGCCGACGAGTTCCTCGGCGGCCATCCCGAACGTCTCCTCGAAGGCCCGATTCACGTCGGCGATCCGGTGGTCGTCGCCGCCGCGCCTGATGTCGCCCTCGACGACCGGACTCGGCGCGTTCTCGAACAGCGCCTGCCTGCGGTCGCGCTCGTCGTGGAGCCGGTCGCGCACGTCGAACGAGTGGATGGCGTGTGCGACGTTGTCGCCGAGTTCGGCCAGCAGCTCGCGTTCCTCGGGGTCGAACGCGTTCGGTCGGTCGGCGTAGACCACGAGCGCGCCGAACAGCGTCTCCTCGTGCTCCAGAGGGATCGCGGCCGCCCCCCGGTAGCCCCGCTCGAGTGCCGTCTCGCGCCAGGGGATCGCCTCGCCGGCGGCGATGTCGTCGTCGACGACTACCTCCCGTCGGTCGAGGGCCCGCGCGCCGGGTTCGCGGTCGGCGATCGCGGCGTCGTCGCCTGCGCGGTCGCCGTCGCCTCCAGCGACCGCTCTGACGGTGTGATCGTCCGGGTCGGGCCCGCGGATCCACGCGAGCGCGTACGGGTCGGTGTCGACGACGGTCTCACAGACGCGGCGCTCTGCCGCCTCGCGGGAGGTGGCGCGAACCAGCGCCGCGTTGATCGCGGAGACGAGCCGGCGGATGCGAGCGGACTCGGCCGCCCGGCGGTCGGCGCGGTGGCGGTCGACCGTGTTGCGAACGCGGTTCGCGAGTAGTTCGTACTGTTCCGTGCCGGTGTCCTTCTGGAGGTAGTCGCTCGCGCCGGCGGCGATCGCCTCGCTCGCGACCTCCTCGCTCCCCTTCCCGGTGTAGAGGACGAACGGGAGATCGGGGCGATCGTCGCGGACGGCCCGGAGGAACTCGATCCCGTTCGTCCCGGGCATGTCGTAATCGGAGATCACGCAGTCGAACCGCTCGGTTTCGATCCGGTCGAGCCCCTCCTCGGCGCTCGAGGCAGTCTCGACGGCGATGTCCTCGTCGTAGCGCTCGAGATACGTCGCGGCGAGTTCGGCGAACTCCGCCTCGTCGTCGACGTGTAACACCCGGATCGGTTCGGCCATGTCGGATATCCGGGGATACCTGCCGACCCATATATACGTTCTCCTGACCGGACGGCGGCTCCTCGCGGACGACGGTATCTCCCGGGGACGGTAACACCGTTGTCACTCCGGGACATCGGTGTCCGCGAGCGCTTATCGGTCGCCGGCGAATATCATACTCCGCAGAAGCCACACGAGATCCACATGTCCCAACAGAAATCAGACTACGCAGACGATACTGAGATCGACGAATCGCTTGACCGACTTGCCGACGAGGAGACCGTCGATGAGACCGTCGCGAACCTGGAGGCGAACGGCTTCGAGGTCGTCGTCGTCGACTCGGCCGACGAGGCGCTCGCCGAGGTGCAGTCGATCGTCCCCGCCGGCGCGTCGGTGATGAACGGTCACTCGACGACGCTCGAGGAGATCGGCTTCGACGAGTACCTGAGCGACGGCGATCACGGCTGGGAGAGCCTCCCGGACGAGATCTGGAGCATCGACGACGACGAGGAGCGTCAGGCCGCTCGCCGAGAGGCGCAAACGGCCGACTACTTCCTCGGCGGCGTCAACGCGATCGCCGAGACGGGCGCGCTCGTCGCCGCTGACCGATCGGGAAGCCGCATCGGGGCGTACCCGTTCGCCGCCGGCAACGTCGTCATCGTCAGCGGCGTGAACAAGATCGTCCCGACGCTGGACGACGCGCTCGACCGGCTCGAGTCGGTCGCCTACCCGCTCGAGAACGAGCGCGCGAAGGAGGCGTACGGCGTCGACTCAGCCATCGCCAAGCAGCTGATCTTCCGGCAGGAACTCGAATCCGGTCGGACCACGGTCGTCCTCGTCCGCGAGCAGCTCGGCTACTGATCGGATCTGACCGATCGCCTTCCCGTTGATCCCCCGACCGTCCCGGCGAGTCGTTCCGCGTCCGTGCGTTCGTCTCCGTCGCGCGCTTCGACCCCGCCGTCGCGTGCTTCGACCGTGGTCGTCGCTATGTGACGCGATCACGGGCCGGTAGAGGGACCGGTCGGACATCGCTCACCGGAACGGTCGCGGAACCCGGGCCCCCGGCGGAGGACCTATGCATCGAAGACGGGAACCCGATCCCGCCGCAACATGATCGAACGCATCTGGCACGGGTGGGCGACTCCGGAAGACGCCGACGAGTACGAGCGACGACTCCGAGAACGGATCCTCCCCGAGTTCGCCGAGCAGGACATCGAGGGCTACCGCGGGGTCCGCGTGCTCCGGCGCGCTCGCGAGGACGACGTCGAGTTCGTCACGGCCATGCGATTCGAGTCCCTCGATGCAGTCAAACGGTTCGCGGGCGAGGACTACGAGTCCGCACACGTCCCGCCGGAGGCCCGCGAGGTCCTCGCTCGCTACGACGACCGGGCACGCCACTACGAACTACGCGAGGTCGAGACGTACTGAGCCGTCACCGACCGCGGAACGTGCGACAGAGTCGCGGTCCGGATCACCGCTCCCTCTCGGCGGACGGAGGACCACCGAGGGCGTCTTCTGCGGCCTCCCGAAGTCGCTCCACGTCGTCGTCGCGATAGCTCGCGTGCGTGGTTTCGACCGATTGGTGTCGGAGCACCTCCTGTGCCAACTCCGCGCTCGTGTCGTACAGCTCGTCGCCGAGTCCGCGCCGAGCACCGTGCGGGAGCAACGCCTCGCCGTCCTGCGTGACCCCGCTCTCCGCCGACAGGCGCTTGAGGAGCGTCCGCGCGCCGGTCGTCGAGATCGCCGGCGGAACCAGGTCGTGCTCGCGCAGCAGCGATCCGACTGTGTCCTTCGTCGGCTCCTCGTCGACGCCGTCGCTCCTCCGGACCACGTCGTACAGACTCGGGAGGTGGGCGGTCGGGAACACGGGCCACTCCTCGCTCGGCGGATCCTGTCGGCGACGGTGCGCGCGTAGTCGCTCGACTCCCGGGTTCAACAGCGGCGACTGCTGCCACTCCTGGGTCTTCCCGTACACGCGGAGGACGCCGGCGTCGAGGTCCACGTCGCGCCATCGGAGTCCCCGTCGACGGTCGTTCTGCGGGTCTCGAAAGAGTTCGGCCCCGCGGGCCCCGGAGTAGGCGAGCACGGCGACGAGCGCGCGGTCGCGGGTCGCGCGCTCCGCGTCGAGCCACTCGTTGTCGAGTGCGTCCTCGGTCCGCCAGTCCATCCATCGGACGATCGCCTCGCGCGTCTCGCTGCTCCAGAACTGTCGCCGGCCGTCGTCGCGGACGCCCACCGATTCCTCGGGGAGGGCGTCCGTCGCGACGGTCGACTTCGCGGGGTTGGACTCCAGGGCGTCGCGCTCGACGAGGTACGTGCAGAACGACCGGACGAGCGCGTAGTACTGGTGGGCGGTCCGCCCGGTGATCCCGGCATTCGGGTCCTCCTCCCGGGCCCACGCCCGCCGAGCGAGGTACCCCGCGTACTCTTCGAGGTGACGGACGCCGAGATCAGCGACCTCCCTGACGCCGCGGTCCCGGACGCGCTCGACGAACGCGCCGACGACGCGCTCGACTTCCCCGCGATGGCGTCCCGAGTCGCCCTTGCTCACGCTTGCGACGAACGCGTCGAACGCGTCGGACAGCGTCGTGCACGGACGGACACGCCCCGCCCGGTCTGATCCCGTCGTACCCATTCGGCTCCACCGAGGGCGCGGCCCCACTTCAAACCACTTGTGCTTAGTTGAGTAAGCTAATGTGGATCGTGAAAGACGGGATTCTGGGGTTTCAGCGTTTCTCGCGCGTACTATCGGCATATACTCCGAACTTTTGTTGTGCGTAAATTGCATAGCGCTATATCTAACCATCGCCTTCCGACGATCCACAGCTTCGGGAGAAAAGCCAGTCTCGGGGTGGAATCTCTGTCGGTTCGTGATCCCTCCGCTAAACCACCGGATTGAAGCGACCGAACGCGAAACCGGCTCACATATCCGCTGAGTCGATGAGCGAACCAAACGAGTCGCCACCGGCCGACCGCCTGCCCGAACTCCTCGAAACGGAGAGGGTCGAGGAGACTGCGGCATGTCTCGACCGGCTCTGCGCGGCTGAGACGGAGACTCGCAAGCGGACGCTGCGGGCGGTTCGGGACGTCGTCGCGGAGCGACCGCGTACTGCCGAAGACCTCGTCGGCCCGCTCTCGATGTTTCTGACCGACGACGACCGGGCGGTCAGGCTGACTACCGCAAAACTGTTCGTCTCGCTCGCTGAGACCGAGCCCGCGGTCGCTCTCCCGGCGATCGACCCCCTCGCCGACCGGCTGGCCGACGACGAGGAGTTCTATTACGTTCGAGCTCGCTGTGCCGAGGCGCTCGGCTACATTGGTCGCGAGCACCCAGAGGCGGTCAGCGACCCAGCGATCTTAGCCGACTTCCGCATCGGGCTGTCGTTCGACGAAGCGGAGGTCAAAGAGAAGTTGGCGAAAGCCCTGGAGTGCGTCGCACTCGGCGACCCGAGTCGGCTCCGTCACCAGGTGGAGTCGCTCGCCGAGCACCTCGTCGACGACGAAGTACTCGTTCGCTACCACCTCTGTACGGCGCTGACGGCCGTGGGTTGTGAGCACCCCGCGAAGCTCGCTTCAGCCCGCGATGCACTCGTGAGTCGGCTCACGGACGAGGGTGAGGACCCGTACGTTCGCGGACGGGCCGCCGAAGCGGTAGGGCTACTGCGCCGCGTCGACGGCGAGCGCGTCTCGTCTCCGGACGCTATCGATATCGACGACGAGGACGCCGCCGAGTTCGTGGCCCCGCGAGTGGCATTCCTCCGGGACGCGCGGGAGGACACGGCCGGTGGCGACGAGAAACGAGCGGTCGGTACGCTCGCGTCACTCCGTTCCGGCACCGAGGCGGTCGTCGAGGCGATGACGAGTCCGGACGGCGAGGCGTGCCCGTACTGCGGGCTCGAACTTCCGGAGGCCGGCCCACCGATGTGCCCACGGTGCGGCGCACCTCGCTAACCGACGCTTCAGGTTAGCCTAAAAATCGAGTGCTTTAATACCCGTTAGGCAAGCCTAAACCTCATGTCGAAAGACGGTGCACCACAAGCGGGACCGACGCGCAGGGACTGCGTGAAATACGGTGGGGCGGTCGTCGGCGGGGGACTGCTCGCCGGGTGTGCGGGGCAGTCCGATTCCGGATCGACACCGACCGATACGGAGGCCGACGAGCCATCCGATACCGAGACACCGACGCCGGAAGACGAGAGCTACTCGGTGACGATGTCGCCGGTCGGCACCGTCGAGTTCGACGCTCCACCGGAGCGCATGATCGCGTACGACCGGCAGTGGCTCCACATGGCGTACGAACTCGGCCACGGGGACGCCGTGGCCGGGTTCGACGACCCCGGCGGAACGTGGTTCACGCTCCACGAGTCGCTGCCGGGCGTCTCCTTCGAGACCGAACAGATCCAGAGCTTCGTCGGCGAGCAGGTCGACAAGGAACTCATCTACGAGATTGGGCCGGACCTCATCGCGATGGACCCCTACCGAGCGCCGACGCTCGAAGGGTTGGACGAGACCGATATCGAGGAGCTCCGACAGAACGTCGCACCGTTCTTCGCGAACCGCTACAGCGTCGACAGGGGGTACGAGGGTGACCGGCCGTACGAGTACTACACGCTGTACGAACTGTACGAGAAGTTCGCGCAGGCGCTCGGGGAGCAGGAGCGATTCGAGGCACTCAGACAGGTCGACGAGGAGCTGACCGAGACGATTCAGGCCGACCTCCCGCCGGAGAGCGAGCGGCCGACGGTGATGCAGGTCAGCTACTTCGACGGGAACTTCTACACGTACGACATCGAACAGGGCGGCTACGGAACCCGCCACTACCGGAACGTCGGCTCGAAGAGCGCCATTCGCGAGACGTACGGCGACGACGTTCCATTCGAGTTCGGGGGCACCGTCGATATGGAGACGATGCTGGAGATCGACCCCGATATCCTGATCCAAGGGTCCTCGCTGTTTTACCCCGAAATCGACGGAGTCAGCCACGAGGGTATCGTCGAGAGCGTCGAGAACGAGCCGGGTGCCCAGGATCTCACCGCCATCCAGAACGACGCCTTCTACCCCGGTGGGACGCCGTACGCCGGTCCGGTCGCGTACCTGTTCTACAGCGAACTGACCGCGAAGTACCTCTATCCCGAGACCTTCGGCGAGTATCCTGGCGTCGGCGAGATTCCTGAGGAAGAACAGCTGTTCGACCGTCAGCGCGTCTCGGAGATCGTCAATGGGGATATCTGACTATGAGCGACAACGATACTAATACGAGCGAGGTTCCGACGCGGCGGGACTACATAAAGTACGGCGGGACGGTCGTCGGCGGTGGGTTGCTAGCCGGCTGTGGGGGACAAAGCGACGGGGGATCAACGCCGACCGACACGGAAGTCGAAGAGTCAACCGCGACCGACACGTCGACGCCGGAAGATGAGAGCTACTCGGTTTCGATGTCACCGATGGGGTCGGTTGAGTTCGACTCCGTTCCGGAGACGGCCGTGAGCTTCGACGACCAGTGGGCGGATATGCTGGTCGCGCTCGGACAGGACGACCGGCTGATCGCCCACGGCCGACCCGGGAACATCATCACCGAATTCTACGACCAGCTCCCGGACGTCTCGTTCGATTCGGAGGGACTGACGACGCTGAGCGACAACATGAGCGTCGAGACGTTCTTCGAACTCGACGCCGACGTCCACCATCTCGATCCCCTCCGACTGGCTACTACCTGGGACGGATTCGAAGAATCCGATGTCGAAACGCTTCGAGATCAGATCAGCCCCTACTTCGCGAACCGGTACAGCGCCTATCGCAACTACACCGGAGACGAGTCCTACCAGTACTACTCGATCTGGGAGCTCACTCGGAAGTTCGCGGAGCTGTACCAGGTCCCCGACCGCGCTGCCGCACTAGAAGGGGTCTACGACGAGATGGTCGCCGAGATCCAGTCGAATCTCCCGCCCGAGAGCGAGCGCCCGCGCGTCGCACTCTCCGTCCACTTCGACGGAACGTTCTACGGCCAGCCGACCATCACCAACCCGGGGTTCGCCCGAGCACATATCAGACCGCTACAGCCCCGGAACGCCTTCGCGGAGCATCCGCAGTACGAGGGCTTCGGCGTCCAGTACGACATGGAGGCGATGCTCGAGGTCGACCCGGACGTGTTCATTCAGGCGTTGGGTCTGCAGTTCCCGGATCGGATCCCGCCGATCCGTGACCCCGAAGACGGGTCGGTCGCCGCGGAGGTGACCGCCTTCTCGAACGGTCGAGTGTACAACGGCGCGACCGGGTTCCAGGGCCCGTTGTACACGCTGTTCCAGACGGAGATGACGGCCAAGCAGATCTACCCCGAGCAGTTCGGCGAGTGGCGCGGGCTGGGTGAGACGCCCGAGAGTGAACAGCTGTTCGACCGCCAGCGCGTTGCAGACATCATCAATGGGAACTTCTGAGACCACCGAGTACGACGTCGTCGTCATCGGCGGCGGCCCGGCAGGCTGCTCGACGGCCGTCTTCACCGCTCGGTATGGGCTCGACACGCTCGTGCTGGATCGCGGGAACTCCTCGATCCAGCAATGTGCGTTCATCGAGAACTACCTGGGTTTCCCGGGCGGCATCGACGTGGAGACGTTCTACGCGATGAGCCAGGCGCACGCCGAACGCGTCGGCGCGACCGTCGCCGACGACATGGCGACCGACATCGCCGAGACGGGCGACGGTTTCCGCGTCGAGACGCAGGACGACGCGTACACGGCCGACCGCGTCGTCGCCGCATCGACCTACGACGTGAACTACCTCGAAGAGGTCCTCGGTGAGTACTTCCTCTCGGACGGCGGCGAGACGTGGCTCGACCCGGACCTCGCGGGCGAGCGGGGCGAGACGCCCGTCGACGGCCTGTGGCTCGCCGGCCCGACCGCCGGCGTCGAGAGCCAGATCGCCGTCGCCGTCGGACACGGGGCTCGCGTCGGGTTGGCCGTCGTCACCGACTACCGCCGGGTCGAAGAGGGACTGTGGGAGGCCGCTGCCGACCACACCGACTGGGTGGTCCAGCAGGGTCGCTACGCCGGCGACGACTGGCTCGAACGCAGCGCCGAGTACACCATCGAGTCGGCTCCCGACGAGCTGGACGACGAGTTCGTCCGGCGCAAAGCCCGCGAGCTCGCCACGGAACAACAGGAGTGGCAGATCGACGACGCCGAGGTCGAACGGCGTACAGAGCGAGCGCATCGTCGGCTTCTCGACCACGTCGACGACGAACTCATCCGT
Organism: Halobaculum sp. CBA1158; assembly: GCF_021431925.1. Classification (NCBI taxonomy): domain Archaea; kingdom Methanobacteriati; phylum Methanobacteriota; class Halobacteria; order Halobacteriales; family Haloferacaceae; genus Halobaculum; species Halobaculum sp. CBA1158. The sequence goes on along the minus strand of NZ_CP090372.1, from coordinate 189,308 downwards.
GACTATGCGTCCGATCTCGACACCCCAGAGGTGAGCGAATAGATGGCGACTGAAACCGCATCCGACGCCGACACACGCGGCTGGCGCGAGCAGTGGTTCGGCTGGTTCGACGGCTCGCTGTTCACGCTCATCGTCGGCAGTCTCGCGGTCATCGTCGGCGGCGGCCTCGTACAGGTGAGCTTCGGTGCGTTCTCGATGACCATCGTCGAGGCCTGGCAGGCCGTCTTCAATCCGCAGGTCATATTCAACACGGAAGCCTGGGAGGCGTGGATCCTCGGCGGTGAGGTGCCCGAGATGAACAAACGCAGCCTCATCGTCTGGAACATCCGGCTGCCGCGGGTGTTCGTCGGCGCGCTGGTCGGGATGAACCTCGCCGTCTCGGGTGCCATCTTCCAGGCGGTCACCCGCAACGAACTCGCCAGTCCGTTCATCCTCGGCGTCTCCTCCGGTGCCGGGCTGATGATCCTGCTGACCCTGGTCGTGTTCTCGGGGCTGTCGGCGTTCCTCCCGATCATCGCCTCCATCGGCGGGGCGATCGCGTTCCTGATCGTCTACGCCATCGCGTGGAAGAACGGGACCAGCCCCGTCCGGCTGGTGCTGGCGGGCGTCATCGTCGGCACCGTCTTCGGCAGCGTCCAGACGGCGCTGTTCTTCTTCGCCGACGACATCGGCGTCGTCCAGTCGGCCATCGCGTGGACCACCGGCTCGCTCACGGGCACCGACTGGGAACAGGTCCGGATGGCACTCCCGTGGACCATCGTGGCGATGGGACTCGCGCTCGTGAGTTCCCGCCAGCTGAACGTGCTCCTGCTCGGCGAGCAGACCGCGAGTTCGCTCGGGATGAGCGTCGAGAAGGTACGGTTCGCGCTCTCGGGCGTTGCCGTCCTGGCGGCGGCCGCGAGCATCGCCGTCGCGGGTATCGTCGGCTTCGTCGGCCTCATCGTCCCGCACATGGTGCGCAACATCGTCGGCAGCGACTACAAGAAGCTCGTCATCGGCTGCGTGTTCGCCGGTCCGGCGCTGATGGTCGCCGCCGACGTGGGAGCCAGACTCGCGCTCAATCCCGTCCAGATCCCCGTGGGTATCGTCACGGGACTGGTCGGCGGCCCATACTTCCTGTACCTGATGCGCAAGCAGGACAAGATGGGTGAAATCTGATGTCACAGGACCAGACCACGGATCCACGGACGAACGGGAGCGGTTCAGCGAGGGCGGACAACGAGCAGTCCGGCAGCGAAAGCGACGGCAGCCTCGACGGCGAGGAGCTCGTCCTCTCGTACCCCAGTAGCGACGGGCCCATCATCGACGGCGAGTCGATCACGGCCAAACCGGGTGCGGTCACGGCGCTGATCGGCCCGAACGGCTCCGGCAAGAGCACGCTCCTGAAGGGGCTGGCCGACCAGCTCGCACCCGACGCCGGCTCGGTGCTCGTCGACGGCCGGGCGATCGAGACGTTCGACAAGAAGGAACTCGCGCGAACGATGGGGCTGCTCTCCCAGGAGAGCACGTCGCCGAACAGCATCACCGTCGAGGACCTCGTCTACCACGGTCGCTACCCGCACCGCGGGTTCTTCGAGAGCGCCACCGACGAGGACGAGGAGGCCGTCGAGCGAGCCATGGAGCTTGCCGGCTGTCAGCACCTGTGCGACCGCGAGGTCGGGAGCCTCAGCGGCGGGCAGAAACAGCTGGCGTGGATCGCGATGGTGCTCGCCCAGGACACCGACGTCCTCCTCCTGGACGAGCCGACCACGTTCCTCGACCTCCACCACCAGCTCGAAGTGATGGAGATCATCGAGACGCTGCGTGAGGAAAGCGACATCACCGTCGTCGTCGTTCTCCACGACATCCAGCAGGCCGCGCGGCTCGCCGACGAGATGGTCGCACTCAAGGAGGGCGCGATTCAGGCGCGCGGGACGCCCGAGGAGGTCGTCACCGAGGAGTTGCTTGGTGACGTGTTCGAGATCGACGCGGAGGTTGACCTGACTCCGCGTGGGCCCCGTATCGAACCACTCCGGCCTCGCCACGACGATGACGAACGGAAGCGGCCGACTGAACGTGTCGCCCAGGCTGACGGCGGGGACGGCTGATGGCCGCCAGCGACGAGTTCGAGACCGAACTGGACGCCTACCGCGAGCAAGTCGAGCGCCCGCTCTGGCGACTGTTCCGCGCCTATACGCCCGACCACGCGCTGTGGCTCACGATCGGCCTGGTCACGAGCGTACTCGCGTACGGGACGGTGCTCGTGACGCCGATCGTCCTCGGGACGACCATCGACGCGGTGTTCACCCAGGAGAGCGCGTACGCGCTGCCGCTCGTGCCCGACGCGTGGCTCCCGATCGGACAGGAGGCGCAGTTCTGGTTCTCGACGGGCGTCGTCGCCGCTGCGCTGCTCGGGGGTGCGCTTCTCCAGTGGGTGCGTGGCGTCGCGATCAACTACTTCGCCCACGGCGTGATGTACGCGATCCGGGTCGACGCCTACGAGAAGATGCAGCGCCTGGACATGACCTTCTTCGACAACAAGGAGACGGGGGAGGTGATGTCCATCCTCAACAACGACACGTCGAACCTGGAAACGTTCTTCGACAACGCGCTGGGCGACTCGGTCCGGATCGGCGTGATCGTCGTCGGCGTGACGACGGCGTTGCTGTACACGAACCGCCAGCTCGCGCTGGTGACGCTCGGCGCGGTGCCGCTGCTGGTCGGGTTCACCTGGTGGTTCATGCGCGTCATCGAACCGCGGTACACCCGTCACCGTGAGACCATCGGGGACCTCAACACCCGCATCGAGAACGGCCTCAGCGGGATCGAACTCGTCAAGACCACGAGCACCGAGGAGTACGAGAACGACCGCGTGCGCCGCGTCTCGCGGGACGTCTTCGACGCGAACATGGACGTGTTGAAGCTGAGCTACTTCTACCGGCCGGGGATGGAACTCATCACGGGCGCGGCGCTGCTCGCGACGTTCGTCCTCGGCGGCCTGTGGGTGTTCTCCGGGCCGCCGCTGTTCTTTTCGGGGGAGTTGACGACCGGCGATTTCGTCGTGTTCATGCTGCTCACCCAGCGGCTGACCGGGCCGATGGCCCAGCTGTCGAGCATCGTCGACTGGTACGAGAACGCTAAGGCGTCGGGCAAGCGTATCTGCGGGCTGATGGACGTGCCCGTCCGCATCGAGGACGCGCCGAACGCCATCGCGCTGGAAGATGTCGAAGGCCGCGTGGAGTACGACGACGTGACCTTCGCCTACGACGACGGCGAGACGGTGCTCAACGGCGTCGACATCGAGGCCGGTTCGGGCGAGACGGTTGCCATCGTCGGCCCGACCGGGGCTGGGAAGTCCACGGTCGCCAAACTGCTCCTGCGGCTGTACGATGTGAGCGACGGTGCCGTCCGGGTCGACGGCCACGACGTACGGGACGTGCGACTCACGGACCTCCGTTCCTCGATCGGCTACGTGAGCCAGGACACGTTCCTGTTCGACGGGACAGTCGCCGAGAACATCCGCTACGGCCGGTTCGATGCCGACCGCGAGGATGTCGTCGCCGCGGCGGAGGCGGCGGAGGCCCACGGCTTCATCCAGGGGCTCTCGGAGGGCTACGATACGCGGGTCGGCGAGCGCGGCGTGAAACTCTCGGGCGGGCAGCGCCAGCGAATCGCCATCGCCCGGACGGTGTTACAGGATCCCGAGATCCTGCTGCTCGACGAAGCGACGAGCGCGGTCGACACGGAGACGGAGTACCTGATCCAGCGGTCGCTCGACCGGCTGGCGGCCGACCGGACGACGCTGGTGATCGCCCACCAGCTCTCGACGGTGAAGGACGCCGACACCATCGTCGTGCTGGACGACGGCGAGGTGGTCGAACGTGGTAGCCACGAGGAGCTACTGGCCGCCGATGGACTGTACGCGAACCTCTGGGGCGTGCAGGCCGGCGAGATCGAGTCGCTGCCCGAGGAGTTCCTGGAACGGACGGCGGAGTCCGCTGTCGAGCGGTGAATCTCGGGATCCGCCGTTTCGGTAGCTTTTTGTATTTTTAGGTGGGCCTAAAACGTATGGCAGACGACGCTAGTGAACATGAGGCACCGACGCGGCGTGACTACATGAAGTACGGCGGGACGGTCGTCGGCGGGAGCCTGCTCGCCGGCTGTGCGGGTCAGTCGGATTCCGGAGCGACACCGACCGAGACTGAATCCGGAACCGATCAGGACACAGACACACCGACCGAGGAAGAAAGGCAAACTTCCTACGAAGCCTGTATCGAGCCCAACGGCTGCTACACGTTCGAGGAGGTGCCAGAGTCAATCGTCACCTACGAGCAGACCGTGACTGACATGCTCATCGCGCTAGACCGAACCGAGAACCTGCTCGCGACCGCAATCCCGGACCGCTACCCGGCCGAGTATCTGGAACAGCTTCCTGGCGTCTCCTTCGATTCGAGTTCCGTTGAGAATTCGGTTGGGGTCGAAGGGAAAGAACCGTTCTACGAGTGGGATGCCGATATTCACATCCTCGATCACCGAAACGCGAAGAATCGGTTCGGTCTCGAAGACTCCGATATCGGAGAGCTCGAAGAGAACCTCGGCCCCTTCTACGGGTCGTACCTGCGGCGACCTGATTACGAGGGGGGTGTGTACTACGACTTGTTCGAGGGATTCCAGAGGGTCGCACAGGCGTTCCAAGAGCAACCGAACGCCGAAGCCCTCTCAGAATTCCACACCGAGTTGGTCGACGAGATTCGTAACGAGCTTCCGCCGGTTTCCGAGCGTCCATCGGTGGCGTATATGAACACGAACTTTTGGGATGACGGACAGACAGTATTTGTCTGGGAACTGGGACTCCCTGGCGCGCAGTACGGACCGTTCCGAGACCTTGAGATCGAGAATCATAGCGCCTTTTCCGGTTACCACGAAGGGAAAGAAGGTATCAATTTCCAGGCTGACTTCGAACTCCTCTTAGATGTTGATCCAGAGGTGATTATTTATCACGGCGGCCTCGGGAACCTCCGCGATCCGGAGCGAGATTACGAGCTGATGGTCGGATCACTACAAGACGATCCCGTTGCAAGTCAAGTGACCGCCGTCGAAGAGGATCGGATCTACCCGATCCACGGCGGGGTGCAGGGACCGGTCGGTCGTCTCTTCCAGACAGAATTGTTTGCGAAGGTGCTGTACCCGGACCTCTTCGGTGAACATCCCTACGCGGAGCCGCCGTACGATCGCCTGACCGAGCCGCTCCCGGAGGAGCACCGCCTGTTCGACCGCCAGCGGCTTGCGGACATCATCAACGGGGATATCTGAACAATGAGCGATAACAACACCAGCACGACGGAAGCACCGACACGGAGAGACTATATGAAATACGGCGGCGCGGTCGTGGGCGGCGGCCTGCTCGCCGGCTGTACCGGCGACGGCGCTGGCGACGCCCCCGAGGGGAACACCTCGACCGAAGACGAGACGACGGACGGGGAGACGGAGGACGCCGAGGATCAGTCCTACTCGGTGACGATGGAGCCGATGGGCGAGGTCACCTTCGAGTCGGTCCCGGAGCGGGCCGTCGTCTACGACCCGCAGTGGGCGGACCATCTGGTCGCGCTCGGCCAGCAGGACGCGATCGCTTCGCTCGGGTTCTCGGACGGGTACTACACCGGGTACGTCGAGGCGCTCCCCGGCGTCTCGGTCGACGTCGACGACCTCCCGGGACTGTGGGACAGCGGACTCGACAAAGAGCAGTTCTACGAACTCGACGGCGACGTCCACCACGTCGATCCGTGTCGGTTCACCTCGTTCGACTCCGGGTTGGACCGCGAGGACTTCGAGGAACTCGAGGAGAACGTCGGGCCCTTTTTCGCCAATCGGTTCAGTCGGGCACACGGCGAGCCGCCGGAGTGGTGTCGCGACTCCTACGAGTTCTACTCGCTGTGGGAGCTCCTCGACGCGTTCGCGGAGGTGTACCAAGTCGAGAGCAGGAGTGAGGCGCTCACGGAGGTCCGCGACGAGATGCTGGACTCCATCTACGCCGAGCTGCCGCCGGAAGAGGAGCGCCCGGTCGTCGGGCTGGTCGTGTACAACCCGGACGAGGAGTCGTTCTCCCCGTATCGGCTGAACGGTCCGGGGTTCGGAAAGGCGCACACGCGACCGCTTCGCGCGCGGGACGCGTTCGCGGACAGCGACAAGACATACGCCGAGAACTACGAGGGAGCCTACGATATGGAGGGAATGCTGGAGGTCGACCCAGACGTGCTCCTCCACAACTTCGACTGGACGAACGGAACCGAGGAGATGCGAGAGCGGACGGAGGCGTTCTTCGCACTCGACGAACACCCCGTCGGACGGGAGCTGACCGCGGTACAGAACGACCGCATCTACGCGACCGGGTCCGCGCTACAGGGCCCGATCATGAACCTCTTCCAGGTCGAGCTGTCGGCGAGACAGATCTACCCGGAGCTGTTCGGACAGGCACCGGAGCCGGGCGACGTGGCCGGGCTCGGTGAGTTGTTCGACGCTCAGCGCGTCGCGGACATCGTCAACGGAGATATCTGATAATGAGCGGCGAGAGGACTCGGCGCGGGGAACCGACGCGCAGAGACACGATCAAGTCAGCCGGGACCGTCGCTGTCGGCGGACTGCTCGCCGGCTGTACGGGCGGTGACGCCGAGAACGACCTCGACGACGGTGGTTCGGACACCGCCGACGCCGAGACGAGCGATGCGGATGGGGGCACAACGACGGATGGCCCCGAGACGACCAGCTACGAGGCCTGTATCGAACCGGCCGGTTGTCTGACCTTCGAAGAAGTGCCCGAGACGTACGCCGTCTACAACGGCGCGTGGGCGGACATGGCGTTCGCGCTCGGACAGCGCGACGGCTTCCTCACCGCCGGCAACATGATCCCGGGGTTCTTTTTCGAGCCGTTCGGTCTCGACGTTCCCCCACAGGGCGACCTTCCGTCGATGTGGTCCGAAGGAGGCTGGGACAAGGAGAGCTTCTACGAGCTCGACCCGGACGTGTTCCTCATCGATCCGAACTACCTCCACGGGACCGGCTGGGACGGCTCGTGGGACCAGTCGGACACCAAAGAGATCAACGACACCGTCGCCCCGTTCTTCGGGAACAACTCGCGACGCCGGCGAGAGTTCCACGACTACAAGCTGTACACGCTGTATGAGGCGTTCGACCGGCTCGCCGACCTCTTCCAAGAGCGCGAGCGCTACGAGGCGTTCGCCGAGGTCCACGAGGAGGTCCAGACGGAGATCACGGACCGACTTCCGCCCGAGAGCGAGCGACCGGAAGTCGGACTGATCAACGGCGGTTCCGACCCGAACGCCGGGCAGTTCTACCCGCTGAACACGAAAGACGAGGGGTACGAGATGAAGCCGTACCGGGATCTCGACGTGAAGAGCGCCTTCTCACAGGACCTGGAGGAGGGCGGTCAGATCGACTACGAGCGCCTGCTCGACATCGATCCCGAGATCATCATCGTTCACTGGGGGATCGGGACGACGGGCGATACCGATTCGTTCTCCGCGGAGGCGTTTCGGGACCAGTATGTGACGCCGATGGAGGACGATTCCGTCGGGAGCGAACTCACCGCAGTCACGGAGGGGAACGTCTACCCCGGCGCGTACGGCGAGCAGGGCCCGATCGTCAACCTCCTACAGACCGAAATGAAGGCCCAGCAGCTGTATCCCGAGGAGTTCGGCACGTTCGACCCCGAGGCCTTCCCGGAGGTGCCCGAAGAGAACCAGCTGTTCGACCGACAGCGGGTACGAGATATCATCGCGGGTGATCTGTGAATGCGAGCCCGGGAGTGGGTCATCGCGGATTCGTTCGGTGCTCCCTCGGAGTACGGGATCCCGGATCCACCGACGGTTCAGGTCTGTCGTCTCGAGTGCGGTGGAATCGGTCTGTCGGCGGCAAACGAGGAGCCGTTCATCACGGCGGAACGGCCGGTACCACTCCGTCGATAGCATGACCACCAAACCCACACGGACGCCCGCGACCGACCCGGACTCCCCGATCGAACACGACGTCGCGGTCGTCGGCGGTGGGGCCTCCGGCCTCGCGGCCGCCGTGTTCGTCGCCCGCTACGGCCTCGACACGACGGTGTTCGACGGCGGGAAGGCGGCGATCACGCAGTGTGCACACGTCGAGAACTACCTCGGCTTCCCGGGCGGGATCAGCCCGAACAGATTCCTCGACCTGGGTCGAGCGCACGCCACCCACGAGGGTGTGGAGGTCGTCGACGACCGCGTCACGGCGGTTCGACCGCACGAGAACGAGGGCGCGTTCCTCGTCGAAACGGCCGAACGGGAGTGTCTCGCCGAACGAGTCGTCGTCGCGGCCGCATACGACGAGACCGTGCTCGCGCCGGTCGCCGAGGCACTCGACGAGTCGGAGGACGTGGAGGCCGACGCCGACGACCTGTTCGTCCCGACCGACGACGGCAGAACGGCGGTGGACGGACTGTACGTCGCCGGGTGGATGAGCGACGAGACCGCCCATCAAGTCGGGATCAACGCCGGACACGGTTCGCGGGTCGGTCTGACACTCGCCCGCGACCACATGAGCGAGCGCTACTGGCCGGCGGTCGGCGAGCGCTACGTCGACTGGGTCGTCCACGACGGCCGCTACGGTGGCGAGGGCTGGGACGAGCACGTCGACGAGTGGTTCGATCGAGAGATGCTCCCGGCCGACCACGACCTCGACTCGGAGGCCATCGCGGCCGCACGCGAGGACCTGAAGGCGGAGTTCCTCGGTCGGTGTCTCGACGAGGACGAACGGCGGCAACGAGACCGCGCGGGACAGCGGGAACTGCTCGAACACGTCGACGACGATCTGATTCGGGAACACGTAACCGAACTCGAAGGGACGGACACCACACATGCAAACTGAACGCTACGATACCACGATAGTCGGCGGCGGCGTCGCCGGCCTCTCGGCGGCCGTCTTCACGGCCCGTCACGGGCTGGACACCCTCGTCGTCGATTCGGGCGAGTCGATCCTCCGACGCAACGCACATCTCGAGAACTTCCCCGGCTTCCCCGCCGGCGTCAACGCCCGTCAGTTGCTCGACCTGCTCGGTGAACAGGCCGAAGCGGCCGGCTGTGAGCGCGTCGAGGACACGGTCGTCCGCCTCGAAGAGAACGACGACGAAACGGGGTTCACGGTCGAGACCGAAGGCGGGGACCGGTACCACGCCGAATACGTCGTCGCGGCGACGAAGAACACGGTCGACTATCTCGATGGCGTCGACGGCGTCGGCATCATCGACCGCGGGAAGGCGTTCATCGACACCGACGAGCGCGGTCGAACGGGTGTCGAGGGCCTGTACGCGGCCGGCCGGCTCGCCGAAAAGCCCCACCAGGCGATCGTCTGTGCCGGACACGGCGCGGAGGTCGGCGTGGCCATCCTCGAGGACGACGAGCGCCCGTTCTACCACGACTGGGTCGCACCGGAGGGGTACTTCACGGACCGAGGGCGCGACCTCCCGCCCGGCTGTGAGGAGATCGACGACGACGACCGACGCGCGCTGGAACTGCGGTCGCTGGAGACGATGCGCGACCGCTTCGCCGAACCGCATCCCGACGAGCAGGTCACCCACCCGACTCTCAGCGACGAGTAGCCGTTCGAGACACCACATAACCCCGCCATGGTCGGCCCCACACTCATCGACAGCAGAGAACAGATCGGAGGCCTGGTAGCCGATGACGGTCCGTATCGCGTCGTCCGCGGCCGTACGGATGACCGGCCGGTCCGCGTCGCGGGTGGCGTCCTCGAGACGCTCTCCGATACGGGCGCGGGAGACGTGGAAACCGCGGTCCGACCGGGACGCGTACCATGACCATCGACACCCACATCGAGCACGCGCAGGCCCGCGTTCGGACCGAGCAAGAGGCCGCCGACGCGAGGCTGGACGCCTACGAGACCTTCATCCGTCGAGTACGGGGCCTGGAGACCGAGCGGACGTCGGCATCGGCGGGAAGTGCCGCAGTCGTCGGAACCACTCACCTCACGGCAGATACAGTCAGTACTGATCGCTGTCGCACGGTGCGGAACGCCTTCGCCGAGACGATCCCTCCCCACAGCGTCGCCGACACCGACGGCTCCGAACCGCTTCTGGAGACGATCCGCGAGGAGTTCACCGATACGATCGCAGTAGCACTCGCACCGACGACGGACGCCTCGCTGACTCCCGACCTCAAGCGGATGGTGGTTGCGGAAGCGCGGTCACGGCGGTCGGAGACCGCGGCCTTGCAGACGGCGCTCGGTCGAGAGACGGAACAGCTTGCGGACGCAGCCGCGACGGTCGACGACATCGTGGCGTGGATCGTCGAGGCGAACGAGACGCCGCTGACCGACCGGGGGTTCGACGCGCTCAAACAGCGCCACGAGACGCTAGCCAGCCATCGCGACCGCTGTGAGGACGTGGCCCGCGAGCGACAGGCGTTTCTCCGAGGGACGACGAACGACGGGTTCGACGCTGGCATCCGCCACCGACGCCTCGTCCCGTATCTCTACCAGGAGCTTCCCGTCGACCATCCGGTGCTGGCGACGGTGACAACCCTCGATGAGACGTGTCGATCATGTCAATCGGCCGTGCGAGACCAGTTAGTCCGGAGGGCCTAACCGATGGGCAACAGGCCTCAGCGACGGCGAGCACACGCGTGGGCACGGGTATCGATCTCGATCCGTGGGCCCGATGCCGAGGGCGGAGAGACCGGGACGAAGTCGACCGACGCGCCGATTCGTCACCGCAGGAGACAGCAGACGGGGCTAAGACGAGATGAGTAGCGCAGACCAGTACCTCCTGGCCGTGTACATCGAATCGCAGCAGACCGGGGCTCCGGCCTCGTCCGGAGCCGTGGCCGACCGGCTGGCGAGATCCCAAGCGTCGGCGACGGAGATGCTTCATCGGCTTGACGACCAGGGGCTGGTGGTGTACGAACCGTACGACGGGGCGACGCTCACCCCAGCGGGCCGCGACCGGGCGGAAGCGCTCCACGACTCGTACGTGACGCTGTCGTGGTTCTTTCGGAGCGTGCTCGAGTTGGAGACTCACGAGTCGGAGGCGATGGAACTGGCCGGCGTGATCGACCCGAGCGTGGCAGAGCGACTCACGACTGTGTTGCCGATCGGGAACCCGCGGTCGGAGGGCGATCAGTAACCCAAATCGCACCCGAGGACGATCGGCGGGGTCGTGAACTCGGTTCGAGGATCTCGATCGAGCCGATCGCACCGGTCGGAGTCGAGACGCGGGCGGAATTCAACAGTCGCTCGCAGACGGCGACTTCCCGAACGTACTGAGGGCCACGCGTATTACGAACGAAGAAAACTATCGCGGCGGTCCGTTCAGATTCCGGCGTCGACGTGCCGCTCGAAGGCGTGAGCGCTCGCGAGCGCGATCGCGTCGTCGAAGGTGTCGGCGACGAACATGACTCCGACCGGGAGCCCGTCGGTCTCCCCGGCGGGAACGCTGATCGCCGGGTGGCCGGTGTTGTCGAACGGGGCCGTGTTCGGGAGCATGTTCAGCGCTCGGTCGATCGCCTCGACGCGCGAGATGTCGCGGTCGACCTCGTGTGCGGTCTGCGGGGTCGTCGGCATCGCGAGCACGTCCACGTCCGCGAGGGCGTCGTCGTAGGCGGCCGTCAGCTTCCGCGCGAGGTTCTGTCCCTTCGCGTGGTAGTGCCCGCGGTACTCGTCCGAGAGGTACTGTCCGGCGATCAGGGTGAGCTTCATCGTCGTCAGGTAGTCGTCAGCCTGCGCGCGGCGAGCGCGACCGAACGCGTCGGCGAACTGCGTGTCGTAGAACCCCTTTCCGTAGTGGCCGACGCACTCCGCGTTCACCGTCGCCGTGATCTCCTCGAGGCCGATCGCGTTCCAGATCGGCAGGCCGTCGAGGTGCATCGGGACCGAGACGTCGGTCACCTCGGCACCGGCCGCCTCGAACGCGTCGAGGGCGGACCGGACGGTCTCGTCGACGCCCGACTCGCTTTGCTCGTGCCCGAAGCCCTCCTCGAGGACGCCGACGGTGAACGCCTCGGGATCGCTCCCCAGCGACGCCGCGTACTCCTGCGTGGGGACGTGGCCCTGCCGGGGGTCGAGTCCGTCCGCGCCCGCGAGCACGTCGAGCAGCAGCGCGCAGTCCTCGACGGAGGACCCCATCGGCCCGACGTGATCGAACGACCGCCCCAGGCCGGCGACGCCGGTGTAGGGAACGAGGCCGTGGGTGGGCTTGTGACCGACGATGCCGCTCCACGACGCCGGGATCCGGACCGATCCGCCCTGGTCGCCCCCGATCGCCACGTCCACGTCGCCCGCGGCGACGGCCGCCGCGCTCCCGCTGGAGGAGCCTCCGGCGACGTAGTCGTCGTCGCGGGGGTTGTACACCGGCCCGGTCGCGGAGAGTTCGCCGCTGCCGGACAGGGCCATGTCCTCCATGTTGAGCTTCCCCGTGATCGTCGCGCCCGCGTCGAGCATTCGCGTGACGATCGTCGCGTCGATCGAGGGGACGTATCCGTCGAACAGCTTCGAGCCGAGCGTCATCTCGACGCCCGCGAGCGAGACGGAGTCCTTCAGCCCGACCTCGTACCCCGACAGGGGACCGTCGTCGGCACCCTGCACCTCGCACTTCCGGACGAACGCGTTGAGGGGGTCCTCCTCGGCGTCGGGTTCGTACCCCGGATCGCGGGTGTGGTATTTCACCTCCGGCGCGGGAGCCGACAGCTGGTCGATCCGCTCGTAGCCGTCCATCATCCCGTCGATGATCGCCGCGAAGTCCTCGACCTCGTCGTCGGACAGCGACATGTGGTGTTGCTCGGCCAACTCGCGGATCTCCTCGGGGGTCGGCGACCGCACATTGGGTGGTGACTCGGACATGTCAACCGACCCATTGAGGCGTGCTCACAAATAGCTAGTCGTCGGCGAAGTCGGGTACGGGAACCGATCAATCCGCACGCCACAACCCGTTCCGGGAGTTTCGATCACGGTTCTGACACCGTCCCAGGGCCGTCCACCGGGAACCGCGGACGGGGAAGAGATGCGGAGGAGAACGAGATGCGGAGGTGAGAGACGGGGAGACGCCTACTTCTTGGGCAGTTCGGCGACGAACTCGCCGGGACCGCGCTGTTCGACCTCGTACCCCTCGGCGTCGAAGTCGTCGACCTCGGCCTGGAACTCGTAAAACAGCGGCTGCGGGTCGTGGTCGTTGACCAGTTTCAGCGACTCGCCGCGTCGAGGTCGGCGAACGCGTCGTGGATGGTCGGGTGGCGCTTCGCCGGCGGCAGGTCTCGCACGTCGATGGTCTCGGCTGGCATGCGCTCGACCCTCCGTCCGTCGGCGGGGTATCGTTCACCCCGAACATCTTTCGCGGCCGGCGGCGGCTGGCGTTCGGCCGCGATTTGTGACTCGTGTTCGGCCGCGATCGGTCACTCGCGTCCGATCGGGAACTGTCACCCGCATTGGGCCGCGATCGGTCACTCGCGTCCGATCGGGAACTGTCACCCGCATTGGGCCGCGACCGGTCACTCGCGTTCGACCGCGACCCGCCACTCGTCGGGACCGATCTGCGTCGTGCCGTGGCTGAACCCCCGCCGGTCGAGTTGCTCGTACAGCGGTTCGGGCTCGAAACTGTTGACGATCACGAGCGTCTCACCGGGGCCGAGGTCGCCCAGGGCGGTCATGATGGGTTCGAACGGCGGGGCGTCGATCTCCCGCACGTCGAGCACGGTCGTCTCGGCCGCGTCGCGGTCGGGGTCTGCGTCGCGGTCGCTGTCGGCGTTTCGGCCGGCGTCGCTGTCGGCGTCGCGGTCGCGGTCGCCGTCGGCGTCAACGGATGCCATGATCGATCCCAGTACGGTGGACCCGTTGGTGGTTCACCCGATGATGTTCGTCCGTCCGGCGAGGCGGGTCCGCCACCGGGACGCGCCCGCAACGAGATCGCTTGTCGCGGACGGTACCGTTATCGGCTCGCACGGTGGAATCGTTGACATGCCGGATCGCCGATTCGCCGTCGACGACGTTCCCGACCCGGACGTTCGCCTCGAGGACGCGGACGCCCACGTCCACTACGACTGGGACAGCGCCCGCGACCCGGTCGCGACGGTCGACCCCGGGACTGTCGTCCGCTTCGACTGTCGGGACGCGTACGACGGACAGGCGCGGCCGCCGGCGACGGTCGAGGACGTGTTGGCCGTCGACGCGCCCGGCCACCCGCTGGTGGGTCCGGTCGCGGTCGAGGGCGTCGAACCGGGCGACACGCTCCGGGTCGACCTGCTCGCGTTCGAGCACGAGGGCTGGGGACTCACGGCCGTCCCGCAGCCGGAGCGCGAGGCCGGACTGCTGCCCGAGGAGTTCCCCGACGCCCACGTCCGCGAGTGGGACCTCGACGCGACCCGCGACGGCGTGCCGGTCGCCGAGTTCGCGGCCGACGACGCCCCCGAGGTGGCGGTCCCGATCGCGCCGTTCCCCGGGAACCTCGGCGTCGCGCCCGCGGCGGACGGCGCTCACTCCACGACCCCGCCGCGCCGCGTCGGCGGCAACCTCGACGTGAAACACCTCACCGCGGGGGCGACGCTGTTCCTCCCGGTCGAGGTCGCCGGCGGGCTGTTCTCGCTGGGCGACTGCCACGCCGCCCAGGGCGACGGCGAGGTGTGTCTCACCGGGATCGAGGCCCCGATGTCGGCCACGGCGCGCCTCGACGTGGTCCGCGACCGGCCGATCGACCGTCCGGAACTCGACACGACCGGACCGTTCACGCCGACCGGACGCGACGAGCCGATGCACGCCACCTGCGGGGTCGACTCGGACCTGATGGAGGCCGCCCGCGAGGCGATCCGGGGGACGATCGCCCACCTCCACGAGCGCCGGGGGTTCTCGCGGGCCGACGCGTACGTGCTGGCGTCGGTGGCGGTCGACCTGAAGGTCAGCCAGGTGGTCGACGCGCCAAACTGGACGGTGACGGCGTACCTCCCGGAGTCGGTGCTCGTCGGCGACGACTGAGCCGGATCGCCGCGACCGGAGCCGACAAACCGCCTCGGCCGCCACCCTTCGGCGTGGCCGACCTCGATGACCACCCGGGCTACGACCGGCTGTTCGGCGGCGACGACCTCACGTTCGGGACGGGCTTCCCGCTGACCGGCGCGCGCGAGGAGCGTCCCGATCCCGAGGAGGAGATGCGCCTCGCCGCCCGCGCAGAGTCGCTCGGGTACGCCGGACTGTGGGCCCGCGACGTGCCGCTGTACTGGCCGCGGTTCGGCGACGCCGGTCAGACGTTCGACCCCTGGACGTGGCTGGGATACGCCGCCGCCCACACCGACGAGGTCGCCCTCGGCACAGCGAGCGTCGTTCTCCCGCTCCGCCATCCGCTGCACGTCGCAAAGAGCGCCGCGAGCCTCGACCGGATCTCCGGCGGTCGGTTCGTGCTGGGGGCGGCGACGGGGGATCGCGACCCCGAGTTCCCCGCCTTCGGCGTCGACGCCGACGGGCGCGGCGAGCGCTTCCGCGAGTCGGTCGCGCTCCTGCGAACCGCCTGGAGCGAGTCGTTCCCCGAGGCGGCCGGCGACTGGGGCCGACTCGACGGCGACCTCGACACGGTGCCGAAGCCGGCGGCGGGATCGATCCCGGTCCTCCCGACCGGATTCGCGCGACAGGAACTCGACTGGATCGCCGAGCACGGCGACGGCTGGTTCTTCTATCACCTCCCGGAGTCGACGCTGGAGTCGTATCTCGAGGACTGGCGTGCGGTCGCCGGCGACGCGCCGTACGCGATGGCCGTGCGGACGGAACTGGCGGCCGACCCGGACGCCGAACCGGAGCCGCGACACCTCGGCTACCGCGCCGGCGCGGAGTGGTTCGTCGAGTACTTCCGGTCGCTCGACCGCCTCGGCGTCGACCACGTGCTCGTCTCGCCCGGCGGCGGCGACGACCCCGAGGCCGGGCTCGAACGGTTCGCGGACGACGTGATCGACCGCCTGTGAGATCGACCGCCTGTGAGCGTCGCGCCCGCGTCGGCGTCGCCGCCTCCACAGCGTGCCGATTGCTGAACCCTTTTCCCCGGAAGCGACGAACGACCGATCGATGACCGACACCGACGACATCGACCTCGAGTTCGTCCAGTTCGGCGACACCGGTATCCAGACGAGCGAACTCCAGTTCGGCACCTGGCGATTCGGCAAGGAGACCGAGGAGGGGAACGTCGAGATCGGCGAGAAGCGCGCCCACGAACTGCTCGACGCGTACGCTGAGGCGGGCGGCCGATACATCGACACCGCCGACGTGTACGGCGGCGGCAAGAGCGAGCGCTGGATCGGCGACTGGCTCGCCGACCGCGACCGCGAGCGCTACACCGTCGCCTCGAAGATCTTCTGGCAGATCCGCGACGACGACCCCAACAGCTGGGGAACGAACCGAAAGAACATCCGCCACCGGATCGACGCCCTGCTCGACCGGCTCGGCACCGACTACGTCGACGTGCTGTACATCCACCGCTGGGACGACTCGACGAACACCCGGGAGCTGCTGCGGACGCTGAACGGCCTCGTCGAGTCGGGGAAGGTCCACTACCTCGGCGCGTCGACGCTGCGCCCGGACGCCTGGAAGATCGCCCGCGCCAACCAGATCGCCCGCGACGAGGGCTGGGAGCCGTTCTCGGTGCTACAGCCGCGGTACAACCTCGTCGACCGGGAGATCGAAGGAGACTACCTGGAGATGGCCCGCGACGAGGGGCTCGCCGTCTGTCCGTGGAGCCCGCTGGGCCAGGGCTTCCTCACCGGGAAGTACGACCGCGAGGACGGTCTCACCGGCGAGTCGCGCGCCGCCGAGTCCGGCCGCTTCGAGGAGGCGTACCTCACCGAGGAGAACTTCGACGTGCACGACGAACTCGACGCCGTCGCCGACGAGGTCGACGCCTCGCCTGCACAGACCGCTCTCGCGTGGCTCTCTCACCGCGACGGCGTCACAGCGCCGATCGTCGGCGCACGGACCGTCGACCAGTTGGAGGAGAACCTCGCGGCCGCGACGATCGACCTCTCCGACGAGCAGGTCGACCGGCTCACCGAGGCGAAGGGCGGCCCCTACGCCGGCCTCTGAGCTCGGCCGGGTCACGGTCCGTCCGCGTCCTCACAGCTCGACGCGCGCCAGGTCCGCCTCCAGGTCCGCGACGTGGTCGTTGTACGCCGCGACGAGCCCTCGAACGTTCGGCGCGTACCGGCGCACGTCCGTCGCCGACGGGGCCGCGTACTGCGAGAGGAGGTAGACGCCGCCTTCGCCCCCGACTCGGAGATACGACACCCCCTCGCGGTCCCAGTTGAGTTCCCAGCGGTCGCCGTCGACCCGGGTGGTGAAGGTGCCGTACTCGCCGCCCTCGTACCGGTGAAGCTCGCCGGCGATCCGGTCGCACACGTCGTGGATCGCATCGAGCACGCGGTCGCGCTCGGCGACGGCGCGCTCGGCCGACGCCGGTTCCGGGAACTCGACGGACACGTCGTCGAGGACGCCCGCCGCGCCCGCGACGTGGTCGTTGAACGCTCGGACGAACGCGTCGTAGTCGTCGAGCGCGGTCGCCAGCGCCGTCGGCTCGGGCGGGTGTTTCGTCGAGACGGCGTACACGTCGTCGCCGCCGCGGGGCGAGAACCGGAGGTACTCCAGGTCGCCGCCCTCGTACTTCACGGTCCAGACGCCCCCGTCGGTCGAGAACTCGCGACTGCCGTAGTCGCCGCCTTCCAGTCTCGACAGCCGGTAGGCGATGCGGCCGGCGTGCTCGCGGACCGCCGCGACGAGGTCGTCGCGTCGCTCGGCGACGGCGTCGGCGTCCGTCGGATCGGTCGGGGGCCACTCGGTCACGGTTCGCCTCGGCGCGCCGCGGGCATAACGGGCGCGGTGTCGTCCGCCCTCGCGACGTTGAGCGGGTCGGCGAGCCGACAGCCGCTCGCTGGCGACGGCGGCTATCCGTGCGTGAAGATGTACGCCTGACCGTCGTCGACGCCGACGCACAGGTCCAACCGCTTCGAGAGGTCGAGGCTCGTCGGGTTCTGCTTGCAGACGA
Source organism: Halobaculum sp. CBA1158 (assembly GCF_021431925.1). Lineage (NCBI taxonomy): Archaea > Methanobacteriati > Methanobacteriota > Halobacteria > Halobacteriales > Haloferacaceae > Halobaculum > Halobaculum sp. CBA1158. Next base: position 171,274 of record NZ_CP090372.1, on the reverse strand, counting down.
CGAGGTCGTCGAACGGCTCCTCGCAGGCCGGACACGCGACTGCGACCGTGTTCTGGTACGACTTGATCGCCTCGTTGTCCTCCCGCTTCGTCAGCGAGGTGAGCAACTCCTCGGTATCGATGTCCATGCCTCGGCGTACGCGCGAACCGTAATGAATCTCCGGGCGGCCCGGGAACGCGACGCAGAACTCACGATCGATATTTGGAGTGCTAGATATTTATGCCGACGACGTGACCCCCAAACATGACCTGTTCCGGTCGTGACTTCTCATCATGACCGACGAGCACGAGACCGTCCTCCTCGTGGACGACGAGTCGGCGCTCGTCGACCTGTACGCGAACTATCTCGGCGGGGCGTATCGAGTCCTGACTGCGACCTCCGGTGAGGAGGCGCTCGAGGTCGTGAGCGACGCCGTCGACGTTGTGTTGCTCGATCGACGGATGCCGGACATGCGCGGCGAGGAGGTGCTCAGAGAGATTCGCTCGAACGGGATCGAGCCACAGGTCGCGATGCTCACGGCCGTCGAGCCGACCGTCGACATCGTCGACATGCCGTTCGACGACTACCGGGTCAAGCCGGTCGACAAGCCGGAGCTGTTGGGGCTCATCGAGACGCTGCTCGAGCGGGCGGCCTACGACGAGCACAGCCAGGAGTTCTTCGCGCTCGCCTCGAAAAAGGCGGCCCTGGAGGTCGGAGACGCTGACGACACCGACGAGTACGAGGAGCTGTGTGTCGAGTTGGAGGAGGTCCGCGAACGGATCGACGCCACCCTCGACAGGATCGACACCCGCGGCGCGTTCGCCGACCTCGCGAAGCTCTCCTGAGTCGGTCGCGACGCGGCCGCCGAGTCACTCCCGCCGCACTTCCTCGTAGACGCCGGGCGTCTCAGTCGCCTCCAGGTGAAGGGTGAGCTCGTCGCCCTCCTCGGCCGGCTCGTCGGCGACGACGGTCACGGCGTCTATCGGCTCGCGCGCCAGGAACGCCCGCAGCCTGTCGAGCCACGACGGCCGGCCGCCGCGGCGACACACCAGCACGTATCCCGACCCCGCGCGCTCGCGGACCGCGGGCGTCAGCCCGCCGTCGTCGAGGTCCGCGGGCGACACCACGTGGAGGACGAGCGCCCGCATCGTCTCGGTCTCGGTCACGCCCGCGGTTCGTCGCCGGGGGGTAAGGGCGTGTCGCAGTCGGCGACCCGCGAAGGAACAAACGCCGCTTTGACTCTCCGCACGGCTTACTACCCGAGCCGCCGGATCGACGGGTATGCACTCCAGACGGACCCTCCTCCGCGCGGGCGGGGTCGTCGCGCTCGCGGGACTGGCGGGCTGTACCGGCTCCGGCGGCCCGGGGATACCGTCCGACACGCCGGGCTCGGCGGACGACGATCCGGCGGACGACGATCCGGCGGACGACGGCACCGACACCGCCCCGTCGGACCGCGCGCGCCCCGCCGACGCGACCCACGAGGCGACCGTGGCGTCCGTCGACGACGCGCCCGACCTCCCGGTCGCTCCGCGCGTGTCGCTCGCGGACCCGTACGTCACCGAGGGGTCACCGGTCGTGCTCCGAGTCGACGTGGAGAACACGACCGACGCGGCCGTCACGATCGGCGAGTACCGGAACGTCGTGTTTCAGTACACGTACGCCGAGGACGCCGCGCTCGTGTGGCTCCCCCACTCCGACCGCTCAACCGACGGGGAGCCCGACCGCGCGACCCCGGAACTCGAACTCGCCGACGCGGGCTGTTGGCGGCTCGACTCACAGCCCGTCCAGACGGCCGAGTACGGCACCGTCGAGATCCCCGCAGGCGGTACGCTCACCGCCTTCGTCGGGCTGTACGCCCTGCCGGACGCGCCCGTAGACGGGAGCTGTTTCCCGACCGGCGAGTTCCGGTTCGAGGCGAGATACGCCGCCTACGACGACGGGACCATCGGCGACCCGGAGGCGAGCGCCGACTGGGGGTTCGACCTCGCGATCGAGGCGATAGACGGGGGGCGATAGCGACACCCCGGGCGCATCCAGACGGCCGACCGAAACCTCCTCGTCGCATCCGGCCGAACCGACCGAAGAGCCGTGACCGAACACGCCACCGACGACCGCGTCGTGGTCCTGACCGGCGGAACGAGCGGGATCGGCCGCGTCGCCGCGAGGAATCTCGCCGCGGGCGGCGCGACCGTCGCGGTCGTCGGCCGCGACCGGGAGCGCGGCGCGGACGTCGCCGACGCTGACGCCGGCGACACCTCCGGGGAGGTATGGTTCCATCGGGCGGACCTGGCGACGAAATCGGCCGTGCGCGACCTCGCGGCGGAGCTTCGCGACGCGTACGACCGGATCGACGCGCTCGTTCACAACGCCGGGCTGTCGGTCGACGCCCGCACGGAGACGGCCGACGGTATCGAACTCACGCTCGCGGTGAACCACCTCGCGCCGTACCTGCTGACTCACGAACTGTTCGACATGCTCGCGGCGTCGGCTCCCGCGCGGGTCGTCGTGACCGCCTCGGACGTGCACCGACGCGCGACGCTGGCACTCGACGATCTCCAGCTCACCCGGGAGTACGACGCGCTGGCGGCGTACGCCCGGTCGAAGCTCGCGACCATCGCGTTCACGCTCGAACTCGCGGATCGGATCCCCGACGACGCCGGGGTCACGGCCAACTGCGTGCATCCGGGGTTCGTCCCGTCCACGGGGCTGTTCCGGGACGCTCCCCTTCGGACGCGCCTCGCGGTCCGCGTCGCGGGTCTCATCCCGGGCGTCGGGACGACCGTCGAGGACGCCGCCGGGCGGGTGTGCCGGCTCGTCACCGACGAGCGATTCGGCGAGACGACCGGCGCGTACGTCGTCGACGGCGAGCCCGCGTCCCCCGCGAGCGAGGCCGCCGACCCGGGGATCCGCGCGCGACTGTGGACCGCCAGCGCCGACCTCGTGGGCGTCGATCCAGATTGGCCGTGACGGCGTTTCGGTTGGCTTCTTGTGTGACTCTGTAGAAGCACACCGAATCTGACAGCTTCTCACAGTCTCAATCGCTCAATATAGAGCAGATACCGACCAAGTCGCTTTGTCTATTTTTCTCGGATCAGCGGTCACGAGACGGCCGCTTGATAATCTAAGCTCCCACCTTGCTCGATCTCTACTTCGAGAGACGTAGTGGATGGACTGATTGGTAGTTCTAATCTCTCTCCGTCTTCAACCTCTAGTGAGAATTCGTGCGTGACTCCGCTTCGCAATTCAATATCGGGATATTCTGCCGTGTCGGGCTCCATAACGAATTGTTCTGATAATACTGACTCTGCTGTTTTGTCGGAAGTGAGCTCCAGAGAAACCCGACGTGAAATATCGGTTCGATTAAAAATCGAGAGAGAAAACGGCTCGCTAATAAATCCTAAACACCCCGATGAAAAGACGGAACAGCCGACAACACCCTTTATTAGTGTCCTACGATTCATATTCGGTGTTACCTTGGAGTAATTAAATGTCTTGTCAATACCAAGTTGGAATCTGTACTTTCTAGAATTCCACAGAGTTCGATGAATACGCACTCCCACCTAACGGCTATTTCATCCGATAAAGAATCATAAAAATGCCATTTCAACAGAGCCCTCCGATTCAGTCGTCGGCCGCCGCCGGCGACGCTCCAAGGTCGACTTCCGCCGGGTCGATGCTCGCATACCGCGCCAGCGCGTCGAAGTGTTCGTCACACGGCGACTCGCCGGAGGCGATCCCACGAGCCTGCTCGGTCCGGAGGTGCTCGGCGACGAACGCCTCGGCGACGAGCGCGGGGCGGGCGTCCGGGCCGCCCCCGGCGGACCCCTCGGCGTCGTCGCCCGCCAGCGCGTCGTCGGCGCGATCGAGCAACAGCGCCGCGGTCGTCACGTCGTAGATCAGGTTCGCGAGCTCCTTGGCGTGGTACTGCGCGTACTCGGCGTCCTCGGTCGCGAGCGTCGCCAGCGCGGTCTGTAACTCGCCGAACGCGTCGTCGACCTCTCCGGCTAGGTCGGCGAGGCGGTCGTCGTCCACGTCGAGGAGGTCCGCGACGTAGGGAACGAACGCCTCGTGGGCGCGCTCGCGCTCCAGCACACGGAGCACGTCCAGCGAGATGACGTTCGAGGCCCCCTCCCAGATCGGGAGGACCTGCGTGTCCCGGAGCAGACGCGGGGTGACGTGCTCGCGGACGTAGCCGTCGCCGCCGAGCACCTCCATGCAGTAGGAGGCGATCCCCACCGAGTCGCGGGCGGTGCGGTACTTCGCGATCGGCACCAGCAGGCGCATGAGCTTGAACGCCCGATCGACGTCGTCGCCGTTTCTGTCGCCGTCGCGGTCGTCACCCTCGCCGCGCTCGTGGGCGTTGTACCAGCGGGCGGCCTCGAAGGCGAACGTCGCAGCGCCCTCGTACTCGACGGTCATCTCGGCGAGGTCGCGCCGCATGAGCGCGTGCTCGTCGAGCCGGCTGCCGAACGCCTCGCGGTTCGCCGCGTGCACCTTCGCCTCCAGCAGCGCCCGGCCCATCACGCCGACCGCGCCCGTGGCGTTCGTCAGCCGCTCGTAGTTCATCATCTCGGCCATCAGCCGGAAGCCGTCGCCCTCCTCGCCGATCAGGTAGCCGGTCGCGCCGCGGAACTCGATCTCGCCGGTCGGCACCGACAGCGTGCCGAGTTTGTCCTTCAGTCGCCGCACCAGCTTCGCGTTCGGCTCGCCGTCGACCTCGTGGGGGACGAGAAACAGCGACAGCCCGTCGGTCCCCGCCGGGGCGTCGGGCGTCCGTGCGAGCACGAGCGCCCCCTGCGCGTCGACGTTCGAGCAGAACCACTTCTCGCCGCGGATCGCGTACTCGTCGCCGGCGACGCGTTCGGCGGTCACCTCGTTGGCCCCCACGTCGCTGCCGCCCTGCTTCTCGGTGAGGAACATCGCGCCCTCGACGTGCTCGTCGGGGTCGGCGCTGGTGAGTCGCCGGAGGTACTCCCCGCGGTCGTGGTCGGCCCGATCCAACACCAGCGCCGCGCCCGTCGTCATCGACGCCGGACAGCAGAAGCCGACGTCGCAGTACGACAACAGCGCCTGCATCGCGAGCGTGTGCGTGAGGCTCGCGGGCTCCTCGCGCCCCGGCGGCGCGTGGAAGGCGTCGTGAGTGAGCCGGAACTCCCCGTAGACGACGTGCTCGGACTCGTGTTGGTCCGGGTGGTACTCGACGCGGTTGACCACCTCGCCGTCGGCGTCGTAGGTGTGAAGCTCCGGCGGGTGGCGGTCGATCCGGTCGGAGCGCTCGGCGATCCCGTGGCCGCAGGCGTCGCCGAACGACGACAGGAGGGGCTCGGCCCACTCGAACTCGCCGTCGGGGTACGCCCGCGCCGCGGCCGTCCGGAGGGTCGGATCCATCGCCCAGTAGTTGCACTCGCGGCCGGCGTCGAGGCGACCGTAGTCGATGGGACTAGATGACATATCTCACGACTCGGTCGCGATCGTATCAACGTTGCCGTCGGATGCCACGTCGCCGTCGGAGTCATCGTCGCCGTCGAGGTGGTGTCGTTGTCGGGGTCATGTCGCCGCCGCGGTCGTGTCACTATCGGGAAGTCGCGTCGCTCCCGCGGGCGTCGGAGTTAACCCCGTCCCCAGCGTCGCCCCCGGTATGACGGACGACGCCCGGGGGGACGACCTTCCGCCCCCCGAAGCGCTCCTCGGGAGGGTCGCCGGCGACCCCGGCGAGGACTCCCCCGTGGACCGCTCGGGCCCCGCGGTTCGGACGGCGCTCGCGTGTCTCCGCGCCGGTATCGAGGCCGCCATGCCCGAGGCCGTGATCCGGGAGTCGGTCGCGCTCGAGGGCGACGCGCTCCGGGTCGCCGACGCGACGTACGACCTCGGCGACCACGACGAGGTGCTCGTCGTCGGCGGGGGGAAGGCGGCCGGCGGCGTCGCCGACGCGCTCGTGGACCTGCTCGGCGACCGCCTCGACGACGGGGTCGTCGTGGTTCCGGGGGCCGTCGGAGACGAGGCGGAACCGGACGGGCCGGGGGGAGACGGGTCGTCCGACCCGATCGACCGCGTCGCCGGCGGGCATCCCGTGCCGACGCCGGGGAGCGTCGCGGGCGGCGAACGCGTGCTGGAACTGGCGGAGGGAGCCGACGAGCGAACGCTCGTGCTCACAGTCGTCACCGGCGGCGCGAGCGCGCTGCTTGCGGCACCCGCGGCGGGCGTCGACCTCCCTGATCTTCGGGAGACGACCGACGCGCTGCTCTCGGCCGGCGTCGACATCGACGGGGTCAACGCGGTCCGAAAACATCTCTCGCGGGTGAAGGGCGGTCGACTCGCGAGCGCGGCCGCCCCGGCGACGGTCGTCGGCCTGCTGTTCAGCGACGTGGTGGGCGACGATCCCGCTGTGATCGGGAGCGGCCCGGTCTCCCCGGACCCGACGGAGTTCGCGGACGCGCTGGCGGTGCTCGACCGCCACGGCGTCGACGCGCCGCAGTCGGTCCGAGCGCGCCTCGAATCGGGCGCTCGCGGCGAGACCCCGGAGACGCCGGGGGCGGAGGACCCGGCGTTCGCGCGCGTCTCGACCCACGTGCTCGCGGACGGGCGGACGGCGATCGACGCGGCCGCCGGGGTCGCCCGCGACCGCGGCTACGACGCGCTCGTGGTGTCGAGTCGCCTCCGCGGGGAGGCCCGCGAGTGCGGGACCTTCCACGTCGGGATCGCCGAGGAGGTCGCGACCGCTGGCGACCCGGTCGCCCCGCCGGCGGTCCTCCTCTCGGGTGGCGAAACGACGGTCACGGTCGCCGGCGACGGCGAGGGCGGCCCGAACGCCGAGTGCGCCCTGGCGGCCGGGGTCGACCTCGTCGACCGGCGCTCGCCGCTGTCGGATCGGGACGGCGACTGCGCGTTCCTCGCGGTCGACACCGACGGTCGCGACGGCAGTACCGACGCCGCGGGCGCGCTCGTGACGCCCGATAGCGTCGCCGACGCGGAGGCGGCCCTCGCGGCGCTGGACGACAACGACGCAGTCGGCTATTTTCGGGAGGCCGGCGGGCTCGTGATCACCGGACCGACCGGGACGAACGTCGACGACCTCAGGGTCCTCGTCGTCGAGGAGTGAGCCGTGTGAGGAGGGGGTGTCGGCGACGGTCCGACGGCCTGCCGCCGCCGTTGGCCCCCGACCTCAGAAGTTGATCGCGGAGAACACGTCGCGCGTCGGAACCGACCCCGAGACGGTGGCGCTCGCGCCGTCGACCGATATCTCGATGTCGCGCCAGAGGTCGAAGCGATCGTTGAGCGTCCACTCCTCGAGGTCGCGCTCGCGGGGGTCGCGGTCGCTGAGGAACGTCAACACCAGTTCGAGGTCACTGTCCTCGCCGTTGACGCTCGCGCTCGTCGACTGTCCGACCTGGTTCCGGAACTGCCCGCTCTCGGCGTCGGTCTCGTCGGCCGGATCTCCGGTGATCCGCGCGGTGAACACGTCGCCGGGAGTGGAGGCGTCCATCAGCCCGCCGAAGGTGTCGTTGACCTCCGAGTAACTGCGTACCTCGCCGCGCTGTACGTCGATGAGGTCCTCCAACACGCGGATCGCGTCCGCGTCGCCGAAGCTGCTCGCGGCGGCCATGGTGCCGCCGTCGATCCCGATCCCGAGCTGGCGGTCCTGGTCGCGCTCGTACACGCTGTAGCTTTGATACTCCTGGAGCTCGCGGAACTCCGCCCGCGTGAGGTCCTCGCCAACGGATTCGCCGTCGAAGCCGCCCTGTGTGACCTCGAATCCGCCGCCCTGATAGCCGCCGCCGCCCAGGGTTAATCGATCGACCTCGTCGGCGTACAGCCGCGTGAACTGGTAGCGCTGGACCGCGAAGGTGCGGATCTGGTCCCACTCGTCGCCGTCGAACTCGCCGGAGTGCTCCTCCAGCGACGACGGCGACAGCGACACGACCGGGTATCGCTCGGGTTGGCCCGGCAGCAGGTACGGGTCGATGAGCCAGTTCTGGAAGTTGCTCGATCCGCCGCCGAGGACGCCGCCCAGACAGCCCGACAGGCCCGTCACAGACGCCGCGCCGACCGCCGCACCGCCCTTCAGCACGTCTCGTCTACTTGGCATATATCAACGTACTTCCACCATTACTACAAAGCTCTTATCGTTCGTGTATCAATCGGTGTACTGGAGCCGATCTGTCGGGATCTCGTCCCAGATGTCCTCGTGGAACACCTCGCCCGGACAGTTCAGCTCTCGACTACTTCCGATCTCGCTACCCGATCGATCGCGGTCCAGTCGTCCTCGCACACATCGCGCGTGTCGACCCGGTCTCGATGACGGCGGCTCCGAATCGGTCGCGGACCGTCGGCTGCTACGTGTCGTCGGATAAAAAATCGAAACCGTCGGGTGTCGCTGCGAGCGACGAGTGCGTCTCGGCGTTACTGCCGAACGACGTTGGCCGCGCGGGGTCCCTTCGGTGAGGACTCGATGTCGAACTCGACCTCCGTCCCCTCCGTCAGGTCCTCGCCGCCGACGTCCTCCATGTGGAAGAACACGTCCTCGTCGTCGTCGAGGTCGCCGTCGTCAGTCGAAATGAAACCGTAGCCGCCAGTGTCGTTGAAGAAGTCAACCTTACCGTTTGCCATTACGAACATACGTACGCCCAGACCACCGATAACACTTCCGCGAGTCGAGGTACCACGACCCTCAACATGGGTTCCGGGGGCGCAGATACTTACCGAGCGGTCGCGAGGAGTGATACGCACCGCCATGAAACCGTGCCAGAACTGCCAGACGGTCATCGACGAGTATCTCCTCGATAAACAACTCGAACCGCTGCGCGACCTCACGGCCGACGACTTCAACATCTGTGCGGACTGCGCGACCATCGTCGCGGATGCGTGCGTGAAGTGCGGCGGCGCGGTGTACGTTCCCCGAAGCGAATCTGTCATCCCCGACTACTGTCCGGCGTGTCGCTTCGATCTCATCGACTGCTCCGGCCACGACCCTGGGTGGACGCGTGAACACGCGTCCACCTGAACGGCAGTCGTGAGAGGGCGGTCGGAACTCCCCACATCGAAACCGGCCCGATCGGTCACTCCGTTTCGTGGGGAACCGAGAGCACGGTCGCCTCGCCGTCGATGACGACCTCGCCGTCGACGGTCGCGACCGTCCCGACGCGGATGCGGTCGCCCTCGAGCGCCTCGAGGACGGTCGCCTCGGCGACGACCGTGTCGCCGGGGCGGACGGGTGCCTCGAACGACGACTCCTGGGAGAGATAGATGATATCTCCGGGGAGGCGTGCGAGGGCGGCGCTGACGACCCCCGCGCCGAGCATCCCGTGGGCGATCCGCCCGCCGAACATCGTCTCGGCGGCGTAGTCGTCGTCGAGGTGGATCGGGTTGCGGTCGCCGGTTAGCTCGGCGTAGGCGTCGATCGATTCGGTCGTCACGTCGATGCTCGCCTCGGCGTCGTCGCCGACGGTCGCGACTGGCATACTCGCGGGTGGCGTCGGGGGACGAAAGCGTCGGGGGTTAACATGTGAAGCGCCCCGTTGAAGGTCCCACACCGACATCCGATCCACGTGCTTACCGCGGACAACGACGGCGTCGCCGTCGCCTACGAACGACGGGGTCGCGACCCGACCGACGCCGAGACGGTCGTCCTCTGTGAGGGGCTCGGCTACGGCCGCTGGATGTGGAACTGGCAGGCCGACGCCCTCGCGGACGACTACCACGTGATCGTCTGGGACAACCGAGGGACCGGCGAGTCGGACGTCCCCGAGGGGCCGTACAGCATCGACGACATGGCAGGCGATCTGGGGGCCGTCCTCGACGAGGCGGGCGTCGAGTCGGCCCACGTCGTCGGCGCGTCGATGGGCGGAATGGTCGCCCAGCGGTTCGCGCTGCGGGACGACCGCGCCGCGTCGCTGACGCTGCTTTGCACCTCGCCGGGCGGTCCCGACGCCGTCCCGACGCCGGACGCGACGCTGGAGCGGATGTTCTCTGTGCCGGACGACGCCGACGAGCGCGAGGCGATCCGATACAAGATGGAACCGGCCGTGAGCGACGGGTTCATCGAGGCGAACGAGGGCCTGATCGAGCGGATCGTCGACTGGCGACTCGACTCCGACGCGCCGCCCCGCGCTCGCGAGGCGCAGGCGGCCGCGGTCCGGGCGTTCGACGCCGGCGACGACCTCGCGGACCTGACGCTCCCGACGCTGGTCGCACACGGCACCGCGGACCGAGTGCTCCCGGTCGAGAACGGCGAACTCCTCGCGTCGGCCATCCCCGACGCCGAGTCCGAGTTCGTCGAGGGCGGCTCGCACCTCTTTTTCATCGAGGACGCGGCGCGCGTGAACGACCGGATCGCCTCGTTCCTCGCCGATGTCTGAGGGCGAGCGGACCGACCCGCCGGCCGGGTCGGGGATCGCCGGCGCGGCCCCCGACTGGGTGGGCGACTGGTCGGGTCGTCGCGCGCGACTCTCTCCCGACCGAGTGGGGCTCGTCGACGCGACGACGGGGACGGAGTACACCTACGCCGACCTCGACGAGCGGGCTGAGCGGACGGCCCGCCTGCTCGTCGACCTCGGGGTCGGCCACGGCGACCGGGTTGTCGCGCTCTCGCGCAACCGGCCGGCGCTGGTGGACCTGTTCTTCGCGACCGGGAAGATCGGGGCGGCGCTCGCGCCGCTGTCGCACCGGCTCGCGCCGCCGGAACTGGCGGAACTGATCGACACCGTCGACCCCGCGGCGGTGCTCGTCGGCGCGGGCGTCGCCGACGACGCGGCCGCCGGCCTGGACCGCGCGGCGGCCGGCGACGCCCCGATCCTCGTCGCCGGCGACGACGCCGAGCGCGTCGCCCGCGCGGTCGACGACCTCGGCGGCCGCGGCTACGACGACGCGCTCGCCGGAGTCGACGGGGCCGCGGGAGTCGACGGGGCCGCCGGAGTCGATGGGGCTATGGGAGTCGCCGTCGGCGGCGACGCGTCGCTGTCGGATCCGCACCTCCTGCTTCACACCGGGGGGTCGACCGGGACGCCCAAGGAGACGGTGATCCCCCATCGGGCGGTGTACTGGAACTCGATGACGACCATCGCGGCGTGGGGGCTGCGCGCGGACGACCTCGCGCCCATGCCGTTCCCGATGTTCCACACCGGCGGCTGGAACGTCCTCACCGTGCCGCTGTTCCACATGGGCGCGACGGTCGTCGTCGCTCGCGAGTTCGACCCCGGGCGGGTGCTCGAAATCGTCGACCGTCGGGACGCGAGCGTGCTCGTGGCGGTGCCGGCGGTCCTTCGGATGATGAGCGATCACGACGACTGGGCCGACGCCGACCTCTCGTCGCTTCGGTTCGCCAAGTCTGGAGGGGGCCCCTGTCGGCGGTCGGTGCTCTCGGCGTGGTGGGACCGCGGCGTCGACCTCTCGCAGGGGTACGGCCTCACCGAGTGCGGACCGAACAACTTCGCGATGCCCGACGACTGGCCCCGCGAGAAGGCCGAGGCGGTCGGCGTGCCCGCGCCGCACGTCTCAGCCCGGATCGTCGACGACGGCGGCGACCCCGTCTCCCCGGGCGACGTGGGCGAACTGGAGCTGTCGAGTCCGGCGGCGGCCGACGGGTACCTCGAGGCCCCCGAGGAGTCGGCGGCCACCTTCGGCGACGGGTGGGTGTCCACGGGCGACCTCGCGCGCGTGGACGACGAGGGCTACTACCACATCGAGGGCCGCAAGAAGAACATGTACGTCAGCGGCGGCGAGAACGTCTTTCCCGCCGAGGTCGAGAACGTCCTCACCGATCACCCGGACGTCCGCGAGGCGGTCGTCGTCCCGGTCCCCGACGACACCTGGGGAACGGTCGGGAAGGCGGTCGTCGAGGGCGACGAGTCGCTGACGATCGACGGGCTCACCGAGTTCCTCGACGGCCGAATCGCGCGGTTCAAACACCCGAGACACCTTGCGTTCGTCGACGAGTTCCCGTACTCGGGCCCCTCGAAGATCGACCGCGAGGCCGTCCGCGAGCGCTTCGTCGACGAGTAGACGGGGATCGACTCGTTCTGACCGCCACCGTGCGGTTCGACGATCCTCGTCTGCGTAGTCGTCGCCGGCGTTGGGCGTTCGCCGTCGCTACCTGGGAGGCCGGTTACGCTTCGAGACGGTAGAGCAACTGCGTGACGTACGGACTGTTCTCCCAGTTCCGATGCGGGCGAATCGTCGTGATCAGCGTTCGAGCCGCCTCGTGACTGAGATGGCCGTTGCGGGCGTAGTCGACGATAAGCCGCGGCGTCGGGACGATCCGTGGGCCCTGCAGTACGGCGTGGATGAGTGGGAAGTTCGTCCCGCCGAACTCGTCGGTGAGAAACCCGTCCACGCCGAGCGCGTTCGCGAGGACGATACCGTCGGTTTCGCCGTCGTCGAGCCCGAACGTCGGTCGGGTGTCCGGCGTATCCTCACGCTCGTAGGGACCCTCAACCGTGTAGTAGTCGCGGGCCGCGAGGACGTTGTTCGCAGCCGCGGCGTGGATGTCCTGGTACTGCGTGATGTCACGGAGTTCCGCGACCACTTCTGGTGGTACGAATACGTCACACGACGTGAGGAGGTACTGAAACGGGTCGGGGGTGTCAGTATCGGCGGCCGCGTCGGCTCGGGGGACCGCGAGACTGACGAGCGCGCTGGTGTCGGCGACGACCGTTCGCAACTGCCGGCCGCTCATCGCTCGTCGTCGGCTGCGGGCTCGACCGCCGTCGCGTCGCTATCGTAAACGTCGCTGTCGTCAGGGGCAGCGAGATCGAGTGGTTCGTCCTCGAGATCCGCTTTGAGAAGACGGAGGCGCTGGGCGGTCTCAGCGCCGATCAGCTGCTTGACCGTCTCGAACTCGAGCTGGTCGTCGTAGTACTTCGTCGCGACGAGTTTCTGGAACGTCTCGCTATCGGCCGTATTTTCGATGTACTCGCGAATCGCCTCGACGAGCAGATCCGTCCGATCCGTGTCGAAGAGCTCCGCAATCGCGTCCAGCCGGTCGACGAGATACTCCGGCGACTGGAAGTGGACCCGTCGCGGATCGTCGCTTGCGCTCATTCTATGTGCAAGTTCTGCACATAAATTGATAACCGTTTCGGCGTTTGCACAGAGCGTACACATCGGAGCCCTGACCGGGCCGTCCTGCCAGTCTCAGCCGTCGTCCTGTGGTTCAGTTCCTTGTCGAGCGTTGCGACCTGCTCGATCTCCGCGAGTTCATCGGTGGTCTCGTCGATGAGTGCGGCTCGCTCGACGGCGGGATCGTTCGCGTTCGCGTGGAATCGGCTTCTCTGAACACTACCTCCTGACCAACACAAACGATTATGTAGGTGAAGGAGAGATTTGCCAGTACCATCGGGGGCACCATGATCGACGTCACGCTGGACATGGAGCAGTACGACTGCCCGTTCATCCACGCCACAGAGGAGCACGACCTGGCGTTCTCGGCGGTCCACTGGGAGTTCGACACGGCGACGGACTCCCTGGAGACGCGGATGGTCGTCGAGGGAGAGGACCGCGAGGTGCTCGGGAACGGGCTCCGGGAGCTTCGCGACCACGAGGGCCTGCGCGAATACAAACTGCTCTCGAAGACCGGGGGCGTGGCCCACATCCGATCGGTCATCGACGAGACCGCGGCCATGGAGACGGTCCGGGACGGCGGCGGCTACATCACCGGTCCGTTCTACATCGCCGACGGCTCGGAGCTGTGGCACGTCGGCTTCGACGACCGCGGCGAGGCGGACGGCACGCTCTCGCGGCTCGACCGCGACAACGAGTACGAGGTGCTCGAGCGCGACGAGCCCGACCTCCCGGAGCTTCAGGGCTTCATCCAGAACGCCGGCGCGGCGATGACGCTCATCGAGGGCTGTAAGGACCTCTCGGACGTGGAGCGGGAGACGCTGGAGACGGCCGCTTCGGAGGGCTACTTCGAGAGCCCGCGATCGGCGACGCTGGGGACGCTCGCCGAGGAGTTCGACGTGTCCAAACCGGCCGTCTCGAAGAACCTCCGGCGCGGCCAGCGCAAGATGCTCCAGCGCGTCGTCGACGCGATGTCCGAGTTGGAGGAGTGAGGAAGGAGTCGCCACCGCGATCGCGCCGACGACCGCCGGCTCGTTCACATGTTAACCCCGCAGTTCTTGCCGGATAGGTCGCAGTATCCATCCGTATGAGCAAGCGTATCACACGACGCAGGACGCTGGCGGCGCTCGGCGCGTCCGGGATCGCCGCGCTCGCCGGCTGCTCGGGCGGCGGCGACGGAACCGAGACCGAGGGATCGACCGACACGCAGGCCGACACGGAGGCGAGCGACGATATGGAAGGCACGACGACAGGCGGTTCAGGCGGGGCGTCCGGGACGGTGAAGATCGGCGTGATGCAGCCGATCTCCGGCGACCTGCAGTACTACGGCCAACAGGCGCTGTGGGGGTTCTCCTCCGGGCTCGCCTACAAGGCCGGCGCGTCGCCGTCGGTGGAGGCGGAGACGGGGAGCCAGACGGTCACCGTCGGCGACGTGGACTACGAACTGCTGATCCGTGACTCGCAGTTCTCCGCCGACACGGCGCAGTCGCTGGCGACGAACCTCGTGACGAACGAGGACGTGGACATGCTGTTCGGCTGCGCCTCTTCGGGGGCGGCCAACCGGGTTTCCGAGACGGTCGCGAAACAGGCCGGCGTCCCGTACATGATCGGGCCGGCGGCGTCGGCGTCGTCGACGGCGGAGTCCGCGACCTGCGGCGAGCAGATCTTCCGCGCCTCCGAGAACACGGCGATGGACGCGCGATCCGGGGGTCGCTACGTCGCCCGGGAATCGGACGTCTCGCGGGTGTTCCTGTTCGGCGCTGACTACTCGTTCGGCCGTGCGGTCGTCAACAACTACGAGGCGGTCCTGGAGGCGGAGGGCGTCGAGATCGTCGGCAAGCGCTTCGTCCCGCAGGGGTACAGCGAGTGGGAGGGCCTGCTCGACAACGCCGCCGAGGCCGGCGCGGAGGGGATCGTCGGCGGCTTCACCGTCGCGACGCTGCCGAACCTGTTCACGTCGTACCTCAACGGCGACTACGACTACACCGTCTTCGGCGGCTTCGCGACCGAGATCACCAACAACGTCGTCGGCGGCCTGCTCCAGAACCAACTCGGCGAGCCGCTCACCGAGGAGAAGCTGGCGGGGGCCGGGATCGGCCCGTTCACGACGCGCTACCACTGGAACCAGTACGACAACGAGATCAACTCGGCGTTCGTCGACGGCTACGTGAACGCCTACGGGAAGGTCCCGGACCTGTTCACCTCGGGGACGTTCACGGCCGCTTCCGCCATCGTGCAGGGCGTTGAGGGGAGCGGGTCGACCGAGGGTGCGGACATCGCCGCCGAGATGCGCGGGATGACCGTCGCCGACACGCCGAAGGGGTCTGACGCGTACACGTTCCAGGAGTACAATAACCAGGCACGCTCGGAGATGACAGTCGCGAACGTCGTCCCCACAGCCGACGAGTGGAGCGACTCGTGGGGCGCGCCAGTCCAGCCCAGCGAGCCCGTCGCGCGCATCGGGGCCGACGAGACGACCATCCCGGCCGACGACGACGGGATGAACTGCTCGCTGTAAGTCGATGCTGCACACGAGAGGCCTCACCAAGCGGTTCGGCGGCCTCACAGCGGTCGACGACGTGGACTTCGAACTGGGCGGCGATGAACTGTGCTCGCTCATCGGCCCCAACGGCGCTGGCAAGACGACGTTCTTCAACCTCCTGACGGGGGTGCTCGAGCCCACAGAGGGGACCGTCGAGATACGGACGGACGCCGCGCGCGCGGCGGCCGACGACGAGGACGGCTGGCTCGACATCACGGACGCGGATCCCCACGCGATCGCACAGCTCGGCGTCCACCGATCCTATCAGGTGACGAACGTCTTTGCCGGCTCGACCGTGCTCGAGAACGTCCGCGTGGCCGCCCAGGCCGCCGCCGGCGACGGGCGGAACTTCTGGCGCAACGCGGGTCGCCTCGACGAGCACGTCGAGGAGGCGTACGCGATCCTCGACAGGGTCGATCTCGCGGACCGCGCGGAAAAACCGGCCTCCGCCCTCTCTCACGGTGCGAAGCGTCAACTGGAAGTGGCCGTCGCGCTCGCGGGCGACCCGGACGTGCTGTTGCTCGACGAGCCCAACGCCGGCGTCTCCTCCGAGAGCGTCGACCGCGTGGTCGACCTCATCGAGGACGTGGCGACCGACCACGCCGTGCTCCTGGTCGAGCACAACATGGACATCGTGATGGAGGTGTCCGACCGCGTCGTCGTGCTCAATCAGGGCGCGGTCATCGCCGACGACGAACCGGCCGCCGTCCGCGACGATCCCGAGGTCCAGAAGGCGTACCTCGGCGGCTACGAGCCCGGATCGGGGTCGCCCGCCGGCGGCGACGCCGGCAGCGACGACACCGCCGGAGGCGACGCGGCCGCCGACTCCGGCGGCGACGGGGGTGAGCCCGCGTGAGTGTCGACGCCGACGACGGCGAACCGCTGCTCGCCGTCGAGGGGATCCAGACGTACTACGGCGACAGCCACGTGCTCGAGGGGGTCGACCTCGAGGTGCACGAGGGCGAGGTGGTCGCGCTGATGGGCCGAAACGGCGTCGGAAAGACGACGACGATCCGGTCGATCCTCCAGTTGACGCCGCCGCGAGAGGGGT
Organism: Halobaculum sp. CBA1158; assembly: GCF_021431925.1. Classification (NCBI taxonomy): domain Archaea; kingdom Methanobacteriati; phylum Methanobacteriota; class Halobacteria; order Halobacteriales; family Haloferacaceae; genus Halobaculum; species Halobaculum sp. CBA1158. Next base: position 154,646 of record NZ_CP090372.1, on the reverse strand, counting down.
CGATCCGTCTGCGTGGCGAGGAGGTCGTCGGCCGCGACACCCACGAGGTCGCCGCCCGCGGCGTCGGGTGGATCCCGGAGGACCGCCGGATGTTCGGGCAGCTCTCGGTCGAGGAGAACGTCCGCGTCGCCGTGCCGGACGCCGACGACGCGGAGGCGGGGCTCGACCTCGCGTTCGAGACGTTCCCCGACCTGCGCGAGCGCCGGGAGGCGAACGCCGCCGACCTTTCGGGCGGCCAACAGCAGATGCTCGCGATCGCCCGCGGGCTCGTCGGCGACAACGACCTGCTGTTGGTGGACGAGCCCAGCGAGGGGCTCGCGCCGCTGATCGTCGAGGCGGTCGCCGAGGCCCTGACGGAGGCCGCCACCGACACGACGATGCTGCTCGTCGAGCAGAACCTCCCGCTGGCGCTTGACGTGGCCGACCGCTTCTACGTCCTCGATCACGGCACGGTCGTCGACGACGGCGACACAGCGGACGTGAGTCCCGACGGCGAGCGACTCAGGAGGTACCTGTCGGCATGAGCGTCGCCGCTGCCGTGCCGTCGCTCGCGGCGTCGACGCTTGCGGTTCCGTCGCCGTCCGCGCTCCCGTTGCAGTTCGCGGACGCGCTGTTCGAGTTCCTCTCGCCGTCGACGCTCGCGGAGGTGTTCGTGCGGGGCGTCGCCGAGGCGAGCCTCTACGTGATGATCGCCGCCGGACTGACGCTCGTGTTCGGACTCATGGGCGTGCTGAACTTCGCACACGGATCGCTCACGATGCTCGGCGCGTACATCGGCGGGCTCGTGCTCGTCGCGGTCGTCGGCCAGTCCAGCGGCGGGGCCGCCCGTTTGCTGGCGTTCGGCGTCGCCGTCGTCGTCGCGTTCGGCCTGCTCGCGGCGCTGGGCGGCGGGGTGGAGATCGGGCTTATCAGGCCGATCTACGACCGGCCACCGCTGTATCAGATCCTGCTCACCTTCGGGCTAACCCTGGTGCTCGACGAGATCGCGCGGATCCTCGTGTTGTTCTACGGGCTCCAGCCGTCGACCGTGTGGCAGGACGTGCTCGGCACCAAGCCGCAGTTCCTCGCCGCCTCGATCGGCGTCGGCGGCGTCTCCGCCAGCGGCCTGGAGCTGTTCCAGATCGCCTTCGGCGTCCTGACCGTCGTCGGCGTCCACCTGTTCCTCACCCGAACCAGGTACGGACTGTTCGTGCGGGCGGGCGGCGAGGACAGCGAGATGCTGTCGGCGCTCGGCGTCGACGTGCGCCGCGTGTTCACCGTCGTCTTCGCGCTCGGGACGGGAATCGCCGGCGCGGCGGGCGTGCTGCTCGCCTGGGACCCCTCGTGGGGGGCGTCGGTCCCGCTGGCGGCGGAGACGCTGCTGCCGGCGTTCGTCGTCGTGATCGTCGGCGGCCTCGGCACCTTCCGGGGCACGATCGTCGCCGCCGTGATCGTCGGCATGGTCGACTCGTCGATGACGTGGTGGTTCCAGAACTTCATCGACTTCACCGGCCTGCCGGAGATGGTCGTGTTCCTCGTGCTCGTGATCACGCTGATCGTGAAGCCGCAGGGTCTGTACGGCGTCTCGGAGGTGGGGGGCCATTAGCGACCCCGATTCCGACCCCGATTCCGCCGAGGCGGTCGCGGCGGCCGACGCTACGGAGACCGCGGAAGCGACGACTCCCGCGTCAGAAGCGGTCGCCACCGACGAGGCGTGGCCGCTCACGTACGCGCGCGACCACCTGGTCCACCTCGCGGTCGTGTTCGTGTTCGCGGCGTACCCGGGCGTGTACTCGGTGCTCGTGAACTCCGGGCTGTCCGCCGAGTTCGTCGCTCTCCTGCCGCGCATCGAGACGCTCGTCGTCGTGTTGTTCTTCGGGCTGTTCGCGATGTCGTTCGACTTCATCAGCGGCTACACGGGCTACCTCTCGTTCGGCCACGCGGCGTTCTACGGCACGGGCGCGTACCTCGTCGTGCTCGCGGCCAACGGGAAGATCCCGATGCTCGGCCCTGAGACGCCGTTCATGCTGCTGATCGTGCTCGCGGGACTGGCCGCCGCGGTCGTCGCGCTCGCGATCGGGAGCGTCTCCTTCCGGCTGTCGGGCGTCTACTTCGCGATGATCACGTTAGGCTTCTCGCAGGTGCTGTACGTGTTCGTCCGCGACTGGGACTTCGTCTCCTCGGCCCCCCGCGACGGCGTCGCAGTCACGGGATCGCTGGATGGCTTCAGGATCGGTGTTCCCGGTGTCGACGGGCTCTCGGTCGCGATCGGACAGCTCACCGGCGACACCATCGAGGGGCTGTTCGGCTTCATCGACCTGTCGCCGACGGAGGTGTCGTTCTACGCGATCGGCGCGGTCGTGCTCGTGTGCTACTTCGCGCTGCAGCGGCTCGTCCACTCGCCGTTCGGGCGAACCCTGATCGCGATCCGCGAGAACGAGGAGCGCGCCCGCGCGGTCGGGTACAACACCTACGCGTACAAGCTCGCGGCGTTCGTCGTCTCGGGCTTCTTCGCGGGCGTCGCCGGGGCGCTGTTCGCGGGCTTCCGGCGGTCGGTGACGCCCGAGAACGGCTTCTACTTCCTCGTCGCCGGCGACGCCCTGCTCGCGTCGATCATCGGCGGCTTCGGCACCATCGCCGGCCCGCTATTCGGCCACCTCTTCGACGAGACGGTCCGCGAATTCCTCTCGAAAGAGGGCGGCGGCGGCGGCCTGCTGCCGTACCTCCGGGCGAACGTCGGAGACGCGACGCTGGCGACGGAGCTGTACAACGGCCTCACGGTCGCGGAGGCGATCGACACGTTCCTCAACGGCCACGCCGCGCTGTACGTCGGCCTCGTGTTCGTGCTGTTCGTCCTCTACGTCCCGAACGGGCTGCTGGGCACGGCCCGCGACCGCATGGGCGGCACGCTCGCGAAGGCCGTCCCGCGACACGTCCGGAGGTGGCTGAATGAGTGAGGGCGACGCCGTCGCCGGCGACAAGGCCACCGGCGCAGGCGACGCCCCTCAGCTCTCCGACGCGAGGGGGTCGCCGGGGCGGACGGTCGCACTCACAGGGCTCGCGACGTACGTGCCGAGCGAGGTGCTGACCGGCGAGGCGATCGCCGCGGAAAGCGGGATCCCGGAGGACGTGATCGTCGAGAAGATGGGACTGCGCGAGAAGCGCGTGTGCCCGCCCGACGACGACCACGTCTCGGACATGTGCGTCGCCGCCGGCCGCGAGGCGCTGGCGGACGCCGGCGTCGACGCCGCCGACCTCGACCTCGTGCTCTACCACGGCAGCGAGTACAAGGACCACGTCGTCTGGTCGGCGGCCGCCGACGTGTGCGAGCGCCTGGGTGCGAGCGACGCGTACGCCCACGAGTCGTACACGCTGTGTGCGGGCGCGCCCGTCGCGATCCGCCACACCGCAGCACAGCTCCGCGTCGGCGACATCGACACGGCCCTCCTCGTCACGGCGAGCCGCGAGGAGGACCTCGTCGACTACGGCGACGAGGACGCGAGCTTCATGTTCAACTTCGGCTCGGGCGCGGCCGCGACCGTGCTGGAGGCGGAACCGGCCGCCGACCGCACTCGCGCGCTCGTCCGCGAATCCGCGGCGACCACCGACGGGAGCTTCTCACGCGACGTGGTGATGCCGGCCGGTGGGTCCGCACGGCCGCCGAGTCGAGAGACCGTCGACGCCGGCGAGCACACCCTGACCGTGCCCGACCCCGACGACATGAAGGAGCGACTCGCGGACGTGTCCGCGCCCGCGTTCCTCTCGGTCGCCGACGACGCGCTGGCGGCCTCCGGCTACGACCGCGACGCCGTCGACTTCCTCGCGCTCACCCACATGAAGCGCTCGTTCCACGAGTACCTCCGCGGCGAACTCGGCGTCGACGAGGACGAGAGCTACTACCTCGACGACTACGGCCACGTCCAGAGCGCCGACCAGGCGCTGGCGCTGCGAGCGGGCCTCGACCGCGACCGCGTCGGCGACGGCGACGTGGTCCTGTTGCTCGCGGCCGGCACGGGCTACACGTGGGCCGCGACCGTGCTCGAGTGGACCGACGACTGAACGGGGAACTGCCGGCTGCGCTCCGGAGCGGTCGACGGAGATCCGGTAAGCGCTCCGGGTCGAGCCAACACTTATTCGGCCGTATGTGAACCGCTAGCGTATGGCTACGTTTCCGGAGGACGACGCGCTCGTCGGTGAGTACACGGTTCCCGACGACGTGCGGCCGGTCGTCGACCGCGTCGTCTCGTTCATCGAGGAGGAGGTCCTCCCGTACGAGGAGGAACACGCCGACGACATCGGCGGTCCGCTCGACTACCTCGACGACGACGGCCTCATGAAGCCCGAGACCCGAGCGATGCAAGCGGAGATCCGCAGGCGGAGCGCCGACGAGGGGCTGTACGCGCTTCACCTCCCCGAGGAGGTCGGCGGCGGCGGCCTGTCGAACCGCGAGCACTTCTACGTGCAGGAGGCCGTCTTCCGCTACGGCACCGGCCACGGGTCGAGCGTCGCCCGCTCGATGATGGCGTGGACCGAGGGGCCGTCGCCGGCCCTGCTCCACCTCGACGAGGACCAGCGCGAGGAGTGGCTCGAACCCCTCGTGAACGGCCGCAAGACGGCCTGCATCGGCATCACCGAACCCGGGGCGGGGTCGGACGTGACCGCCATCTCGACGACCGCCGAGCGCGACGGCGACGGCTGGGTGCTCAACGGCGACAAGCGCTACATCACGAACGGCCCGTTCGCCGACACCGCGCAGATCCTCGCGAAGGTGGAGGACGCCGACGGCCCGGCCCACGAGACGATGGGGATGTTCCTCGTCGACACCGACAACTCCGGGTACGAGGTGGGTCAGCCGAACCTCAACATCATGATGGACGGCATCACCTCGGACGTCCACCTCCGCGACTGCCGGGTCGACGGCGACCAGCTCGTCGGCGAGGTCGGCGACGGCCTCCCGCTGGCGCTGTCGTGGGTGAACTGGCGTCGCGCCGGCCGCGCCGGGATGTGCGCCGGGATGGGGCGGTACCTCCTCGACCGGATGCTCACCTACGCGAAAGAGCGCGAGACGTTCGGCGAGCCGATCGGCACCAATCAGGCGGTGCAATGGCCGATCGTCGAGACCGCGACCGAGATACACGCCCTGCGCGAGTTCGGGACCTCGCTGCTGGGGGCGTACGACGCCGAGGCGAACCTCTCGGACCTCGACCAGCCGGAAACCGCTCGCCGGAAGCTCTCGATGCTGAAGTACTACCCCGAGGACCTGCTGTTCGACTGGGCGGACCGCGCGATCCAGGTGTTGGGCGGCTACGGGCTGATGCGCGCCGGCGGGGTCGAGCGCGTGTTCCGGGTCGCCAGGAACCTCCGGATCCCCGCGGGGACGACGGAGGTGCAGAAGCGGACCATCGCGAAGACGCTCGGCCTGGAGTGATGCGCGGGACGGACCGCCGGATCCTCCTGTTGCTGCTCGACGGCGCGGCCGATCGGCCCGCGCCGGCGCTCGGAGGCCGAACTCCTCTGGAGGCGGCCGACACGCCCAACCTCGACCGACTCGCGAGCGCCGGGATCAACGGGACGATGCACGTCGCCGAGCCGGGCGTCCCCCTCTCCAGCGACCTCGCACACGCCAGGCTGTTCGGGTACGACCCCGACGAACTCCCGGGTCGGGGGGTGCTGGAGGCGCGCGGGTTCGGACTCGATCCCGACCCCGGGAGCGTCGTCTGCTCGGCCTCGTTCGCGTCGCTGCACGCGGACGGGACGGTCGCGGACCGGCACCTCTCCGAGGCCGCCGCCGACTACGCCACACTCGCGGCGGCTCCCGGCGTGGAATCGGTCTCGGTACCGGCGATCGGTTCCGGATCCGTATCGGTCGAATACACCTGGAAGAACCGGGCGTTAGTCACGATTACTGCGGACGAGGTGGTGTCGCCCGCCGTGACGGACGTGGACCCGTTCGCCGAGGGGCTTCCGGTCATCGCGAGCGAACCGGTCGCGGACGCGACGGACCCGGCGGCCGCGAAGCGGACCGCGACCGCGTTACGCCGCTACACGCGTCACACGCGCGAGGCGCTGGCCGACGACCCCGGTCCGGCGGACGTGGTGCTCTCGAAGTGGGCGGCGACGCCGACGGACCCGGAGCCGTTCGCGGAGCGTCACGGCCTCGACGGCGCGAGCGTGACGCCCAAGCCGGTGTTGACGGGGCTGGCGCGCACGGTCGGTCTGGCCCACGAGTCGCCCCCCGACGGCTACCCGGCGCGCGCCGAACGCGCGCTCGACGCCCTCGCGGAGCGGGAGTTCCTCCACGTCCACTACCCGGAGCCAGACGAGGTGTCGCACGCGGCCGGCCCCGCCGCCAAGCGCGACGAGATCGAAGCGATCGACGACTCGCTGACGGCCGTCGTCGACCGGGCGCTCGCGGACGACGAACTCGTCACGGTCGTCACCGCCGACCACACCACGCCGAGCACCGAGGACGTGGTTCACTCGGGCGAGCCCGTGCCCGTGACGATGGTCGCCGACTCCGTCCGCACGGACGACGTGGAGGCCGTCGGCGAGCGCCCGGCGGCGACCGGGGCGCTCCGCGGCGTCGGCGGACGCGACCTCCTTCGGGTCGCACGCGCGGCCGCCGACCGGGTCGTGCTCGACGGCCTGCGCCGAACGCCGGCGGTCCGGGACTACCCCGTGACGGACGTGCGACCGCTGTGGGGTGAGGAGCCGTGACGACGGTCGACGGTGTCGACGGACGCGACGGCGTCGACCCGGCGCGGTGCGGGTGCGCGGGGAAGACGCCGCTGGAACGGGTGGTGTTGCCCGCACGAGCGCGGGTCGCTGACGCGCTCGCGGACACCACCGTCTCGCTGGGCCCCGACGCCGACGCGGCCGTGATCCCCGCCTCTGCCACCCCGCCGGCGACGGCGTTCGAGCGCGAGACGGACGCGGTCGCGCTCGACGGCACGCGGCCGCGGACGCCCTTCGGCGGCGACGACCGCGAGCGCCCGGTGACGACGGTCGCGTGCGCGTTCCTCGGCGGCGACCTGGCGGACCCGGACCGACTGGGAGACGCGCTGGCGACGGCGTACGCCGGACTCGACGGTCCCCCGGTCCGGATCGGGAAGGGCCACGCGGTGCAGGTGCCGGGGGCGACCGGCGGGACGGTGTGGTTCGAACACCGCCGCGCCCGGGCCGAGGCGGGCGGGACCGCGGACGGTATCGCGAGGGACGCGGCCACTGGTGTCGCCGCCGAGTCCCCGGTCGAATCGGCCGCCGGTGACGGTGCCGCCGCCGTCGCCGCGAACGTCGACGCGGTCCGCGCGTTTCCCGGGATCTCCCCGGCGGAATCCGCCCGGATCGCGGCGTTGAACGCCCTCAACGACGCACACGCCGTCGGCGCGACGACCGACCGATCGGTACGTCCGCTCGTGGCGACTCCCCGCGACGAGACGCCCGATCCGGACCGCGTGCGGGAGTGGTACCGATCGGGCCTGCCGAGCGACGTGACGGTCCGGGCCGCGGCTGTGCTGGCCCACGACGGCGACGGGTGGTTCTTCGGCGCGAGCGCCTCCGCCCGGGGCGACCGGCCGGCGGACGTCGCGGGGCGGAACAGTCGCTCGCTCCCGGTGGGGTGTGAGGTGCTCGTGACCCGGCCCCTCGGCGGCCTGGCGTGTTTCGCGCGCGGCGTCGCCCGGGGCGACGAGGGACTCGAAGCGCGAGGGCTGACGCGGCTCGGACGCGACACCCGCCCGGAAGCGACGGCGCTGTCGGCGTTTCGCCCGGCCCCAAGGGAGTCGTTCGATCCCGCCGAGCACGTCGCCCGCGTCACCGACGTTTCGGGCGAAGGGATCGCGGGGATCGGCCGGCTGGCCGCCGGGACCGGGCGGTCGCTGCGACTCGATCGGCTCCCGCTGCTCGACGGTGCCGCCTCGGCGACCGACTGGACGGTCCCGGACGCGACCGTCGAGACGAACGGCCCGCTGGCGGTCGTCGCGACCCCGAGGGTACTCGATCGGGTCGCCGACCGACTCCACGCCGTCGAGGGGGCCGACCCCCGTCGGATCGGCGCGGTCGTTGACGCCGCCGCGACCGGCGATCCCGTCGCCGGCGACGCGCCCGTCGTCGACGCCACCGCCGGGGACCTCACGGCGGCGGTCGAGGCCGCTTCGCGGTGGCCGTCGATCGACCCGGTCGGAACGGACGGTGGTGACGCGGATGCGTGAGGGCGGGGTCCCGGGGGACGCCGCGTCCGACCGGCTCGACGTGGACCGCGTCGTCGGCCACGTCCACGGGCGGTTCCAGCCGTTCCACGACGGCCACCTCGCGTACTGCGAGTGGGCCGCGGGCGAGTGCGACGAACTGCTCGTCGGGGTCACCAACGCCGACCCCGCACACGTCAGGAGCGAGTCGGCGGACCCGGACCGCGACGACCCGCGGAACAACCCCTTCCGCTATCACGAGCGCCACCGGATGGTGACGGCGGCGCTGTCGGCGGTCGACCTCGGGGTTCCGGTACGCGTCCTCCCGTTCCCGATCAACCGGCCGGAGCTGTGGGAGCACTACGCCCCCGTCGACGCGCTCCACCTCGTGCGCGTGCTCGAGGACTGGCACGAGATCAAGGTGGACCGCCTCCGCGAGCACGGGCGGACCGTTCACACGACCGCGGCCGAGCGGACCGTCAGCGGGACCGCGATCCGGGAGGCGATGGCCGCCGGCGGACGCGCCGACGACCATGATACCGGTGAGGGTGACGGGTGGCGCACGTCGGTTCCGGCCCCCGTCGCCGCCGTGATCGACGACCTCGACGGCGTCTCACGCGTCCGATCGCTGTACGAGGAGTGAACGCGCCCGGAGAGGAGTCAGAAGCGGTCGTGAACGCGCCCCGGTACGCGTCCTCCGAACAGCCCGCAACCACCTCGATAGTCCCTCGGGCTCCTCGATCACCCCCGAGATCGTCCGGCCATCGGCTCCGACGAGGGGGCATCCGAACGAGCGTTCGGCCGTCGCGTTCTCGCGTCACCCGCGGCGTTCTCGAGCCTTCCCCGACAACAGGGCATTTAACGCGCTCGCCCCTACGACCGTTCGTGGCTTCTCCGTACGACGTACTGGGGGTCGACGCCGACGCGGACGATACGGAGGTCGAGCGGGCCTACCGTCGCCGGGTGAAGGAGGCGCATCCCGACCGCGGCGGCTCCGTCGAGGAGTTCCGTCGCGTCCGCGGGGCCTACGAGGCGATACTGGCGGGCGAGGCGTCGCCTCCGCTGGAGGCCGCCGACGGCGACGCCCCGAGTGCCGACGCCGCCACTCCCGAGGGTCCGACCGCCGGCGGCGACGCCGATGCGCCCGGATCGCGCGCGCCCGGCGGAGCGGGCGGAGACGGTCGCGACGACGACGCGGACCCGGCGACGCGCACGCCCGGCGGCTCGCGTATCGAGTACCTGAACTACGAGGTGCTGTCCGACCACGGCTGGTCGATCGACGATCCGGACCTGTTCGAGAAGGCCGCCGCCGCTGACCTCCACCCCGACGACTACGGGAAGTTCCTCGCGGAGTCGGGAGAGACGCTGCTCGAGGCCGCCGAGAACCGCGGGTACGCGTGGCCGTACGCCTGCCGCGGCGGCGCGTGCGCGAACTGCGCCGTCGCGGTCGTCGAGGGCGAACTCGACGCCACCGTCGACAACATCCTCTCGGAGGAGATGGTCGATGACGGGTTCCGGCTGTCGTGTATCGGTCGACCCGTGACCGGCGACATGCGCGTCGTCTACAACGTCAAGCACCTGCCGGGGCTCGACGACCTCCGACTCCCCGCAGACCGGTTCGAGCGCGCGAGAGCCGACGACTGATCGCGCCGGCAGACGCCCGTCACGGTCCGAGTACTCCGATCCCCGACTCGGTCCCCGGTCGACGCCGTTCCGTCCCGCTCAAAGGGTCAATCTGAGCACCGACTCCTCCGATCCGCGGAACGCGGACTCGTCGTCGAGCGCGACGACGAGCGCCTCGACCGGTCGGGAGTACTCGCTGGCGTGGTGTCCTCCCTCGCTCACCCGGGTCGTCTCCTCGACCAGCGGCGTGTCGACCAGTTCGTTGACGCAGCGGTACACCGTCGACAGGGGGATGTCGCCGGTCTGCTGGAGTTCCTTCGCGGTCATCGGCCCGTCCTCGAGAGCGCGCACGACCGTTCGACACGCCTCGCTGTCGAGCGCGTCGAACAGGCGTGCGGCCTCCCTTGGGGTGGCGCTGACGACCGGGGCGTCGATACTCCCGGCCGGTTCGGAGGCGGTCGAGCGGGTCATGCCCCACCTCCCCGCGTCGCGGTCGTGACGATCGGAGCCGGAACGGTGGGGTGGCGGTGCGGCGTCGCGGTGGCGTGCCACATACGACGGAGTCGGCCGAGAGGCCCGTTAGTTATACACCCGTACAACCGCGGTACCCTGGGGTTTCGGTGTGTTCCGTTCGGCTTTCGTCGGCCGACGATAGACGCGCGGTCGTCGCTGGTCGGTACGGCCTCGCGAGAATACGTTCCCGGGGTTTCGGTCGATCGGGATCGCTGCCGATCGGGATCGCTGCTAACCGAGTCCGACAAATCGCGATCTCGCCGCGTCGGCCGCCGATCGCGGTGACAGCTCGGCCCCGGATCCGACGGCGTCTCCGCCGCCGATTCAGCGCCGCGTCTACGACTCGTCGTCGTCGTTCCCGTCCGTTTCGCCCTCGTCCGGCTCGAGGAAGTGCGGTCCGCGCCTGTATCGCGGCGTCGCCGCGAACTTCTGTATCCGTTCTTGCTCCTCGTCTGTGATCCAGTTCGGCACGTCGCTCCATACTCCGATGCCGGATAAAGTAATATCGCGGATACAATCGGGTAGGATACTAATAAATCGCCGTTTTGGAGGCTCTCGGTCGAGAATTCGCCGGTTCCATCTCGACTGGAACGCGCCGACGCCGTCGAACGCGTGAGACTCACGTACCGTCGGCTTACCCGTGGCGCGGTCGAGCGCGAACTCGCCGCGCCGTCGGTCCGGAGCCGCCGGAAAATGAGGGGTCGGGTTCGAATCGCCGATCGGCCGCCGAAGTCGTCTCAGTCGTCGTACTCGTCCGCGAGGTCGGGACGGGTCCACCGTTCGAGTCCGCCCGCGATCCCGAGCGCGATCGTCGCCAGTACTGCGTACACGAGGATGTTCCGTCGCATTGCGATCGCACCGGCGGCGCGTGTCCGTATCGTTATCCGGTCGATAGTCCCGGTCGACGCCGAACTACCGCGGGTGAACGACCGCACCGCAGTCGTCGCACTCCGCGAACATCGTCGGCCACCCGCGCTGCCGGTAGCTGATCAGGTGACAGTACGTCGGGATCCGCGTCCCGCAGGAAGGACACGCTCCGAGCGTCTCCGCTTCCGCGGTCGTGTCGATCGAGTCGGGTCGGCTCGCCGTGGCCATATCGGGAGCGGGAGCCCCGACACCTTTGTTAGTTAATTCCAAACCGGTCTCAGACGCCCGTTTCGCGTCGATCACCGCCCCTCGCGGGCCCTGTCGAGACCGCGTTTCCGCGGCCACTCCCCTCCCCTTCTCGAGGCGAACGACGTGAATAACGAACCGCGGACCGGCCGAGTCCGAGAGCGATGCAGCCAGCAGACGCCGGCGACTCCGTACGAGCGGACGATCCGAGGGACGCTCCGGGTGTCGGATCGGCGGACGCCGCCGTCGAACCGAGCGGTGTCGCCGCCGGCGGATCCGGCGATACTCCGACTCACGCGGACCGCGCCGCCGACGGCGACGGCGTCGTCGACGTCGGACTCGACGGCATCGCTGTTGGCGGCGTCGTGGCGCTCGCGCTCGCCAAGACCGCCGACGTTGCGACGACGCTCGTCGGACTCGCCAGCGACCCCGCGATCCGCGAACGCAACCCCGTCGCCGCCGCGGCGATGACGGAACTCGGCACGCTTCCCGGGCTCGTCGTCCTCGGCGCGCTCACGGTCGCCGTCACGGCCGCGGTCATCGAGGGCGGCGTTCGGCTCTCCACGCCCGCCGTCGACGACCGCCCGGCCGGCTCGGACAGCCCTGAGTCCCCGGACCACCGACACGCCGGCCGGATCGCCTGTTACGGCGTCGGCTGTGCCTGTAACTTCGGGTTCGCCGTCCACAACGCCGTCGTCGTCGCGGGAGTAATAGGAAGCTGACACGTCGACCGTCGCGAGCGCGGGCGCTCGGTCCGGGTAGGGTGATATTGCGCGATCGACGTATCAGGAAGAACACAGACTAACAAAGGGGGACCGGCGCGTAGCGACGCCCGGGGGAGACACAGCACGGCCCCATTCCCATTCCCCTGGCATCCAACACCTGCTCCTCTCCTCCCCCGTTTTCGCGACCGCGAGCGACGGGACTGTCCCCACGGCGTCTAAGCAAAAAACGCGAACCCGAACGGCGGCGCGCGCCGCCCGGTCACCACGCCGTCCCCCTCGTCCGCTCACTCCGCGAGATCCTTCGCACGGATGTCGTTCCAGACCTCCTCGCCCTTCGAGGTGATCCCGTAGACTCGACCCTTGCGCCGGTCCTCGGGGACGAGCAGTTCGACGAGTTCCTTCTCCCGGAGGGAGCCGATCGCCCGCGAGACGTGGGACACCGACAGCTCCACGTCGTCGGCGACGCGGGTCGGTGTCGCCGGGCCCTCGGCGAGCCGTCCGAGGACCGCGACCCTGTGGTCGGAGCTGATGACGTAGCCGATCACGTCCCAGTCGGTCGTCACGCGCGATCACCCGACCCGGCGCTGCCGTCGCCTCGCCACCCGGTGTTCTCGCTGTTTCGCCTCCCGGCGCTCCCCCCGTTCCGCTCGTCGGGTCCGCGGTTCGTGTGGTCGGTTCGTGTCATCGGTTCCTCCGTTCGTACAGGTACTGCGCGATCACGACCGCCCCGAAGGAGACGAACACGAGGAGGCCGACGGCGTTGAGAACCGACTGCGGGATCGCCCCCTGTGCGGCGGTGGCGACCCCGTAGACGGCGAGGCCGACGACCGCGAGCGTGAGGTAGATCCCCTGCCAGGGGATCGACCCCTCGTCCTCGTCGGGGAGATACGCGTCGAGGTCCGACACCTGCGAGGTGAGTCGGACGACGCCGGTGTCGGCGTCGTACTCGACGATGCCCGTGTCCTCGAGCTTCGGGATGTGCGTCTGGTACAGCGAGACGTACACTCGCTTGACCTGCTGGTCGGTGAGCTCCTCCACCGGAACGTCGTTCTCCCATGCCGCCACGCGGTCGGACAGCTCCCCGAGCTTCACGGGCTCGCCCCGGTCCCGTAGGTAGTAGATGACGAACCGTCGTCGTGCGTTGCTCAGGATGTCGTATACCTCGTCCCTGCTCAGCGTGTGTGGGTCTGATGTCGACATCTGCTCGGGATACTCCGCGTACTCACCACCCCGGGTGAGCCGGGGCCATCGCACCCGGACGGAGCGGACGCGCACGGGAGGACCGTCGCCCGGGGGGCGGCGGTCGAAGGCGTGCGCGACCGCTCCGTCGTCGATCCGGGGAGTCGGAGGCCAGCAGAGTGCGGTCGAGTAGTATCACTCTACTGTCACGCTCTTTGCCAGGTTCCGGGGCTTGTCTATCGACCGGTCGAGCAGGTCCGCGACGTGGTAGGACACGAGCTGGAGCTGCACGTTCGCCAGCACGCCCAGCAGGTCCGGGTGGGTCTCCGGGACCGCGAGGCACTCGTCGACGGACTCGAGCACCCGGTCGTTGCGCTCGCTCGCGACGGCGACGACGGGCGCGCCGCGCGACCGGACCTCCTCGACGTTGTTCAGCGTCTTCGTGTCGTGGCGGCCGGAGAACACCGCGAACACCGGGGTATCGCGGGTGACCAGCGCCAGCGGGCCGTGTTTCAGCTCTCCCGCGGCGAATCCCTCGGCGTGCTCGTAGGTGATCTCCTTGAATTTCAGCGCGCCCTCGCGGGCGACCGGGTAGGCGACGCCGCGTCCGATGAAGAAGCGCCCGTCGGCCTCGCCGTAGCGTCCCGCCAGCGACGCGGCCGTCGACTCCTCGAGCACCCGACCCACGTGGGAGGGAAGCGCCCGGAGCGCCGACAGCATCCCCTCGCGGTCGTCGCTCGGGGTTCCGGTGACGTCCTCGGTCAGCCGCTCGACCAGCAGCGCGAGCACGGCCACCTGCGAGGAGAACGTCTTGGTCGCCGCGACGCCGATCTCCGGGCCCGCCCGGATGAACAGCGCGTCGTCGGCCTCCCGGGCGGCCGTCGAGCCGACCACGTTCGTCACAGCGAGCGTGCGCGCGCCGGCGGCGTCAGCGTGACGCAGCGACGCCAGGGTGTCGGCGGTCTCGCCGCTCTGGGTCACCGCCACGACGAGCGTCTCCTCCGAGACGGGGGCGGGCGTGGTGGCGTACTCCCCGGCGGTGAACGCGTGGGCCGGAACGCCCCTGTCGCAGAGCAGTTGGCGTGCGTACAGCGAAGCGTGGTGGGAGGTCCCGCACGACAGGAAGTGGACCTCCGAGATCCCGTCGAACGTTCCCGGCGGGAAGTCCTCGAGCACCACGTCACGGTCGTCGTCGGCGATCCGGCCGCGGACGGCGCGTTCGAGCGCGTCCGGCTGCTCGCTGATCTCCTTGCGCATGTAATGGTCGTAGCCGTCGCGCTCGGCGTCCTCCGAGCCCCAGTCGACGGTGTCGATCCCTCGATCGACGGGGTCGCCGTCGGCGTCCGTGACCTCGTGGCCGTCGGTGGCCAGCCGGACGACGTCGCCGTCGTGCAGGTAGACGACCCGCGAGGTGAACTCCAGGAACGACGGCACGTCGCTGGCGAGGAACCGGCGGTCGCCGTCGACGCCGAGCACCAGCGGCGAGCCCCGCCGGGTCGCGAGGATCGCGTCGGTCCCGTCGATCAGCGCCGCGATGGCGTAGCTCCCCTCCAGTCGATCGATCGCACGCCTGAACGCGGCCTCGGGCTCGTGGCCCGCGGCCAGTTCGGCCTCGATGAGGTGGGGGACGACCTCGGTGTCGGTCTCGCTCGTGAACAGGTGTCCGGCGGCGGACAGTTCGCCGCGGAGTTCGTCGTAGTTCTCGATGATCCCGTTGTGGACGACCGCGACCGAGCCGGTGCAGTCCGTGTGCGGGTGGGCGTTCTCGTCGGTCGGCGCGCCGTGGGTGCTCCACCGGGTGTGGCCGATCCCGAGTCGTCCGGCGATCGAGTCGTCGACGACGTCGACGAGCCGGTCGATGCCGCCCTCGCGCTTGTGGACGCCGATCCCCTCCTCGGTTAGGGTGGCGACGCCGGCGGAGTCGTAACCGCGGTATTCCAGGTTCTTCAGCCCGGTAAGCACGGCATCGACAACGTCGTCGCTGCCCGCGCAGGCGGTGATACCGCACATCAGGACCCACCCGCAGTCGGCCGATCTCGTCTGCTGTCTCTCCGATCATTCGACGTGCTGGCCCTCTCGCGTCGTGCCGTCGGTCCGGCGTGCTGGCGTGTACAGGTCATGGTTGAGCCGAACGGATAGCGTCCGGGGTAACGTGCGCCAATCCCGCCATCCGGGCATTGTTATTAGGCTGTTACATCGCGATATCGAAGGATAGCGGCCGTCATACGCGAAAATACGACACGAGAGAGAACGCGGATCGAACGGTCGACGGCAGATACCGTCTCCTAACCGCGCATATCAACCCTATAACAATGTCTCCGTGTTCTCCAGATGGAGTCGGGTATGCTCGGGGTACTTACACACCGCGATGGGGCCGAAGCGCCGTACGCGCCGTCGATGTCGGCGGCGGATCTACCGGTAGCGGGCGTCGCTTGTGCGGTTCGCGCGGCCGACGCGCTGATCGCCGCGGGCGCGACCGAACTGGTCGGCGACGGCCTCACCCCCGCGGTTCGGAGGGGCCTACGGCGGCGACATCCGGACCGTAGCCTCCGCCTTGACGGCGACGCCGCGGCCGATACCGTCGTCGCCGATGCCGGTGATACGGTCACCGACGAGGCTCCCGACGGCGATCGGACGGGAGATCACGACAGGATCGTGTGTGTCCCGTCGACGACGGTCGTCGATCCCGCGGCGTTGGAGGCGGCCGTCCGCCGGCGACCGGCCGTGGTGACGCGGCCGAGTGAGCCGTTCGACCCTCTCTACGGGCCCGAGCCCAGACCCGTCGCGGTCCCCGCTGACGCCCTCCGCGGTCGCCCGCCGACGGCGGCGCTGGCGGTCGCACGCGACCTCGCCGGCGAGGGCGGCCTCGACCGCGTCGAGTGCGATCGAGTCGCCGACGTGCGGCGGCCCTGGGAGCTGCTCGATGCGACCGAGTGGCTCCTCGCCGGCACCGACGACCCCGACGACGGCTTCGACGGGATCGAGCGCGACCTCGCTGGCGACGTTCACCCCGACGCCGAGGTCTCCGGACCGGTCGCGGTCCGCGAGGGCGCGACGCTCGGACCCGGTGCCGTCGTCGAGGGACCGGCCCTCGTTATGCCCGGTGCGAATATAGGGCCGAACTGTTATGTCCGGGGAAACAGTTATATTTCAATTGATGTGAATATAGGGGCTGCCGTGGAAGTGAAAAACAGTATCCTACTGTCGAACGCGAAGCTGCCGCACCTGAGCTACGTGGGCGACAGCGTCGTCGGGCCGGACGCGAACGTAGGGGCGGGGTCGCTGGTGGCGAACCTCCGTCACGACGAGCGTCCGGTCCGGCTGGGACACGCCGGGTCGCGGGTGTCGACGGCGCGACGGAAGTTCGGTGTCGTCGTCGGCGAGGGGGCGAAACTCGGCATCGGAACGCGACTCAACGTGGGGACGGTCGTCGCACCGGGGGCGACGACGCGACCGGGGAGCACGGTCTTCACGGATATCGGGGGTGAGCGGGAGTGAGCGGTCGGACGAACCTATGCGGTCGGGTTGCCGATGTCGCTACATCACGCCGGATACGGCTGAACGCGACGGGACGGGCCGGGGTATCGACGGACGAGGAGAACAGCAGTTGAACGAGACGTACAACACGACACATCATGGCCAAGGCAACCCAAGCACAGACGACCGGACGTACCGATCCGCCGAACGCGGACGACGAGACAGACGAACCGAACACCGTTGAGACGCCATCGGAGGAGCGCGAGCCCGAGCCGCTCCCGCTCGACGTCACCTTCGAGATCCTGAAGAACCAGCGTCGCCGGCTCGTTCTCTCCCATCTCGACGCGGTCGACGGCGAGACGACCATCGGCGAACTCGCCGAGCACATCGCCGCCATCGAGAACGACTGCACGGTCCAGGAGCTGGGTGCCCAACAGCGCAAGCGCGTGTACATCGGACTGTACCAGTGTCACCTCCCGAAGATGGACGACGCGAGCGTCGTCGACTTCAACCGCAACAGGGGCCGGGTGGAGTTACAGGCGGAGGCTGATCCGCTGTTCGAGTATCTGGAGGAGGAAGACGAGTCGGCCGACGGGGATGCTGTCGACGGCGACGACACCGCGACCGAGTCCGAGTCGGTCGATCCGCGGCCGTACGCCGGAGCGACCCTGGGAATGGGCGCGCTGTTCGCGACGACGCAACTGCTCGGCTACTACCTGATCGCGAGCCTGGTCGTGTTTACCTTCCTCGCGGGCGTTCTGTACACCTGCCGCGGGATGAGCGTGCCGACGGCGACCTCGACAGAAGCCGAGACCGAAGGCGAGTGATCGTCCGACGAACGGCGTCGTAGCTTCTCGACTCGGCGACGGTGGCCGAACCGTTCTCCCGACGAGTCGCGTCGCGAGACGACCTGATGGTCTGTACTCGACGGTCTGTGCTCGACGGTCGGAGTCCCGACTCCGTTCAGGGTTCGCCGTCCCGGTTTCGCCGTCTCGGTTTTCTCGGCCGGATACTCCGCAAGAGCTCCTTCGGGTTTCTGTCCGCGACCGACGCTGGACGCCGGATCGCGGCGACGACTCAGTACGCCAGCGGTCGGTCGAGCGCGCGGTGGGTTGCCACGACGGAGGTGGTCTCGTCGGCGTCGACGCTGCCGGTGACGCACGCGCCCGTCGAGAGGTCACACCGCGGACCGAGCACGACCCCGAACAGCAGCACCCGCGGGCCGACGCTCGCGCCTGGGAACAGCACCGACCGGGTCAGCTCCGCGCCAGCGCCGACGGTCGCGCCGCCGCCGATGACTGCGGGGCCGCGGATCACAGCGCCCGAGGCCACGGTCGCATCGGCCCCGATCATCGCCGGTCCCTCCACCGCCGCGTCCGGGGCCACGGTCGCGCCGGGGGCGACGTACACGCCGTCACCCCAGTCGTCGCCGTCGACGATGGCGTCGCCGTCCTCCAGCACCAGTTCGTTGGCCCTGACGAAGTCGCTCGGACGCGCCACGTCGAGCCAGCGGTCGGTCTCGACGGCCCGCACCGTGTGGCGGTCGATCAGCGTCCCGACGGCGTCGGTGATCTCGCGCTCGCCGCGACTGCTCTCGGGCACGTCGAAGGCGTCGCCCATCGACGCCGGGAACACGTACGCGCCGGCGTTCGCCAGCGTCGTCGGCGGCTCGTCCGGCTTCTCGACGATCCCCGTCACCACGGGGGCGTCGTCGGCGGCGTCGCTCTCCACGGGCGCGGTCGAGAGGACTCCGTACTCGTGCGGGTCGTCGACGCGGTGGGCGAGGACGGCGGCCTGCCGGTCGAACAGCCGTGCGATCGCCGCAGGCTCGAAGAGGTTGTCGCCGTTGAGGACGGCGAAGCGGCCGTGGACGTGCTCCGTCGCACAGCGCACGGCGTCGGCTGTGCCGGCGGGCGTCTCCTGGACGGCGTAGGTGACCGGGAGTCCGCGATAGGACTCGCCGAAGTACTGACTCAGGTGGCCGTCGCGCTCGCCGACGACGAACACGAGGTCGTCTGCCCCCGCCTCGACGGCGGCGTCGGCGACGTGTGCGACGAGCGGTCGGTCACCGACCGGGAGCATCGGTTTCGGCGTCACGACCGACAGCGGGCGCATCCGCGAGCCGCGACCGGCCGCGAGTATCACAGCGTGCATGACGAATTTCGACACCACGGGCGCGCCCCTTGTTATAAGCAGACAACCACGCGAGCCGACCGATAGCCGGCGACCGACGCCCGGGTCAGTCCGAGGCGGCGGGCGCGACGGCCTCGCGCGCCTCCTCGACGAGACCGGTCGCCGTCTCGAACAGCGACTCCATCTCCGAGTCGACGCCCGCCTCGGCGGTGACGCGAACGAGCGGCTGGGTGCCGCTTGCGCGTACGAGGAACCAGCCGGCGTCGACGTCGACGCGGACGCCGTCGACGGTCGTCACGTTCGCGTACCGGTCGCCGACCCGCTCGGCGACGTGTTCGACGACCTCGCGCTTGGCGTCGGTCTCGACGTTTGTCCGCCGCAGGGGAACCGTCTCGACGCCGGCCGCGAGGCGGTCGAGGGGACCGCGACGGGCGACTAACTCGGCGAGCTTCGCGGCCGCGAGCGTCCCGTCGGGACACCGCGTCAGGTCGGGCCAGATCCACGCCCCGCTGGGCTCGCCCCCGAACACCACGTCGGACTCGCGGGTGCGCTCTGCGACGTGGCCGTCGCCGACGCGGGTGTGGGTCGTCGACGCGCCGATCGCCTCCAGCGTCGTGTCGACGGCGATGCTCGTGTCGATCGGGACGGCGACGCGCTCGCCGGCGTCGGCGGCGTCGCGGGCGAACAGCGCCAGCAGGGTGTCGCCCGCGAGGAACTCCCCGAGGCCGTCGACCGCTCGCATCCGGTCGGCGTCGCCGTCGTGGGCGATCCCTAGGTCCGCGTCCGTCGCCGCGACCACCCGCCGGAGCGTCTCGCAGTTCTCGGCGGTCGGTTCGCTCGGACGACTCGGGAACGTCCCGTCGGGCTCGGCGGCGATCGTCTCGACCGAGCAGCCCAGTCGCCGCAGCGCGCGGGCGGTGATCCGACCGCTTCCGTTGCCCGCGTCGACGACCACGTCGAGTCCCAGGTCGACCGCGTCGCCGCCAGCACCGGTCCCACCGCCCCGGTCGGCTCCGTCGCGGTTCGCGACGTACTCGGCTGCGACGGCGTCGACGACGGCTCGGACGTGTCGCGTTCGCGCGTCGCGACCGCGGGTCCGGTCGCCGTACTCGTCCCACGCGACGAAGTCGTAGCGACCCTGTCGGATCCGGTCGGCGACGCCCTCCTGTCGCGTTCCGACGTACGCCGCGCCGTCGTCGGTCCAGAGTTTCAGCCCGTTGTCACTCGCGGGGTTGTGTGAGGCCGTGACCGTGACGCCGGCGTCCGCGTCGTACCACTCGACGGCTCGTGCGACCGTCGGTGTCGGCACCTCGCCCAGCGACACCACGTCGGATCCGCACTCGCGCAGTCCCGCCGAGAGCGCGTCGACGAGCGCCGGTCCAGTCTCGCGGGTATCGCGACCCACGACGACGCGGTCGGCCCCCTCGGAGGCGACGGCCCGTCCCACGTCCAGGGCGAGTTCCGCGGTGACTGTCTCGCCGATCGGCCCCCTGATGCCGCTCGTTCCGAACATGTGGTGACGGCCGCCCCGACGGGGATTTGTTATCGCCCGGCTATCGAGGGAACGAGGACGCTATCGAGCGTCGGCCTCGGCGTCCGAATCGGCGTCCGTCCCCGCCGCCGCGCCGTTCGACTC
This sequence comes from Halobaculum sp. CBA1158, assembly GCF_021431925.1. Classification (NCBI taxonomy): domain Archaea; kingdom Methanobacteriati; phylum Methanobacteriota; class Halobacteria; order Halobacteriales; family Haloferacaceae; genus Halobaculum; species Halobaculum sp. CBA1158. The sequence goes on along the minus strand of NZ_CP090372.1, from coordinate 134,082 downwards.
CGCGCTCGCGCCGTTCGACTCGGGGCGACCGGTGTCGTCGGGCCGATCGCCGCGATCGGGCCGTTCGGAGTCGTCACCCCGGGCGGTGGCATCGAGCCGGCCGCTGCCGGACTCGAAGGTTTCGGTCCCGTACCGGGGGATCGCGGGCCGCGTGGACCCTCGGCCGGCGGCGACCGCGTCGCCGCGGTCGGTGGGATCCCCGCGGTCGCCGCGACCGCCCCGGTCGTCGCCGACGGCCTCACCCGCCGGCGTTCCGCGGTCGGGGAGGACGACGTCGTTGAGGTGATCGTTGACGTGTTTGTCCATCGCCATCGCGCCGACCAGCGAGAGGAGGCCGAGCATGAACACGGCCGTCGCGAGCAGGCCGCCGATCACCGACGTGGCCCCGCCGCCGGCGGCGACCGCCCACACGAGCGCCGCGAGTCCGACGCCCGACCCGGCCGCGCCGGCGACGTACGCGACGACGAGCGGGTGGAAGTCGTACGCGAGGTAGTTCTCGCGCACCCGCCACAGGAAGTTGCGAAGCAGCATCCACGACACCCTGGGGACGTAGGTGCGATACCGGATGTGGCTCTCCTCGTCGCCGTAGACGATCGGGCTCGGGAGGTCGACCACCCGGAGCCCGGCGACGTTGAGCTTCACCAGTAAGTCGTTGCAGTAGCCGTAGAACTCGTACATCTCCTCGATGTCCGCCTCGTGGAGCGCGCGCCGGGAGATTGCGGTGTAGCCGCTCTGTGGGTCGCCGGTGGCCCAGTAGCCGCTCGCTATCCGCGTGAGCGCGCCGAGCACGGCGTTGCCGACGAATCGCAACCGCGGCATGTCGCCGTAGTCCCGGGTTCCGAGGAAGCGGTTGCCCTTCACGTAGTCCGCGTCCCCGTCGAGGATCGGGTCGAACAGCGTCCCGAGCACGTCGGGGTCCATCTGCCCGTCGCCGCCCATCACAGCCGTCGCGGCGAGTTCGTCCTCGCGCGCCCGGAGGTATCCGGTCTTGATCGCGCCGCCGACGCCGCGGTTTCGTTCGTGTTGGATCGCGACCACCCGTTCGCCGAAGGGCTCGGCGGCGTCGCCGTTGCGGGCGTGGTCGTCGTGACGGTCGCGTTCCGCCGCTGCGGCCGCGCGGATCTCGCTCCAGGTGCCGTCGGTCGACGCGTCGTCGATCACGTAGACGCGGTCGACGAACGCGGGCACGGTCTCGATCGTCTCTCTGACGAACGGCTCCTCGTTGTACGCCGGGATAACCACCCCGACTGTGTGTCCTCGATACATTGTGGGGACCGGCCAAACGCTGGCGTATCGTCCGTCTCGGCGCGTCGGGTTTTGTTACCCTTCTCCTGGCCGACCCGCCGGTACGGCGCTTGCGTGGGGCGAACACCCCGAACACGCAGACCTATCAGGAAACGGATCCATAACAAAGCCCGACTCGCGGCGACGGTGTCGCAATGAGAGCGTACTCCGCGTCGGCACGTCCGCTCGTGGTGGGGGTCGTGGGACTGCTGGTGTTCTCCTCGATCACCGTCGGTCTCGCCGGCACAGCGAGCGCGGCCGCCGGTGACGACCGAACGTTCGCGGTCGCACAGGGCTCGTCGTGTTACGAGGTCGACCCGTACGCGGACGCCGACCGGACCGTCTCCGCGTTCTACGACTACCGCAATCCGAACACGACGCCGTCGGCGTCGACGTACAGCTCCTACGGAACGACCGAGTTCCAGCGCACCGGCGAGAGCTCGCTGCTGCTGTACGCCGGACCGGACGACACGAGCCTCGTCGTCCTCCACGACCGCCTCGGCGACGGCGACGGCGGCAGCACCACCACCTACGACATCGAGGGGCTTCCGGACGGCGAGTGGGCCGTCCAGGACGACATCTACGCCAACCGCGACGACGAGTGGGACCTGAGCGACGGACGCGCGAGCATCGACTGGAAGTGGTCGATCAACCGCACCGACGGAGGTGCCTACCGCGGTCTCGACTCGTTGGAGGGACCGATCGTCATCGACCCCAGCTACAACGAGGACGCCGATGCCTGGGGCGAGTGGGGCTACTCGGGCACGCCGGAGTACCGCGTGACCGACTGGACCGTGTTCGACGCCGACGGCGACGAGCACACGCTCGACCTGGATCGCAGGGTGTTCATTCACCCCGGCGGCTGCGTCGAGACGCCGCCCTCGGCCGCCCTGTCGGCCCCCGGAACCGCCGCGGTCGACGAGTCCGTGACGCTCGACGCCGGCGACACCACCGACCCCGACGACGAGGTCGCCGCCTACGAGTGGGACCTCGACGGCGACGGCGAGACCGACCGGGTCACCGATTCGCCGACCGTCGAGTACGCCTTCGAGGCGGCCGGGAACCGCTCAGTCTCGGTCACCGCCCTCGACACGTACGGCAACGGGGACACGGCGAGCGTGACCGTCGAGGTCGCGGACGCGAACGGGACCGTCGAGCCGACGGCGTCGCTGTCGGCCCCCGAGTCGGTCCCGCCGAACGAGACGGTGACGCTGGACGCGAGCGACTCGGAGCCGACCGACGAGATCGGCTCGTACGCGTGGGACGTCGACGGCGACGGAACCGTCGAGAACACCACCGCCGACCCGAGTATCACGATCGCGTACGAGGACACGGGCGAGTACGAACCGACCGTGACGGTGACCGTCACGGGCGAAGAGGGGAGCGATGCCAGCGACACCGCGAGCACGACGATCACGGTCGCCGACGATCCCCCGACTGCGATCCTCTCGGTGCCGACCGAGGCGTCGGTAAACGAGACGGTGACGCTCGACGCGAGCGACTCGGTCGACGATGTCGGGATCGACTCGTACGCGTGGGACTTCGAGGGCGACGGCGATGTCGACCGCGTCACCGACTCGCCGACCGTCGAGCACGCGTACGACGCGTCCGGCCAGTACGAACCGTCCGTCGTCGTGAACGACACCCGAGACGCCTCCGACACAGCGACCGGCGCGATCGACGTGACCGGCGGTGACGACGGGGATGATGGTGATGACGGTGATGGCGGAGACGACGACGGCGATGATGAGGAGGCGGTCGCGCGGTTGACGGTGACGACCCCCGTCGAGGTGGGGGAGCCGGCGACCCTGAACGCCAGCGCGTCCACCGGAGACGTCGAGGCGTTCGCCTGGGACGTCGACGGCGACGGCGAGGACGAACGAACCACGGAGTCGCCGGTCGTCGAACACGAGTACTCGGCGGCCGGCGAGTATCCCGCTCGCGTGACGCTGGTCCTCGACGACGAGGGAGACGCCGGCGCGAACGGAACGGCGACCGCGACGGTCGTCGTCGAGGGGTCCGAACCGGCGGTCGACGTCGACCTCTCGGTCCCCTCGGAGGCGACCGTGAGCACGCCGGTCACGCTGACCGCCGACGCGACCGGGATCGACGAGAACGCGACGTACGAGTGGGACCTCGACGGCGGAGACGCCGGCAACGGGACCGTGGGATCGACCGTGACGGTCACCTACGACGAACCGGAGGAGTACGATCCCACGGTCACCGTGACGGACGAGCAGAACGGGACCGCGACCGCGACCGAGACGGTGAACGTGACCCGGCCCGATCCCGAGATCGACGCGGACGCGACGCAGGTCGGCGTCGGCACATCGGTCGGGTTCGATGCGGTCCCGAGCTTCGACGACGGAGCGCCGTACTCCCTCAGGTGGGACTTCGGCGACGGCGCGAACGACACCGGAAACGCCGTCGAACACGCCTACAAGACGAACGGTACCTACACGGTCACCCTGAACCTCCTCGTGGAGAACGAGTCCGTCGCCTCCGCGGACACACGGGTGACCGTCACCGACGCCGATGATGGCGACGGCAGCGGTGACGACGGAGACGGCAGTAACGACGGCGGAACCGGGAGCGATGATGACGACAGGGACGGATCTGACGACTCCGACGACTCAAACGATTCGAGCAACGATGGTGGTGACGACACCGACGACACCGGGGACGGCGGCAGCGACGACACCGGTGCACCCGCCGGCGGAGGCGGTGGAGGCGGGAGCGGTGGTGGAGGCGGTGGCGGCGGCTCCAGCGACGACGCGACCGGGGGGACGGACGACGCTGACGGGGAGTCGGACGCCGACCCGGATCCGGAGCCGAACCTCACCGCGGTGACGGCGTCGATCGACAGCGAGTCGATCGTCGCGGGCGAGTCGGTCGTCGTCACCGCGAGCGTGACCAACGAGGGGAACGCCTCCGGGACCAAGACGATCGAGCTGGAGATCGACGACGAAGAGGTCGCCATCCGTCGGTTCACCCTCTCGCCCAACGAGAGCCGGACGGTCCGGTTCACCCGCGAGTTCGCGGATCCCGGAACCTACACGATCGAGGTCGACACGACTCAGGAGTTCCGCGTCGCGGTCCGACCCCCGGAGCCGAACGTCTCAGTCGTCGGACTGACGGCGAACGACTCGGACGTCGGCGTCGGCGAGGCGGTGACGTTCACCGCGCGCGTCCGCAACGACGGCGAGGCCGCCGGCACGATCCCGGTCCGGCTCTCGCTGTTCAACGAGACCGTGGCGACGCGCGAGGTTCGGGTCGAGCCCGGGGCGACGACCCGCGTCGAGTTCACCCGACGGATCGCCGCGCCGGGGCAGTTCCGGGCGGTCGTCGGGAACCACACCGTCACGGTCACGGTCGCGGGCGACTCGACGCCCGACGCCGGCGGCGACACCGGTGGCGACGACACGGCGACCGAGACGACCACTCCCGGCTTCGGCGTGCTCGCCGCACTCGCCGGGCTGGCCGCGCTCGTCGCGACCCTCGCGGGCGCGCGCCGTCGACGCGAGTGACGGGCGACGGCTGACCTCGATTGCCGATCCCGGAACGTGTCTGGTTTAAATGCAATCGAGAGATCGTTTTCGGATATAATCGACAGAAAGCACCGGGAAAATCCGATGTTTTCTTCCGAATACGAAAGCCCCCACGCTTAAACGGTAGCGCGCCGTTATCGCGACTAACACAGCACTAACGCGTGGGATCGATCCCCGTCGACGCTGTGGGAGCAACCATACACATGGATATCAGACATCTCCTGAACGACGACCGGGCAGTCAGTCCGGTCATCGGCGTGATCTTGATGGTGGCGATCACCGTCATCCTCGCGGCCGTCATCGGTTCGTTCGTACTCGGCCTGGGGAACAGCGTCCAACAGACGGCACCGAACGCGAACTACGACCTGAGCTACAACGACACCGGCGTCACCGCCACGCACACCGGTGGCGATACGATCCCGTCGGGTGAGACAGTCGCGCTAAACGTTGCAGGCACCCAAGAGGCCTCAACGACTGACGGAATGAGCGCTGGTGACTCTCTTGAACACAATAGCGTCACCGGTGGCGACGATGTCGCGGTCATCTGGACCTCCGAGAACGGCGAGACCTCCCAGACGCTCGCCCAGGGTGAGGTGCCCTCGTGACGATGAACGTCGGCGACCTACTCGGTGACGACCGGGCAGTCAGTCCGGTCATTGGGGTCATTTTGATGGTCGCAATCACCGTGATCCTTGCGGCCGTCATCGGCTCGTTCGTGCTCGGACTGGGTAACAGCGTCCAGCAGACCGCACCGAACGCGAACTTCAACTTCGACTACGATAGTGGTGCTAGTGACGTTACCGCAACCCACACCGGTGGTGACACCATCCCAGCAGAGGACAGCTTAGAGCTGACAGTCAATGGCGGTAGTGCGCAGTCTTTCGGCTCCGGACCTTTCGAAGCGGGGTCACAAGCCACAACCTCATACACGCCTGGAAATGATGATACTGTCCGGGTTGTCTGGACAGACGCGAATGGAGAGAACTCGCAGGTACTCGCGAGTGACACCGCACCCTAGCTGAGAGACACGATATGAATTTCAAAGAACTCATCGGCGACGACCGTGCCGTCTCGCCGGTCATTGGGGTCATTTTGATGGTCGCAATCACCGTGATCCTCGCGGCCGTCATCGGCTCGTTCGTGCTCGGCCTGGGCAACAGCGTCCAGCAGACCACGCCAAACGCGAACTTCAATTTCGACTACGAGCAGGGCTCGGGGTCGGACTACAACGTCACGGCGACGCACCAGGGCGGGACGACGCTGGACTCCGATAACTCGGGAAGCGTCTCGTTGAACGCCACCACCGGCGGCAGTACGGCGTTCTCCCTGCCGGTGACTGCCGGAAGCTCCGCGACGATCAACGGGACTGGCGGTGCCGGTGCAGTACCGCCGAGTACGACCGTGCGCGTCCTCTGGACCTCGCCCAACGGCGAGACCTCACAGGCGCTGGCGACCGGCGAAACGCCCTCGTAAGGCCGAATCGACGGCCGATCCGGGCGGACTTCTTTCGAAAATCGGACCGCGAGCGACGCCTCAGCAGCTCCGGTCGTTCCCCTCGACGTCGTTGCCGGTGACGCCGAGTCGGATCTGGATGTCGTAGTGGTCGTTGCCGCAGGCGGTGTTGTTGTGGAGGGCGTTCGCGGTCGCGTCGCGGACGTCGAGGCCGTCGTCGCCGTTGTCGAGCAGGACGTTCGCTATCGCGGCGTTGCCGTCGGCGTCGCGGATGTACAGCCCGTCGTCGCCGTTTCCGACCGCGCGGTTCGAGTCGAGGGTGTTGTCGACGCCTGTGTGCAGGTCGAAGCCGTCATCGCCGTTGTCGCGGGCGTCGTTGCCCGCGAGGGTGTTACCGTCGCCGACGAGGTAGACGCCGTCGTCACCGTTGCCCGCGAGGACGTTACCGGTGACGTTCGTCCCCGTCACCGACGAGAACGCCATCCCGTCGTCGACGCTCCCGTTCACACGGTTGTCGGCGACCGTCGAGCTCGAGACGTTGCGCAGCCTGATCCCGTCGGTCGCGCCGACGATCGTGTTGTTCGCTATCCGCACCTCGGCGGCGTCGCTGACGGCGACGCCCTCGTAGCGGTTGTTCGCGATGCGGCTGTCCGCGACGACCAGCGAGGGTCCGCCGGCCTCCCGGGGCGCGAACAGTCCGGACAGCTTCCCGGTGTTGGTGTCGCCGAGCAGCGAGACCATCCAGGAGGGGACCCCGGCGTCCGCGCGCGTCTCGTCCGGGACCGTTCCGACGCGAACGCCGACGCCGCCGTTGTCGAGGACGGTCGCGTTGCGGACGCTCGTCGCGCGTGAGTCGCGGACGGCGACGCCGTCGCCGTCGTTCGCCCGGACCGCCGTGCCGACGATGGAGACGCGTTCGCCGTCGGCGACGACGATCCCGTGCCCGGAGGCGTTCGCGACGCTCCCGCCGGCGACGACGGCGTCGGCGGCGGCGTCGAGTCGGATCCCGCTGCCCCCGGCGTCGCGGACCGTCACCGCCCGGATCTGTACGTCCTCGCTGTCGCCGACCGCGACGCCGTGCCACCAGCCGGCTGCGACCAGCCCCTCGACGTGGAGCCCGGAGACGCCGTCGGCCACGACCGCCGAGCCGTTCCCGTCGGCCGAGGCGACGGTGTGTCCCGTCCCAAGCAGCGTCACGTCGTCCGCCGTCACCCGGAAGCAGTCCCCGGTCGCGTTCTCGACGTCCCGATCGAGCACGTACATCCCCGACTCGTCGAGTTCGCCGCAGTCGCTCACGTACGTCACCGACCCGGGTCCGGGGAGGTCGGCGGCCGCCGCCGGTGCGACGACCGCTGCGGATGCGCTCCAAACGACGACTACGGCCGCGACCACGGCGACCGCCGCGGTCCCCCTGGTCCGTGCTTGTCCGCCCGTCTCGGATCGCCTCTTCGTGGTCATACTCTGATCCTACTCGGGTGGTAACGACACATTGTAAGCGTCCGGCTTCCGGTACTCGGCGACCTGACCCGGACCGGCAGCGGGTCGTCAGCGGGTCGCCGCCGAATCGACCCGTCGCCGAGTCGCGCACTCGATCCCGCCGCAACCGGGCTACTCGGACGCTAACTAACCGACGTGGAGTTCCAGTTGGACGACAGATGCGCGTCGGCGACGAGGATCGGTGGGTCGAGCGAACCGCGACCGCGAGCGTCGGCTGACCGTGTGGCCCTGGGACCACGTCGCCGTGGCGTACCTCTGTTGGTCGCTCTACGTGCGAGTCCGTGGTCGCGGACCGCAGTCGACCGCGGTGGCCGTCGCCGTCGTCGCCGCGGCGCTGGCACCGGATCTGATCGACAAGCCGCTGGCGTGGGTGCTCGGCGTGCTCCCGTCCGGCCGGTCGCTCGGGCACTCGCTGTTCACAGCGCTCGCGGCGGCCGGACTCGCGGCCGGAGTCGGACGCCTGAGAGGGATCTCCGGCCTCGGGACGGCGGTCGCGATCGGCTGGGTCTCGCACCTCCTCGGCGACGTGGCATACCCGCTGGTCGTCTCCGGCGACCTGGCCGTCGGGTTCATGCTGTGGCCGCTCGTTCCCGCCGCGTCGTCGTCGCCGCCGACCGACGCGATCGGCCACGTCTCGGAGCTGTTCGCGGCGTTCCTCGGATACGTCGCCACGCCGGCGGGCGCGGCGTACCTCCTCGCCGACGCCGCGCTGATCGCGGCGGCTATCGGCCTGTGGGTCGCCGACGGCGCGCCCGGGACGGAACTCCCGCGGCGACTCCTCGGTCGCGAGTGACCGGTCTCAGTCGATGTAGCCGAGACCTCGAAGCCGCGCCTCGACCGCCTCGTCGGTCCCGCCCTCGTCCGTATCGTCGGCCCCGCCCTCGTCCGCGTTGTCGCCGGTCTCGTCGGCTCTTGTCGTGGCGTCATCGCCGATCATTTCGTCGGCGACGCGGAGGTCCCGCTCGGCCGGGTCGGAGCCGTCGGCGAACGCCGACCGCAGCACGTCACCGTCGACGCCCGGCGGGATCGATTCCCCGAGCGCGTGCAGGACGGTGGGGAACACGTCGACGACGCTCGCGTCGTCGAGGCGCGCGCCGGGGTCGATGTCGGGACCGGTCGCGAGGAGGATACCTTCCGGGCGGTGGCTCGCGGCCGTCTCCCGTGCGTCGAACACGGCACCGTCGGTCAGGGGCGTGTGCACCTCGTAGCCCTCGATCCCCTCCACGACGAGGTCCGGCGACTCGGGATCGTCGGGGAAGCAGTCGTCGCCGTCGTGGACGACGAGGACGTCCTCGCCCGTCTCGGGATCGGTCACTCCCTCGAACAGATCGGCAATCTGCCGCTTCAGCTCGGGAACGGCGGTCGGCTCGACGGTACCGTGGTCGAAGCGGTCGGTCCGATTGACGTACAGACAGCCGTCACCGCGGACGAACGCGTCGGACTCGGGGTAGTCGATGTCGTAGACGGCGTTGTCTCCGGGCACCTGCATCGCCACCATGTCGACGAGCCCCTGGGGGAGGCGCTCGACGACGTCCTCGTCGTCGATGCCGAGGCGGTCGAGCCACCCGCGGACCGCGGTCTTGTCGACGCCGAGGCGACCGAGCACGCCGCGGACGCCGGCGTCGTTCCCGCGGCGGGCGAGCAGCCCCGCCCGTTCGAGCACGCGGTTGGGCGAGACGACGCGCTCGATCGGCCCGAAGCCGTGATCGGAGACCACCAGCAGCGTGCCGTCTCGTTCCTCGACGTGCTCGTGCACCCTCGCGAGCACCTCGTCGAGGCGGCGGTAGTGATCCAGCAGGACCGATTCGTCCCACACGAGGTGCTGGAGTCGGTCGGGCGCGGTGAACACCACGAACCCCAGTCGAAACGTCGTCTCTCCGAGGAGGTACTCCAGGAGTCGCTCGCGCGAGTCGACAACAGACCCGATCTCCTCGACGAACGCGCCCTCGTCGCCGTCGAACCGCTGCCAGTCGAGCCCGATCCGGTACTCCGGCACCTCGTCGGCGAGCGTCTCCGCGAGCGTCGGCGGGTGGGTGAACCCGTCGCCCGACCCCGGGGTCATCATCCCGGTCACGAGGTGGCCGTCGATCGGGCGCGCGGGGTACGTCATCGGGACGTTCGCGACCGTCGCGGGCGCGAGGAGGTCCCACAGACGGGGGCCGGTCACGTCGTCGCTGGTCGCGACCCGATGCGAGTAGTCCGACTGCAACTGCCGAAACCAGTAGACACCGTGGCCGTCGGGCCTGCGTCCGGTCGCGATCGACGGCCACGCCAGCGGCGTCGACGCCGGCGTGGTGCTGTGAAGCGGTCCCGAGGCTCCCTCCTCGAACAGTCGCGCGAACGCCGGAAGTTCCCCCTGTTCGACCCAGTCGGCGAGCAGGTCCCACGGAACGCCGTCGAACCCCAGCACGAACGCGGCCTCCCCGTCGGGTTTCATTCCGTCGCCCCCCGAACGCTGATCGAATCTGGCAGTTGCAGTCATCGTGTCGTCTGGACGCCGACACGGGAGGGGCTTTGTTAGGCGGCGAATTGAACTACTGTCTCCCCGATGTCCGGCGACGGAACTGGGCCACGGACAGTATCGTCGCCGTTGGCGGTTGTCGGACGCGATCGGTCTCGTCGTGCGGCCGCGGCGGGGGAACGAACCGCATAACAATCCCCCGAACCGGGGAAGGCGACGCCATGAGACGGGACCCCGCGGGCGACGGCGACGGAGCGATCCGGTCGCTGCCGATCGACACGCCGATCCTGATCGGGTATGCTATCGTCGCCGGTGCGGTCATCGCGCTCGGCGTCGTCGACGGCCCGCTTCGGGTGCTACTGGCCACGCCGCTCGTGGGAGTGCTTCCCGGATACGCCCTCCTGTCGGTGTTGTTTCCGGGCGATCGCCCCGCCGACGCCGACCGGCCGACGCCCTGGCGACTCCCGCTGACAGACGGGCTCGGCTGGTCGGAGCGCTGCTCGCTGTCCGTGGTCGCCAGCCTCGTGCTTCTCCCCCTGATCGTCGTCGGTCTCGCGGTCGTCGGCGCTCCGCTCGCGACACCCTCGATCACGGCGACGCTCGTGGGCGTCGTGGTCGCCGGAGCCGTCGCCGGCGCGGTCAGGCGACTGCGGCTCCCGGCGAGCAGCAGGTACGACCTCCCGTCGACGCGCGGAACCGGGACGTTCGGACGACCGTTCGGCGAGGGGGACGGACCGAACCGGGCCGACCGGGTTCTGAGCGGTGCGGTCGCGGTCGCGGCGCTTTTGGCGGTTGGCGGCCTCGCTGTGGGGCTGGCCGCGCCGGTCGACGGCGAGTCGTACACGGAGGCGGCCGTGCTCACCCCCGGCGCGGACGGTCCCGTCGCCGGCGACTACCCCGCCTCGCTGTCGGCCGGTGAGTCGACCGACCTCGTCGTTGCCGTCGAGAACCGCCTCGGCGAGGCGGCCGACTACGAGGTGGTGCTCGTGCTCGATCGGGTCGAGGTCGACGACTCGGGCGAGACGATGACTGTGCTCGAACGCAGCGAGCTGACGCGGTTCGACCTCTCGCTCGCCGACGGTGAACGGACCGAGCGCGACGTCTCGATCGCGCCCGACCTGATCGGCGAGGACCTCCGATTGAGCGTGTTCGTCCACCGCGGCGAGGCCCCGTCGTCGCCGTCGGCCGAGACGGCGACCGAGCACCTCTACCTCTGGGTCGACGTGGCGTGAGAACGGGTCGGTGTCTCGCGAGAGGAACTGGGCGGCACTCCGCGAGGAACGGGTCGGTGTGACCGGGGGCGGCGGGCTATCGCCTCATTAACAATGGGTCGACTCGGCGACGTGTCGACGATGACCCTTCGAACAGCCGTCGTCGGCGGCGGAACCGTCTCTGACGTGCACCTGTCGGGACTGGAGCGGAACCCTCGAACCGAGTTGGTCGCGGTCTGCGACCTCGACGAGGAGGTGGCGCGCGAGCGCGCCGAGGCGTACGGGATCACGGCGTACACCGATCTGGACGACCTGATCGCCGCCGAGTCGCTCGACTGGGCGCACGTGTGCACCCCGGTCCAGTCGCACCTGCCGGTGGCGAAGACGCTCGTCGACGCCGGCGTCCCCGTGCAGATAGAGAAACCGATCACCGAGACGTACGAGGAGTTCGAGGAGCTGGCGGCGTACGCCACCGACCGCGACGTCGTCGTCTCCGAGAAACACAACCACAACTTCGACCCCGTGGTCCGCCGAGTCCGCCGGGCGATGGAGGCGGGCGAGTGCGGCGAGGTCCGGGGCGTCGAGGTGATATACTCGGGGTGTAGCCGTCCGGACGACCCGAACCGCGGTCCGTGGAACTTCGAACTCTCGGGCGGCGAGTTCGAGGAGGGGCTCCCTCATCCGATCTACATCACGCTGCGCGCCGGCGGCTATCCGCGGTCGGCCGCGGACGTCTCGGCGACGACGGCGCTGCGGGGCCGCTACGACCGGGACTTCGACTACGACGGGGCGACCCTCCAGTACGTCACCGACGACGACGTGCTGTGCACGACGACGATGCTCGGCGGCACTCGCGCCGTCCGTCAACTGATCGTCCACGGGTCGGAGAAGTCGCTGACGGCGGACCTGATCTCACAGACGCTCGTCGAACACGACCGCGACTACAAGGGCTCGGCCGCGGGGAAGGTGTCGAACAACCTCGACAACGCGCTGGACCGCCTCCGCGACACGGTCGCGAACGCTCGCGCGCTCCTCCGTCGGAACCGCTCGGACGACTGGGACACCGCGCGCCTGCTCAACGCCCACTACTACCAGAACGACGCCGAGTCGCGCGCGCTGGCGGCCGGCGACGAGGCGGCGATGCCCGTCCCGCTGTCGGAGTCGCGCTGGATGATCCGGCTGATGTCGGAGGTCCGCGAGGCGGCCCGAGAGCGCCGCGACCCCGGCGACGACGGCGTCAGCGAGGCGACCGATTCCGCCGTTGCGACGGAGGCAGAGTAGCGCGCCCCCGCCGATTCCGATGGCATACGGACCCCGACCGATCGGCACGCTCGACGAGACACTCCGCGGCGCGGGTCGGCGACTCGCCGAGGGCGTTCCCTCCGTCGAGTCGTCGCTGTTGATCGCGCGCGACCGCTACGCGAGGGCGGTCGTCGCCGCCCGAACGCTGCGTAACCGACTGCGCTACGCCGCCCCTCCCGAGCCGTATCGGCTGATCCGCGTCGACCCCGCCGACATCCAGCGGTGCGTCGAACTCCACGCCGCGAAGTTCGCGGAGGCGGGCGTCGTCGCCGGCGGCGACTGGGACCGCGAGCGCGAGCGCTTCGCCGACCTCGATGTGTTCCGGGCGTACCGGGCGCACTTTGAGGACGGCGTCCCCTGGGAGGAGACGACGTTCTACGACCGGATCGTCGACGAACTCGACGGCGGTCTCGTCCGTTGGGGCTGTCGCACCGAGGCGGAGTTCCGACGCCGCTGCCGCCGGCTCGACGACCTGTACGAGACGATCCGCGACGAGGGCTACCGCAGTCAAGCGGAGCTACTGGTCGAGGGCGGCCGCGACCCGATCGACTCCGACCGGCGGTCGCGACTGCTCACCGAGCGCCTGAAAGACGAGATAGCCGTCCACGTCGGCCGCGACGGCGAGGTCCTGTTCGAGGACGGCCGCAACCGCCTCTCGATCGCGAAACTGCTCGACCTGGACTCGATCCCGGTTCGCGTGCTCCGACGACACGCCGACTGGCAGGCGGTGCGCGACGCGTACGTCCGGGGTGACCCCGCCGTCGTTGACCGCGACGACCACCCGGATCTCGCGCCGCTGTCGTTCGGGTCGGTGGTCGACTGAACCGATCGTCGAGTCGACAAGATGTAATAGCTATCTAAGCTACCTATCTTACGTACCTTACCTACCTATTTTACCTACTGTGGCCGTCCGTCTATGTTACAGAGGCTGCGTGGGACGGCCAGGCTTCTCGCCTCTCTCCTCACAAACTCTTCTGCCTCTCTCACCTCTTCCGCCTCTCTTGCCTTTCTCTCCTCTCTTTCCTTTCTCGCCTCTCTCGCCTCTCTTGCCCTTCTCGCCTCTCTTTCGCGCTATCTGCGCCGTTCGAACGGTCTCACCGGACCGGAGCCGGGCGACTCGCGAGGGCGGCGAGTCCCGTCCGGAGGTCGACGCGCGGTTCGAACCGGAGGAGTCGGCGTGCCTTTTCGGTGTCGCCGCGACTGCGCTCGATGTCCCCGGGTCGGGCGTCGACGTGGACGACGCCGGCGCTCGCGCCGGTCACGTCGACGACGACGTCGGCCAGGTCGCGGATCGAGACGCTCTCGCCGGTGGCGACGTTGAACGCCTCGCCGGTGTGTTCGGTCGCGGCGGCCGCGAGGTTGGCTCGGACCACGTCGGCGACGTGGACGAAATCGCGCGTCTGCGAGCCGTCGCCCTCGACGGTGAGCGGCTGACCGGAGCGCGCCTGCTCGAGAAACGTGCTCACGACGCCGGCGTACTCCCCGGCCGACTGCCCGGGACCGTAGACGTTGAAGTAGCGGAGCGCTACCGTCTCCAGGCCGTACAGGTCGGCGTATATCCTGGTGTAGTGGTCGATCGCGAGCTTGTCGGTCGCGTACGGCGAGGTCGGCTCCTTGGGGTCGCTTTCGGCGATCGGCACCGACTCGGGGTTCCCGTAGACGGCGACGCTGGAGGCGACGACGACGCGGGCGTCCTCTCGGCGGGCGGCCTCCAACACCGCGAGCGTGCCGGCGACGTTGACGCGGTTGCTCTCGCGGGGGCGCTCGATCGACAGCGGGACGCTGACCAGTCCCGCCTGGTGGAAGATCACGTCGACGCCGTCGGTCGCGCGCTCCAAGGGGTCCCCGTCGAGCAGGTCGCCCTCGAGCAGCGTCGCGCCGTCGGGCACCGCGTCGGCGTCGCCGTTCGAGAGGTCGTCGAGCACGCGCACCTCCGCGTCGTCGACGAGCGCGCTCGCGAGGTGACTGCCGACGAAGCCGGCTCCACCGGTTATCAGTACCGTTTCACCCTCGAGGTCGTGGTCGGCGGCGGTCGGATCGAGCGCGTCAGATCCGGGTCCGGTTCGGGTTCCGGATCCGGAGTGGGTTGTCGCTTCGGCTGCACCCGTGGCCGCGTCCTCGTGCGTCTCCATGCACGCCGGGTGCCCGACTCGTCGGTTTGTTATAGAGCGCCTGCGGCGTCGCGGGCGGCGAGTGTCACCCCAAGATATCGGCGACTTCCTCGGGGTCGAGGACGCCGCCGGCGACCGAGAGAACGGCCCAGACGACGACGCCGAGTAGGACCGTGGCGAGGAGGGTCGCGATCCCGGACACGTACGGCAGGGCGACCCACACGGACAGCGCCATCCCGACGGTCACCAGACACACGGTCGCGAGCGCGCGGACGACCCTGCCGGGTTCGAACGACAGCTCCTGATGGATGAAGTAGACGTTCGATCCGGTGTACACGGTGTAGGTGATCACGGTCGCCAGCGCCGCGCCGACGACGCCAAGCCGCGGGATGAGAATGAGGTTGAGGACCGCGTTGGCGACGGCCATCGCGGACTTGATCACCGCCCGCGAGCGGGCCCGACCGAGGTAATCGAGGCCGTCGCTCGTCACCTTGTTCACGGCGTTCACGAGGATGAAGCCGGCGTACACCTGGACGACCGGCACAGCGCCGAGGTAGTCGGCCCCGAAGACGTACCGGACCATCGGGCCGGCCACGAGCGCGAGCCCCGTCACCGCGGGCACGTACGCCAGGAGGACGTACGTCAGCGACCGCTCGTACACCCTGGCGGCGCGGTCGGTCTCGCCGCGCTCGCGCTGTTCGCTCAGCGCCGGCGACACGGTGAAGCCGAACGACGACGCCGGCATCGACACGAAGTCCGACACCTGCTTGGCGACGGTGTAGAAGCCGACGGCCGTCATGTCCAGCAGCGCGCCGACGAGGAGCACGTCGACTCGCTTGTCGAGGACGTTCGCTCCCCGAGTCGCCGTCAGCGGGACGCTGTACTCGGCGATCCGGCGGGAGAGCCCGGCCTCGGGGTCGGGGTCGGGATCGTACGTCCGATACAGCCGAACGTAGAGGAGCCCGCCGCCGACCAGCGCCGCGACGGCGTAGCCGACGACGTAGCCCGCGAGCGCGCCGGCGATGCCGAACCCCAGCCCGACGAGCGCGACGACGCCAGCGACGCGGCCGACGCCGGTGACGACGCGGACGATCCCGCTCCACTCCACGCGTCCGAACGCCCGGAGCAGCTCGCGGACGTACTGGGTGAGCGCCGTCGCGACGACGTAGGCCGCGCCGATCCCGAGAAACGGGACGAGCGACTCCTGGCCGACGAGCGTCGCGACCGGACGGCCGAGCGCGACGACGCCGACGGCGACGACCGCCGACGACGCCAGCAGGAACGCCAGCGATCGCCGGACGACGTGCGGGACGAGTCCGGGGTCGGACTCGACGAACTGGGTGACGTACCGACCGGCCGACTTGGGGATGCCGAGGGTCGCGAGGATGGCGACGACGCTCATCGCCGCCAGCGCGAAGTTGAGCGTGCCGAACTGGTCGGGGGTGAGAAGCACCCGCGTCAACAGGAGCACCAGCGCCGCGTTGGCGGCCATGTCGACGACGTTGGCGGCGAACGTCGCCTTGACGCCGCGTGCGATCCGCTCGACGAACGACGATGCCACCGCTCACTCACCCGCCGTGTCGGCCTCGGTGTCGCCGGCGGCGACGCCGACACGGTCACCGTCGAGGTCGGTCGCGGCGTCGTCGGTCACAGTCGCGTTCGTCGCCCGCACGTAGTACACGCGGAGCCCGTCGCTGGACTGCACGCGGTTCACCGTCGGCGTCGTCTCCAGCTCCCTGAACCCTCGCTCGGGGTATCGGAAGCCGTCGTAGAGCGCGGTCTCGCGCTGACGGCTCGACTCGGTGATCGCGACGTACCGCGTCTCGTCGAACTCTCCGGCGTACCTCGCGCCGGTGAATGTGGTGTCGTTGATCCCGCTGTCGTACCCCGGGAACTCGAGATCGCCGCGGGCGAACTCGGTGCCGTAGTAGGCGTCGACGTAGCGGCGCGGCCCGCCCCGGAGCCCGGTGAACGGCACTCCCGGCTCCCGGTGCTCGAAGGCGGCGGCGTGGCCGTCGAGTTGGCTCCCCGTCACGTGCGGGGTCGGCTGGTACATGAACGGCGAGGCGTGATAGCCGACGGCCGCGATCGGCGCGAGGACCAACAGGACGGCGAGCACGACGGCGGGACCGGCTCCCGTCGGAAGCGAGCGGTCGATGCGGTCGGCGGCGAGCGCGAGCCCGGCGGCCCCGAGGACGGTGACGAACGCCATCATGAACCCCTGATACCGGAAGTACATGTCGCCGGCACCGATGGCGAAGACGACGAGGAACACGCCCGCAAGCGGCACCAGCGCCGTCGCGAGGTAGCGGACGGCGGCGTCGGTTCGGTCGTCGGCGACGCGGCCCGCGAGCGTCGCGAGCACGAGGCCGCCGGCGACGACCGACAGCGCCGTCCCGGCGACGAACAGCCTGAAGAACAGCGACGGGAGGCTCCCTCCCAGCGCCGTCAGCGAGGTCGCCTTCGCGGCGACGACTGTGCCCGCCGAGGCGTCGCCACCGAGGATGCTCCCGAGGGTGAACGCCACCGTGTCGCGGGCGCGTTCGAACCGGGGGGTCCACAGCAGGAAGAATCCGACGAGCACCCCGGTCTGGACGCCCAGCCACCGGTGGCTCGCGATCGACGAGTCGGCGTCACGGCGGCGGAGCGCGGCCTGGAGCAGCGCCACCGCGAGGAACACGAGCGCGAGGTTGAGCGCCTGCTGGGGGTGGACGAGCACGAACGCGGCCGACACCAGCGCGAGCAGGACGCCGACGCCGGTGACGCCGACGGAGCCGCCGCCGTCCGTGACGGTCCGCGGCGTCGACGGGTCGTCGGCGTCGGGATCGGTGCTCGCCTCGGCAGACGCGTCCGCGTCGCCGGCGTCGGCGTTCGTCGTCGCCTCGAGCGCGTCTGCCGCGGGGTCCAGCACGTACGACAGAGCGAGGTACGCCGCCGCCGGGACCAGGAGGATGGCCTGACTGGTCGGGTGGGCCGTCGGGTGGACGCTGATGTTGTTGATCGGCACGAACAGCGCCGCGGCCGCGACCGCGACCGCGTACGCCCGGCGCGCGTCGGTGACGACGCGAACCGCCAGCGGCACGGTCAGCAGGAACACCAGCGGAAACGCGAGCAGGACGACGTACTGCATCGACCGCGTCAGCGGGACGCCCATGACCGCCGAGAACGCCACCGCCGTCGAGTGGATCCCCGGGTACAGCACCTCCGTCGGAGAGATCGCGCCGGCGGCCATCTCGCGTGCCCACCCGAGGTGTGTCAGCCCGTCGCCAGCGCCGTAGTAGCGATACCCCCGGAGCGTCGGCATCGCCGACACGACGACGCCGGTAGCTCCCACCAGCAGGGGCGCGCCGCCGTGGAAGCGATCCGCGGGCGTCGTCGCGAACGCGACGCAGAGTCCGGCGGCGGCAGCCACGCCGAGGCCGATCCACGTCGCCGTCGGCGTGGCGGCGTACACGGAGAGTTCGTACCCCGTCGCCGGGGCCGACCGAGCGACGAGGATCGCGGCGAACAGCCCCAGATAGCCGACGAGCAGTCCGACCCCGGCGACGCGGCGCGTCGTGGTTCCCATTCGTGACTCACCAGTTGGCCGCACTCCGGTCCGTCCGGGGATTGTTATGGCCCGGATACGCCGGGGCGGCCGGTTGACTCTCTCCGATTCGGGCGGCGGTCGTCGACACGTCACCGCCCCGCGAGAGCCGGCTCGCGGGCGACGCCGACGACCGACTCGTACACCGCTCGGAGCCGTGCGGTCGTCGCCTCCAGCCCGACCTCCTCGGCGGCGGCCCGGCCGTTCGACCGACCGTCGGCACGCAACGCGGCGACGATTCCGTCGACGAGATCCGCGTCGGAGCCGCACACCCGCGAGTGGGCGACGCCGTCGAGGCGCTCGGGCACGTCGCCCACGTCCGTCGAGACGACCGGGAGGTCGCACGCCAGCGCCTCTTTCACGGCGTTGGGCGACCCCTCGCGCTCGGAGGTGACGAGCAGCACGTCCGCGGCGTTCATGTACAGCGGCATGCGCTCGTGTGGCTCCCCGGTGACCGTGTGGAATCGCACGTCGCCGTCGACCGCGTCCGCGACGCGGTCGACGACGCGCTCGGCCCGCGGGTAGTCCTTCACTCCCCGCGCCGGCGGGTACGGGAACAGCACGTGGTGGGCGTCGGGATCGTCGCGCCACCCGAGCGCCTCGCGGGCGGCGTCGACCGGCATCGGGCGGAACAGCTCGAGGTCGACGCCGTGGGGGATGACGTGACAGTCCGTGTCCAGTTCGGCGGCCATGCGCTCGGACATGACGACGACGGCGTCGGCGTGGCGGGCGCACCGCCGGGTGAGCCAGCCGTAGTCGCCCATGAGGTCGCTGCCCCACAGCGAGAGGACGACCGGGAGTCGGACCTGCGCGAGCGCGTGCGGAGCCGTCAGCCCGTAGTTCGCGTGCACGAGGTCGTACTCGCCCAGCGAGTGGCGAAACACCGACGGGACGAATCGGAGGTAATCGCTGAAGCCTCGGCCGTCTGTGTCGCCGTCGTCGTACGTCCGCCGGCCGGGGACCGCGAGCGTGGTCTCCTCGACGCCCAGTTCGCGCAGCGTCGCGCGCTGTTGCGTGAAGAACCGCGACTGTTCGGTCGGGACGAGGTTGAGCACCCGCACGTGCTCACCTGCTCATCAGCCGGTAGGCGGTCTTGGCCGCGCGCATCCCCGCGCCCTCGGACTCGACGGTGTAGTACGGCACCAGGTCGGCCCCGAACTTGCTCTTGTAGCGACACAGCCGCTCCGTGTTCGCGCCCATGAGGTCGTAGGTGTCGACCGACTCGCGCGGCTCGCCGGCGGCGACGTCCTCGATGATCCGCCAATGGAGGAGGCCGTTGACGCTCGTCCCGTCGCGGGTGGCGACAGCGCCGCCGAGCCAGAAGTACGCGGCGTCGTTGGAGTAGAGCACGACGATGCCGCTGCAGAAGGAGCCGTCGGCGTCGCGGACGACGTACGGCCGGCAGCGGTCGACCGCCGACAGCGCCTCCGTCAGGTCGCGCACGTACGGCCAGGTGTGGGTGAACCCCCGGTCCTGCTCGGCGTAGCGGTCGCGCGCCTGCTCGTAGATGCGCCGCACGGCGTCACGGCCGCCCACCTCGACGGAGACGTCGAGGTCGCGGGCGTCGCGGATCTCCCGTCGCAGGCTCTTCGAGAACGACGCCATGATCGCGTCGGTGTCGCCGTCGACGGGGAGGTGGTAGGTGAACGACGGGTCCATGGATAGCTCGGACCAGCCGAAGGGGCGCGGGTCCGGATGGGAGGTGGGGCACACCATCCGGAACAGCGTCGTCGACGACGACACGTCCAACTCCTCGAGTAACCCCTCGGTGAAGCGGCCGTTGACGCGCTCGCGTTTCCGCCGTTTCGGGCTCGCCGGCGTCACCAGCGGCCCGAGTCGCGGGACGCCGAACCCCGGCGGGGGCGACAGCGCGGTCGTGCCGATCGGCTGCTCGCGGACGAACACCGGGGCCAGCCCCACCGGGCGGTCGCCCTTGAAGCCGCCGTAGCGCCTGAGTTCGCCGCGGGCGTGGACGTCGAGCACGTCCAGCGCCTCGGGGGTGTGAAACACCTCGAAGCCGTCGGACGGAAGCGCGTCCTCCCATTCCTCGGCCGAGAGCCGTCGGATCTCCATCGGCGAGAGAGGAGCCCGCGACCTGAATTGTTATACGGCGCGTACCGCCCGCGGACTGCCGGTCCTCACTCCGCGTCGACGGCGTCGACCGCGTCGTCGCCGGCGTCCGTCGACGGCTCGTCGAGGGCCATCAGGTCGTAGAAGTGACCGGGCGCGCCGACCCACGCGCCCAGTTCCTGCGCCCGACGGATCAGCGTCCGATACAGTCGCGTATGGCCCGGGAACTCCGCGGGCGCGAACAGCCGCGGGTGCCACAGTACGCTCATCACGGCACCCTCCTCGCGCGCCTCGGCGAGCAGCCTCGAGCAGACCTCCCACGCCGCCTCGAAGCTCTCGCCGGGGTCGGGAAGCGACTGCTCCATGACCGTCAGCGGGAACACGACGAACTCGTCGCCGAAGGGGCGTCTGATGCCGTGGCCGTGGTCGAACCCGGCCGCGTCGCTGGAGCCGAGGCTCGCGTCGTAGCGGAGGCCGATCGCGCGGTGGTGCTCCCACGTCTCGGGGGTCCGGAGATTGAGGTAGTGCTGCCTGCCGCCCGCGATCGGGTGGCCGATCACGTCCTCGACGGTGGCCTTCTCGGCGGCGAGACGCTCGCGGTCGTCGAACGACTCGTAGGATCCGTGGAGCCCCACCTCCCACCCGCCGGCGGCGAGCGCGCGAAGCGCCTCCCGGACGTCGGGGGCCGTCGGGTCGTAGCGCCCGGCGTACAGCTGGATCGACTCCATCGAGAGCCACTCCGAGGGCGGGCGGTCGCGGAGCAGTCGCTGCTCGTCGAGCACGTACCACGCCGACCGGACGCCCAGTTCCGCCTCCAGCGACCGCAGCCGGTCGAAACACCAGTAGGGGTTCGAGCCGGGGGCGAGCGTCGAGAGGTGGTGCAGCCGGCGACCAGGCTCGGTCAGGGCGTAGTACAGCGACTGGTACGTCTTGTACGGCCGGTCGAGGTCGTGGGTGAGCAGGAGGACGAACTCGTGGTCGTCGGGGACGGGACGTTCCACGGGCGGCTCGCCGTCGGGCCAGGTGAGGTCGTCGTTGCCGGGCGGAGGCGGCGGGGGCGACGAGGGCGACGCGGACGAGGCGTTCGACGCGTCGGCGTCGCGGTCGTCGCGGGCATCGCCAGCGCGGTCCGGGTCGCGGTCGCGGCTCACGCGCCGCCCACCTCCTCGACGAGTTCGACCGCGAAGGCGGTCACGTCGACCTTCTGTGCCAGGAGTCGCCGCCGGCGACGACGCCAGCGACCGCCGGCCTCGGGGTCGTCCGCGAGCGCGACCGCGCGGTCGGCGGCGGCGCGCTCGTCGTCGACGGACTCGACGAGCCCGCGGTCGGCGAACGTCTCGAAGTTGGCGAGCGTCGCGTCGTAGGGGTCGTACCGGACCGTCGGCGTCGCGAGCAGCGCCGCCTCCGCCGCCATCGTCCCCGAGTCGCCGACGTAGCAGTCGGCGAACGCCAGCAGGTCGTGCATGGCGTCGGGCGCGACGGGTGCCTCGTGCTCGGCCAGCGCCGCCGGGAGGTCGCCCTCGGCGGAGACGTAGACGGCCCCGCGGTCGGCGAGCCGCTCGACCAGGTCGCGGACGACCGCCGGCGAGAAGCCGGCCGCGTCGCCGTCGTGGTGGGCGCTCCACTCGACGAGCCTGACGACGGCGAACGGCTCATCCGGATCGACGCCGGCGTCCCGCAGGCGCGTCGGGTTCGGCTCGAAGCGCGCGGGATGGAGGTACGCCAGTTCGTGGTAGCCCTCGTATCGGATCTGGCGATCGCCCGCGTCGCGCCCGAACTCGGCGGGCGTGCACACCACCGACGCCGCCGGGGTCGTCACCCGGTCGAGCAGGCCCGCCTGCTCTGTGTCGTGGAACACGACGTTCGGTGCGCCGACCGCGCGAGCGACGTAGGCGGCCGTCGGACTCAGCCTGCTGAGCACCACGTCCGGGCGGAAGCCGGCGGCGACGCGGAGCAGGCGCGCGCCGCGGCCGACCCACTCGCGGGCGACGCCGGCGACGCCCGGCCGCTTTCGCGACAGCGGGGTGTGGTCGATACCGTAGGCGTCCAGCAGGTCGGTGGTCACGTCCTTGCGTCGGCTGACGACGCGGACCGCGTGCCCGCGGTCTCGGAGGGATCCGATCGCGTTGCGAAACAGGTGGACGTGCGCCGGGTGACTCACGTCGACGAGGATCCGCATCGGTCTCACTCCAGGTAGCCGAGGTCGGCGAGGCGGTCCTCGACGCCGGTTCCGTCGCCGTCGGCGTCGCCGCCGTCGTGGGCGTCGGCGGCGTGCGCGTCGCGACCGCGGTCGGGAGCGAGGGGACTCCGCGTCCGAACCGGGCGCTCGGCGGCGGCCGAGTCGGGCGCGAACACGTCGAGCACCTCGCCGTCGAGGTCGTCGGGGACGGCCGCGCCCATCGAGTGCAGCAGCGTCGGCGCGAGGTCGACGATCCGGGCGCGCTCTGTGAGGCCGTCCGACCGGAAGCTCGGCCCGGAGAACACGAACACGCCCTCGGGCATGTTGCCGCCGCGCCAGACGCCCGAGTCGGCGATCGGCTCCTCGCGACCGATCGCGTCGCTCGTGTGGATCCCCTCGCCTTGATCGAGGATCAGATCCGGCGCTTCGTCGGCGTGTGGTCCCGTGTACTGCTCCTCGCCGCGGCGGACCGAGCGGACGATCGGGGTGCCGGTCTCGGGGTGGCGAAGCGACTCCAGCCCCTCGATCAGCTCCGTGCGAAGCTCTTCGTATCCCGGCTCCCCCGGCGACCTCGTCAGGTAGATCGGGCCCTGGTTGCTGGCGACCGCGTCGGTCGCGTCCCAGTCGAGGACAGACAGCACGCGGTCGCGCTTGACACCCTCTTCCCAGGGGACGACGCGCTGGATTCGCTCCGGGACGACCTTGCTGAGCGTCTCGACCAATCCGAGGCGCTTGGCCGCCGACAGCGCCCGCTCCCGGGTGATCCCCGCCCTGCGGAGCGCGCCGTCGACCGTGCGCTCGACCGAGAGGTAGCCCTGTCGCTGGAGCCAGACGTTCACGTAGAACACGGCGTCGACATCGCAGGTGCCGTGATCGGACATCACCAGGACGTCGTGACCCTCGCCGAGGAACTCCCCGAGGCGGTCGTCGATGCGCTTCCACGCGCGCTCGACCGGCTCGTCGTCGTAGAAGTAGTGCTGGAGCGCCATGCTGTAGAACACGGTGAGGTGGAGGAAGTCGGGGTCCTCGCGCTCCAGGAGCGCCGACGCCGCGTCGAACCGGAGGTCGATCAGGTCGAGGACCGCGTCCACCTCGGCCTCCCCCGTCTCGCTCGGCGAGATCATCGGGCTGGGGTGGACGCGGTAGTCGAGTTCCTCACGGAGGAACCGCTCGACGCGGTCGGGCGTCGCGAAGCCGCGGTCCAGCGACCGGTACGCCGTCTCGGAGGCGTCGGGGCCGCCGGCGACGACGAAGCCGTCGATCTCCTTGGGCGGGTACGTCGACGGCTTGTTGATCACGCCGGCGGTCATGCCCTCGTCGGTGAGATAGTCCCACAGCTCGGCGCTGTCGAAGTCGGTCGCGTCGTGAAACACGTGCTCGCGCTGCTCGGTATCGATCCGGTCGAAGCGAAACACGCCGAGCTTTCCGGGGCCCTTCCCGGTCGCGTAACACTTCCAGTTGGGGACGGTGATCGGGGGGAGACAGCTCCGGCAGACGCCGCCGACGCCGTCGTCGATCAGCGCGGCGAGGTTCGGCAGGTCGCCGGCGTCGAGCCAGTCGACGATCAGGTCCCAGTTCGCGCCGTCGAGTCCGATGGTGATGGTCGTCATGAGGTGGATGGTGAAGCGGATGGCGGTGTTTCGGGCGGGCGGACCAGGCGCAGGCCGCGCTTGACGGCGTTGATCGCCCGGTCCTTGGTGCGTTCGACGAACAGTTCGGGGACGGAGTCGGCCCACCGCTCGGGGTGGACGAGCAGACAGCCGCGGTCGAACGCGCCCGAACGCAACAGGGCGGCCAACTCCGCGGTGCCGTCTGCCGAGACGGGCTTGTGGTGCTCGCCGACGGGGTGGTCCTTGATCTTCAACGCGCCGTCGCGCCAGGTGCGGCCCGTGTCCGAGAAGTACGTCACGTCCACGAAGTCCATCGAGAGGTACGCCTCGCCGAGCAGGTCGTAGGCGTCGAACCCGGGGGCGTCGGCGGCGGTCCACATCTCCCGGTTGTCGTGCGGCGAGAGGGGGTTGCCGTGCATGCAGACGGTGTCGACCTCGCAGTAGGCCCGGAACTCGCGGAGGCTGCTCGCGAACCCGTCGTGGGCCGCCTCGAGGTCGCCGTCCGCGCGGACGTAGTCCTCGTAGTGGTAGCCGACCTCGTGACCCAGCGTCGCGAGCGACCGCGCGAACTCCGGGTCGAACGTGGAGGTACGGAGGTAGTACGTCGCCGACGCTCCCCGCTCTGCTTCGATCCGAGCGAGGCGGGCGGCGTTGGCCGCCTTCCGGTCCACGTCGTGGCGGAGGATCACGAAGCGGTCGGGGAGGTCCTCGCTCGCGAGGTACTCGCGAACCGTCAGGAACTCGTAGCCGCCCTCCTCGGCCGCATCGAGCAGGTCGACGTAGGCGTCGGTGGTGAACCCGTCGGCGACGAAGCCGTCGACGCCGCCGACACCGTCGTCGTCGGCGTCGGTTCGGAGGCCCGTCACCGCCGTCCCCTCCCGACGACGTAGACGTCGCGGTCGAGCGCGTCGGCGTCGAGGGCGTCGCGCGTGTCGATCACTACGGCCGAGCGCGGCACGGAGCGCCAGTCGATCGCCTCGAACTCGTCGTGGTCGGTTGCGAGCACCACGGCGTCCGCGTCGAGCGCGCCGACCTCGTCGTGGTGCACGTCGGTCGCCGCGAGACCGTCGGCGTCGACCAGCGGGTCGCTGGCGTAGACCGTCGCGCCGCGGTCGGCCAGCGCCCGGCAGATGTCGACGCCGGGGCTGGCGCGCGTCTCGGCGACGCCGGCGCGGTAGGCCAGTCCCAGCACGACCACGGTCGCGCCGTCGAGGTCGCGGCCGCGGTCCGCGAGTTCCCCGGCCAGCAGGTCGACGACGTGCGTCGGCGTCGCGTCGTTGACCTCACGGGCCCTCGAGAGCAGGGGCGCGCCGGTCTCCAGCCAGTTGATCACGAAGTACGGGTAGTACGGGATGCAGTGGCCCCCGACGCCCGGGCCGGGCGTGTGGATGTCGCAGTACGGCTGGGTGTTCGCCACGTCGATGGCCTCGCGCACGTCGATCCCGAGTTCGTCGGTGAACCGCGCCAGCTCGTTCGCCAGCGCGATGTTCACGTCGCGGTACAGCCCCTCGAACACCTTCACGGCCTCCGCGGTCGTGGCGTCGGCGACGGGGATCACCTCATTGTCGGTGAGTTCGTCGTACACCAGCTCGGCCGCGCGCGTGGCCTCGCGGTCGAGGCCGCCGACGACCTTCGGGTGGGTGCCGCGCACGTCCGCGAGCGCCCGGCCGCTGGAGGTGCGCTCCGGGCAGAAGGCGAGCCCGAAGTCGTCGGCGTCGAGCCCGCTCTCGAAGCGCAACAGCGGGCCGAGCACGTCCCGGCAGGTGCCGGGCGGGAGCGTCGACTCGACGCACACCAGATCGCCCGGCGAGAGGCCGCTCGCCACGTCGCGCGCGACGGAGGTGACGACCGACGTGTCCGGGCGGTCGTCGTCGGTGATCAGCGTCGGGACGATGATCACGTGGATCCGGGCGGCCTCCGCGGCGGCGGCGGCGTCGGTTGTCGCCGACAGCGACCCGTCGGCCGCCGTTTCCGCGACCAGGTCGTCGAGTCCCGGCTCGTTCGCGACGTGACACTCGCCGTCGTTGACGCCCGCGACGACGGACTCGTCCACGTCGACGCCGGTGACCGCGCCGGTCGCCTCGGCGAACACCGCGGCGATGGGGAGGCCCATCTTCCCGAGCCCGTAGACGGTCACCGGGAGCCGTCCCTCGCGAAACGCCTCGCGTCGGGCGCGCTCGTGGCGGTTCGAGGCGTACAGCCGGGGCGGGACTTCCGTGCGTTCGCTCATCTCTGCACCCCCGTACGGTCGCTCATCTGTGCACCTCTCGTTCGGCCGACGGCGTCGAACCGAGGCCGAGTATCCCCTCGATCTGCCGGGCGAACTCGACGGCGTCGAGGCCGTCCTTCGGGGTGACGACCGGCTCGTCGCCGTCGGCGACGGCGTCGACGAACGCCGCGAGCTCTCCTTTCAGCGGCTCGCCCGTCTCGACGAACGGCCGCTCGATGACGCTCTCTGTGCGGTGGCGGATCGTGCCGTTGGACTCGATGTACTCGGGGTGGTCGCCGCGGTGGATCTCTACTGACTGCGAGAGGTAATCGACGGCGACGAGGCACTCGCGGGCGGTGATCTCCAGTTCTCGGACCTTCCGCCGGGTGACGCGGCTGGCGGTGAAAGTGGCGACCGTGTCGTCGTCGTACACGCACTGCACCGTGGCGTAGTCGCCGTCGGCCGCGCCGGTCGCCCCGAGCGTGCCGGGTCGCGCGTCGACGACCGCGTTCACCACGTCGATGTCGTGGATCATCAGGTCGGAGACGACGCTGCCGTCGAGCTCGCGGTCGACCGGGGGGCCGAGCCGCCGGGCGTCGACGGCGACGACGTCGAGGTCGGGGAGGATCCGCATCAGCGTCCGGACAGCCGGGTTGAACCGCTCGACGTGTCCCACCTGGACGGTGACGCCTTCGGCCGCGGCTCGGCGGGCGAGTTCGCGCCCGACCGCGAGGTCGTCGACGAACGGCTTCTCGACGAGCGCGTGGACGCCGGCGTCGATGCAGCGTTCCAGAACGGGTGCGTGCGCCGAGGTCGGGACGGCGATGCTGACGGCGTCGACGGCCGAGAGCAGGTCGTCGGTGTCGAACGACTCTGTGCCGTACTCGCCGGCGACGCGGTCGGCCGCCGCCGAGTCCATGTCGGCGACGCCAACGAGTTCCGCGTCGGCGAGCTCGCGGTACACTCGGGCGTGGTTGCGGCCCATGCTCCCGACGCCGACGACGCCGACCCGGACCGGCCGGTCGGCGTCGCTCACGAGTCCACCCGCCCGGACGCCTCGGGTCCGGGCTCGGGATCCGTTCCGGTCTCGGGGCTCGAACCCGCAGCGGTTTCCGGGACGCGTTCGGAGTCGCCGAACGCCGTGACGGCCGAGACGATCGTTCGGAGGTCCTCGACGGAGAGCCCCGGATGGACCGGCAGCGACAGCACCCGATCGGCGGCGCGCTCGGCGACCGGGAGGTCGGCGTCCACGTCATCGTACGCCGGTTGCTCGTGGATCGGGAGGGGGTAGTACACCGCCGCCGAGACGCCGCGGTCGGCGAGGTGCGACTCGAGCAGGTCGCGGTGGTCCGAGCGGACGGTGTACTGGTGGTACACCGACCGGACGCCGTCGGGCTCGGCGGGCGTTTCGACGGGGGCGTCCCGGAGGTGCTCGGTGAGGTACGCGGCGTTGCCGCGGCGCGCGAGGGTGAACTCGGGGAGCTTCCGGAGTTGCGCGCGGCCGATGGCTGCACAGAGGCTCGTCATCCGGAAGTTGTGACCCACGTCGCCGTGGCGGTACTCGACGGTGCGACCGTGATCGCAGAATCGCGCCGCGCGCTCGGCGACGGCCTCGTCGTCGGTGGTGATCATCCCGCCCTCACCGCTGGTCATGTTCTTGGTCGGGTAAAACGAGAAGCAGGCGGCGTCGCCGAGGCTTCCCACGCGCTCGCCGCGGTAGGCCGCGCCGTGGGCCTGTGCGGCGTCCTCGACGAGGGAGACGTCGTGTTCGTCGGCGAGCTCGCGCAGGGGCCCCACGTCGGCGGGCGTCCCGTAGAGGTGGACCGCGAGGATCGCGGCCACGTCGTCACGCTCGTCCAGCACCTCCGCGACGCGCGCGGGATCGAGCGTCAGCGTCGCCTGGCTCACGTCCGCGAACACCGGTTCAGCGCCGACGTGGCGGATCGCATTCGCAGTGGCGACGAAGGAGAACGGCGTCGTGACGACCGTGTCGCCGGGGCCGATCCCGAGCGCCTCCAGGGCGGCGTGCAGCGCCGTCGTGCCGTTCGTCGTCGCCACGGCGTGCTCGGCCTCGCAGACGTCGGCGAACTCCCGCTCGAACGCGCGCACCTCCTCGCCGTCGGCGAGTTGGCCGGAGTCGAGCACGGAGAGAACCCGCTCGCGCTCGGCCTCGCCGATCTCCGGGTCGGCGATGGGGATCACGCGTCGTTCACCCCCTGAAGCGGGTCGGGAAGCGGTCGGTGTTCGGCCGGCGAGCCGACCGCGAGCGTCCGCGGCGGCACGTCCTCGGCGACGAGCGCGTCGGCGGCGACGAACGCCCCCTCGCCGACTGTGACGCCGGGGAGGACCGTCGCGTTCGCGCCCACGGACGCGTCGGCCTCGACCGTCGGGGCGTCCAGTCCCTCGTCGGTGCGAAGCGGGTATCGGTCGTTCGTGAGCACGGCGTGCGGGCCGAGGAATGCCCGGTCGCCGAGCCTCGTGCCCGTCGGGCAGTACGCCCCGGTCTGGATGGACACGCCGTCGCCGACCGTGCAGTCGCCGTCGAGCACGGCGTGGGTGCCGACGAGCACGTCGTCACCCAGCCGCGTCCCCTCGCGGATCACGGCGTGGTGGCCCGTCGAGAGGCCGTCGCCCGCGACCACGTCGGCGTACACGACGGTTCCCTCCCGGACCGTCGCGTCCGCGCCCAGGGTCGGACCCGTACCGTCGACTCGCTTGAGTGTGGCACCGGGGTCGATCCGCGCGCCGCGCGAGCCGCCGTCGGACCGGGCGCGACCGTGGCCGTGCGCGTCCGTCCGTCCGGGCGTCATAATTCTCCTCCGAGCCGCGTCGCGTACGGCGACCCCGAGGGGGTCGCACGCACGCTGTCGGGAGGGGGCTGTGCTCCGATCCGTTCTGGCGTCCTACGTGGAGACATGATCCGAGTTCCGCCGGTGGCGGTCGTGCGTCAATCCGCCGTTTCACACATTGTTATGGACGTGATTGCGACCGGTTAGCCGCGCGCTGACCGCACGACGGGGGCGACCCGTCCGCGTCACATCCGCCGCGTCGCTCCAGTCCGCCCGCACGGCGTCGCAGTCAGATATCACGCGTCGTCGGCACCGTCAGGGTCCACGTCGCTGCCGCGGTCGCTGTCGGCACACGGGCCGAACCTCGCGGCGTCGCCGTCGCCCTCGTCGCCGGCGGCCGCCTCGTCGGCGTCGGGCGAGACGGTGACGTTCGAGCGATCGAGCGTCGAGTTCTCCAGTCGGAACGGGCGGCCGGTGACGGCGAGTCGGGAGTCGGCGACCTCGCCGTGGACGTTGTCCGTGTCGAAGCCGTCGCGGTCCTCGCCGGGCTGGAAGACGCACAGATCGCGGAAGGAACAGCCGCTCCGGTCGGCCGCCTGGATCGCCGCGCCCGTCTCGGCGGAGCCGACGATCGTGAGCGACTCACACCGGAACGGACCCTCGCGGACCTGTCGGTCGGCCGCTCGCTTGATCCGGACGGCGTTGACGCCGTCGGCGTCGACGCGGAGGTGGCAGTTGCGCACGGTCGCCGCACCCAACTCGGAGGCGAACGTGACCGCGCCGTCGCTGGATGTCACCTCCAGCAGTTCGACGAGGCAGTCCTCGACGAGGACCGAGTTACCCGCGCGCAGGCGGATCCCGCGCATGTTCTCGCCCGCGCCCTCGGCGTCGTCACATCGGACGTGGACGCCGCGGACGACGGCGTCGTCGGCGACCTCGACGCGCACGCCCGCGACGCCGTTGTTCCGGTATCGACCCCCGAGTACGCTGACGCTCCCCTCGGGCGGGTTCGCGTACAGGCCGTTGTCCGGGAAGCCGTCGATCCGGCAGTCGACGAACGACACGTCGCCGCGGTTGTCGTCGCCGACCTCACAGCCGGTGATCCGGTAGTCCGGAATCGCTCCGTCGAGCAGTCGCAGGCCGCGGACGACGCCCGACCCGTCGGAGTCGGTGACGTCGACGCGCACGAGGTCCTGATTCACGTCGGCCTCGCCTTTGACGACCAGGCCCTCCACCAACAGCGAGTCGCTCGCCTGCGCGAGTAATGGTCTGCCACCGGTGTCTGGCGCGGAGAAGTCGAAGGTGATCCCCTTGAACAGCGCCTCCCTGACCGGTTCGGGCCAGCCGAACGAGAAGAGGTTGTCCTCGTTGCCCTCGCGGGGGACCACAGTCGCGTCCGAACCGAGGAGACCGATTCGGTCGAGTCCGCCGACGGTGATCCCGTCTGCGACCCGATAGGTTCCGCTCGGGAGATACACCAGCGTGTCGGGGGCGACCGCGGCGTCGAACGCCTCGTCGATCGGCTCCTCCCCCGTTGGGTCCGCGCCCGCCTCGACCAGATCGACCGTGCGCTCGAACCCCCATCGAGACGCGACCTCCTCGGGCGTCGTCGGAGAGGTCGATCCGGGAGTCGTCGTCACCGTCGAGGTGTCCGTCTCGCGACCCGTCGTCGTTGAGGGGTCGTTCCCGCGACCGCCACAGCCCGCCAGCGCCGCCGCTGCCGTGACCGCCGCGAGTCGTCGCAGCATCGACCGGCGGTTCGTGTTCACGCCCCGAGGAGGGAGTTCGCGTCCGATTGTTATGCGGTGCACTCGCGGCGTAAGCACCGACTGCGTCCGTCGATCGGGTCGCCGGTTCGGCCGGTCGGCGCGGCGATCTCACGCGGTCACGCGGGGGCGACCGCGGAACGCGTACGGCGAGCGTATCGATTGGGCGACGATCGAACGACCGGGTGTCAGATCGCCCGTCGAACCGATCGGTTCGCCCTTCTGCGGTCTCAGGTCGGGTTTCTCGACGTTCGGCTCTGTATAACAAAATGAGTGCCCGGAGGGCTGAGTGTGTATGCCAGAGTGTGTGACCTGCGGAAGCCACGTGACGGAGCGCTTCGCACGAGTGTTCGGGGACAACAGAGACGTCGTCCGCCGCTGTATCGCGTGTTCGAGAGCGGCCGACCTCGACGAGTCGGGCGATCCCGAGGAAGGTGCCGCACGCGCCGACGAACGCGTGCTCACCACCTGGAGCTGAGCCGCTCAAACAGCCGTCCCGAACCGTAGCGGAGTCGGACGCGGCGACCGCTATTTATGTATTTGCACCCGGCTAAATTCGGCCGCTGATCGTAATGACAAAACAAATATATACTGTGGCGTCCGACGCCGTACGATGGTGAATTCGTGGAGAAGAACCCCGAATACCACGAGGTAATTGTATATGATTTATTATACTTTTCCGGAATCGATCCGAACTACTTAACATCAAGAACCAGGTAGACGGGGTAGAGCAGCTGGGAATACATGACGAGAGACACCACACTCACCTCGGGCAGCGGTGCCGGGCTCGTTCACCGAACGGACTGGACGGACTTCGAGAGTCCGAGCACGGCGGTCGTCGTCGCGGTCGCAGACGCGACCGGACGCGATCAGACGGAGCTGGACGTTCTCAACGAGTCGGTCGACGGCGACGCGCTCGACGCGCTCGTGACCGAGTCGGCGTCCTCGGTCGACGTGACGTTCGAGTACGCCGGCGTCGACGTGCGCGTCTCCTCCGACGGCTGGCTCGAGCTCGAGGTCGAGCGGTAACGACGGCACCGAACCGGAGCGTCGACGGGGGGATAGCCGACGGTTGTACAGCACGAAGGCCGTGCCTGTTATCGGATCTTGTCGTACAGCGAGACGGCCACGTCCATGGTCCGCGAACAGTTCCGCGCGCGGTAGTACGGCACCAGATCGGGCGCGAAC
Source organism: Halobaculum sp. CBA1158 (assembly GCF_021431925.1). NCBI lineage: Archaea > Methanobacteriati > Methanobacteriota > Halobacteria > Halobacteriales > Haloferacaceae > Halobaculum > Halobaculum sp. CBA1158. The sequence goes on along the minus strand of NZ_CP090372.1, from coordinate 101,819 downwards.
TTCGCCTTGTACTCGGCGATTCGCGGGGTGTTGGCCCCCGCGAGGTCGAACGCCGTCACGCCCCGGCCGGCCGCGGCCCGGCAGTACGTCCAATCGAGCAGGTCGTTTGCCGGCAGATCGACCGACGGCGTCGCCGACCCGAGCCACCGGATCGCCGTCGTCTCCCCCTCGAGGCACACGGTCCCGCCGGCGAACTCGCCGTCGACCCGACAGACGAGCGGCCGGACGACGCCCTCGTCGGTCGCCTCGTGGAGGTCGACGACGAAGTCGGCGTCGACGGGGAAGGGTTCGTCCTGTGCGGCGTGGCGTGCGGCGGTCTGGGCGACGATCCGACGGATGTCCTCGGGCGTCCCCGGGCGGATCGAGTACGACGCGTCGTACTCGTCGGTGACGTTTCGTCGGGCGTCCGAACTGAAACTCGCGAGCAGGTCGTCGGTCCCGCGCTCCAGGTCGACGACGTACGTGTACCGCGGCACCACCTCGTGACTCCGCCACGAGAAGGCCCGTACGTCGTCGTAGCCGGGCGGCGTTCGCACCTGGACCAGGCCCGGATCGACCCGCTCCGTGAGGTGGTCGAGGGCGGCCTCGATGAACGCGTGGTGCTGGCGGTCGAGTCGCCTGCGCTTCGGCGGGTCTCCCCGGACGACCAGCGACGGACCGAGGTACGGCACCTTCAGGTCCGGCGGCGGCGAGAACGCGCCCGTCACCGGGCCGCGGTCAACCTCGAAGACGGGGAACACGCCGACCGGCTCCTGTCCCTTGAACCCCGCGAGGCGGTGGAGCCGGGCGTCGGCGGCCGACGCGAGCACGTCGAGCGCGGCCGCGCGGTGAAACGGCGTGGCCGTCCTCGCGTGGGCCAGGTAGCCGTCCCAGGCGTCGTCGTCCTCGACGGGGCGCACCTCGATGCTCATCGACTCCCCTCAAGATAGCCCAGCGTCGCGAGTCGGTCTGCGACGGCCCCGTCGTGGTCGGCCTCGACGCCGTCACCGCTGTTCTCCCCGATCGGACGGCGAGACGAGAACGGCGGGTACGCCGCCGCCGGCTCGGCGGACACCGGTTCGAGCGTGTCGCCGTCCATCCGATCGCTGGGCGGGACGCCCATCGTCGACAGCACGGTCGGTGCCACGTCGAACAGGTGCGCGCCCGACAGCGACGCGTCCGAGTCGACGCCGTCGCCCGCGAGGGCGACGATCCCCGTCGGCTTGTGGTTCCACGGCTCAGACGGCGGCCCGAACTGTTCGCCCCGAAGCGCCGCCGAGAGGTACGTGTCGAAGTCGTTGGGAACGGTCACGACGTCGACCGCCTCCTCCACGTGCGGCCCGTCGAACACGGCCTCGCGCGGCAGCACGGCCGAAAACGCCGGCTCGCCGTCCGGCGTCCGCACGGCGGAGAGCGACTCGATGAGCTCCTCGCGCACGTCGGCGTACTCGTCGGGCGGGACGACTCCCTCGGGGTCGCGACCCGCCACGTTGATCCGGATGCCCATCTCCGTGCGCGAGCGCATGTACGCGGTCGAAGCCGGGAAGTCGACGCGCTCGGTCGCCGCGTGGACCGTCGACTTCGGGACGCGATCGAGCACGATGTCGTCGAGTCCGAGCGCCGACAGCAGGCGGCCGAGCCGCTGGCTCGTCAGCCCGACGGCCGAGGCCGCCCGGACGAGCCGAGTCGCCAGCGACGGGCCGTCGGTCCCGGATCTGGCCAGGTCCCCCCACGAGGGCATGCCGCCCTCGCCCCGCGTCGTCCGGACGAGCGAGCGCTCCGCGAGGAAGCTGTTGACGCGGAACTCGTAGCCGTCGTACGGGCCGATCCCGTGATCGCTGGCGACGATCACGGTGTCGGGCGAACACGCCTCGAGGATCGCGTCGATCTCGTCGTCGACGGCGGCGAACACCCCCTCGACGGCCTCCCCGTCCTCGGGCGACTCGTGGAACACGGTGTCAGTCTGTTGGAACTGGACGAACCCGAAGTGGGGGTCGTACTCCTCGGCGAGGTGGCGGAAGGCGGCCCCGCGCATGGCGGTAAGGCGTTCGTACCACTCGACTCGCTCGTCGTCGTCGCGGCCGGCGGGCGCGTACACCCGATAGTCGCCCAACTCGGCTCGGAGCTCCGCGAGCACCCCCTCGGGGTGGCACTCGGGCTCTTCGGGGGAGATGTAGCCGGGGACGAGCGCGCCGTCGAACGGCCTCGCGGGGCCGGTCACCGGGACGTTCACCACGACGCTGGTGAGGTCGTGGCGGTCGAGCAGTTCCCACAGCGCGTGCTCGCGCACGTCGGTCCGGTCGACCAGCGACCAGTCGTAGCCGTCGAATCGCAGGAAATCGAAGACCCCGTGCTTGCCCGGATTGACGCCGGTGTACAGCGAGGGCCACGCGCTGGGCGTCCACGGCGGCAACTGGGAGTCGAGATCTCCCCCCGCGCCGCGCTCGAACAGCGACTCCAGCGCCGGGACCACGTCGCGCTCGAACAACGGGTCCAACACCGGCCGACAGACGCCGTCGACCCCGATCAGGAGCGTTCGCATCCGGGAGTCTCCTCTGTCACTCACGGCCGAGACCACCCGAGCACCGACCTTTGTTATGGTCAGCCGACCGGTCACGGCGTGGCCGACCGGACTCGTCGTGAATGGGGTCCGGTACAAGTTTCGTAACCGAAGGAGTGCTCGCCACGACGACCCTACCGGGACGAACGGCCACCTTACCGTGCCGTACACTCTTCGTACCGGCGTACACAGCGTGCTACTGAATCGGAGATCACGGCCCCGCCGCGTCGACGCGCACTAGCTCGAGCATACTACTTCGGTATCGAACTGGTAGCAATTGTGTATCTACGACATGTCCAGCTTACTGCCTCTCGACCGCAAGTAGCCGTATCCTATCGACGTTCTGTCTCGATCGCGTCGTATCCTTCTTCTTGGTAGGTACATCCTTCCGCTCCATGGCTAACAGCCACAAGGAGACGGACGCGAGTAACGAAGCGCCTACCGAGGCGAACGACGAGGCTACCGGCGCGACCAGCAGGCGGACGCTGCTGAAGGGGGTCGGCGCGTTCGCGACGCTCGGCGGGGCCGGCCTGCTGGCCGACCGGGCGGCCGCGGCGGGCGACTTCAACCGGTACCTGACTCAGTCGGGCGACGTGGCGGTCCCGGCCGGCGAGTACAGCTGGGACGGCGACGACCTCAGTATCGGCTCGGACACGCGGATCGTCGGGCAGGGCGACCCCGGCGACGTGGTCGTGAACCTCGAGTCGGGGACGATGGACGGGAGCATGCGCGGGACCCTCGAGAACGTCGTCCTCCGCGGGTCGAACCCCTCGTCGAAGGCGGGGATCGACATCCGTGACGGCGCTGTGCTCGACGGCTTCGTCTGGCCGGAGGGCGGTCAGCGGAGCGAGGACCGCGCGCTGTACAACCCCTCCGGCGGCGAGCGTGCGACCGTGCGCAACTCGGCGTGGGCGTGGATGGCCAACAACGGCGCGTACACCGACAAGATGCCGATGACGTACGAGAACTGCGCGGCGGTCAACAACAACATCGCGAACATCCGGATCGGCCACCGCGAGTCGGACGAGACCGCGACGACGTACATCCGTAACTGTCTGATCGCCGTGACCGAGACGCCCGCGTACGACGACACCAACTATCCGTACGCACGGGGGATCCGGATGCGCCAACAGGGGAACTTCGTCATCGAGAACTGTTCCCTCATCTTCCTCGACGTCGACGGCACGGCCGACATGATCGAGATCCACGACGGCGCGGCCGGGTCGAACGTCACGATCCGCGACTGCGCGTTCTACAACGACTCCGACGGGGATCTCGTTCGCGACAAGAGCAACGGTGCCTGCGACGTGACGATCGAGAACTGCACGGTCGAGGGCTCGGGCAGCCGAGCCGTCGAGCCCGACTTCTCCGGAAGCGGCTTCACCGAGGCGTCCGCGACGTTCCCGCTTCCCTCCGAGGTCACCGGCTACGACGCTGCCGACGAGATCGACGGCGTCGCCGCCGGCGTCGGCCCGTGGGGACGATCGTCCTCCGAGGAGGAGGACACCGGGTCCGACGATCCGGCCGACTACGAGCACACGATCGTCCTTCAGGCGGGCGAGGACAATCCGGTGTCGGCGGACGCGCGCGTCGGCGACTTCGACATGCGGATCGACGTCTCCGGCGGCGCGACGTACGGAGAGACCGCCGACCCGCGCGACGAGGACGTCGTCCGCAACGACGACGGCTCCTCGACGCTCGTCGTCAACGACCTGAAGCCGGGCGAACTGGACTCGTTCCGCTTCGACGGCGAGGTGACCGACTACCTCGTCGACGACGGCTACGAGTACTCCGTATCGCTCGACGGCACGACCACGACGTTCGAGGAACTGGTGAACGGCGGTCCGGACACCGACGAGGGTGGATCGACCGACGACGGATCGACGGACGGTAGCGATACCGACGACGGGTCGACCGGCGACGACTCCACGGGCGACGACTCGACGGACGGCGGTCGGACCGACGACGGCGGAACCGGAATCGCCGACGGCGACGGCGACGACGATCGGACGGACGACGGCGGAACCGGCGTCGACGGAGGCGACGACTCGACCGACGACGGATCGGGCGACGCCGACGCCGGAGGCGACGGCGACCGCACGGACGACCCGGGCGTCGAGGAGTTCTCGAAGCGCGTGCTCGTCGACGGCCAGGACGCCGACTCGCCGACGAACTACACGTTCACCGTCAGCGGCGAGGTCGTCCGCGACACGGAGGCGAGCCGAGTCACCGAGGACGGTGCCGGTTGGGATCGGATCCGCGACATCGCCCGCGACGGCAAGGTGATCGGCCTCGTCGGCGGCGGCGTCGACGCCTACCGGTTCGACGGCGACATCACCGAAGTGACCGTCGACGGCGACGCGACGTTCACCGTCGAACGAGGGCTATGACGGTGCCGTTCGTGAACGAGGACTGGCGAGAGCTCCCGCCGAATCCCGACCCGATCGACGACCTCGGCTACCGGCTCCTCGACCTGGACTTCATCCCGACCTCGACCAGCGGGGGAGAGGAGGTGATCGTGTTGCCGACGGACGAGGACATGCTCCGCGAGGACGCGTTCATGGTCGTCGGCCGCGACGACGTTGTGAGCCTCGACGACCGGGTGTGACCCGAGCCGCGGGGTGATCGGCCGCGGTCGGTCTGACCCGGGTATCGACTCGATCGGGTATCGACCCGACCGTTCGAGCGACTTCGCTGATGTCGGCCCTCCCGGATCGATCCGTCCCTCGGACGGACTATCGCTGCTCGTCTCCCGTCGTGCGTTCGGCATCGCCGTCGGGTGCGCCCGCAGTTCGGACCACCTCGACGTGCTGCAACGCGGTCCGGATGTGATACCGCGACTCCGGCTCGTCGGTCGTCTTCAGCGCGCGCCACAACGAGAGCTCGAGACGCGTGAGGCTGCCCGACGCGATCGAAATCGGGTCGATCGATTCCGGGACGACCGACTCCGACCGATCCGAGTTCGGTGAGGACGAGTTATGCATACGGCGATCCACACCCGCTTGCGAGTAAGTTAGGCGGGGCGTTCCTCGCCGGAAGCGGCAGCGTACCCACCGTACTCACCTGGTTCCCGGGAGGCGTCGGTGGGACTGTCCCGATTCGATCGGTCCCGGCGTTCGGTAGGAGTCGACGACCGCCCTCACCCCAGAGTCCGCCTCTTTTTACCCGTCGGTCCGCTATGGTCGTCGCGATGGACTCGTGGTCCGATCGAAACGATCTGCCTCCCCGATGGGACGCGGAGACGAGCGAGCAGACCGCGTCGGGCGAGCGTGAACTCGAGCGCGAAGGCTCCGATCGCGCGTTTCGCTCGGAGGTCGACCCCGATGTGCAGCCGAGTATCGCCGTGATCGAGGCGGTCGCGGCCGTCACCGGTCGCGACCCGACGGCGCTCCCACCGCTGGAGGATCGGATCGACGTAGACGGCTTGAACGACGTGCTGACCGGAAACGGGGCCGACGACGCAGGCGTCTACGTCTCGTTTACCTACGCCGGCGTCGCGGTCGCAGTCGCGGCCAGCGGCGACATCGCGCTCCGAGCGGAGCGAGAGTAACGTCCGGAGCCGAGTCGAGGTCGACCGAGTAGGATCGTCCCGAGCGCGACGACCGCGGCCGCGAGGTCACCCGCGCTCAGTTGAACCGAGTTCGATCGGACTGGTGATCACCTGGAGAGGGCTGGAACTATCGGGGTGGAGGACGGGGAGAGACGTATGGACGAGCGCGACCTGCGGATCCTGAAGGCGATCGCGGACCACGGGACTGGCAGTCCCGACCGGATCAGCGAGGAGACGGGGATCCCCGTGTCGACGGTACACTACCGCCTGAACAACCTCCGCGATGCGGGCGTGATCCGCAACGACCTGTACGACATCGACCTCGACGCCCTCGGCCTGGGCGTGACGGTGCTGGTGGAGGTGCTCGCGGACTACGCGGGCGACCACGACGACGTGGCCGGCACGATCGCCGACCTGGAGGGCGTGACGACGCTGCTGTCGACGATGGGTGAGACGGACTTCGTCGCGGTGGCGCACCTGCCCGACGACGACGCAGTCGGGCGACTGCTCCGGGAGTTCGAGCGCGTTCCCGCGGTCGAGCGCACCAACTCGACGTACGTCATCGAGACGCTGTACGACGACGCGCGCGCGCTGTCGTCGTACTCGATCGACTCGCTCGTCGAAGCGCTGGCCGACGAGTGAACCGGGAGGCGGCGGCGCGGGACGACATTCCTGAGAGATGGAGCCGTCGGCGGCGCGGTCGCTCGCGCGTAGGTTTATCTGGGTTCGGGGAGGAGCCGATAGCATGCATCTCATCGAGTCGGCGCTGAGTGAGAACCATCGGACCGTCCGAGACCGAGCGAACGCGTTCGCGACGGAGGTCGTCGAGCCGCGGGCCGCGGAGATCGAAGCCTCCGACGAGTTCCCGCGGGACGTGATCGAGGAGGCCGGAGACCGGGGGCTGCTGGGACTCCTACTTCCCGAGGAGTACGGAGGCCTGACGAGCGACTTCCTCGGCTACTGTCTCGCGGTCGAGCGGATCGCCGCCACGAGCGGCGCGGTCGCGGAGACGATCCAGGGGCACACGTTCGCGGCGCTGCCGATCGCCCGGTTCGGAACCGACGCCCAGCGCGAGGAGTACCTCCCGCGGATGGCCTCCGGAGCGGCGGTCGGCGCGATGCTGCTCACCGAGCCCGACGCGGGGAGTTCGCCGACGGAACTGAGCACGGTCGCGGAGGCGGACGCGGGAACGGATGCCGACGACGGCTACCGCCTCACCGGCGAGAAGGCGTTCGGCACGAACGCCGGCGTCGCCGACGTGCACCTCGTGGTCGCGCGAAAGCGCCCGCAGCCCGAGGACTCTCACGGCGTGAGCGTGTTCATCGTCCCCGGCGTCGACGACGCCCCGGGGTTCGAGTTCGACCGCGTCGAGTACATGGGCATGCGGGGCCACGTCACCGGCGACTCGAGGCTCGACGGCGTGGAGATCCCGACCGAGAACCTCCTCGGGGAAGTCGGCGGCGGATTCCGCATCGCGATGGGGACGATCGACATGGCGCGCACGGGATTGGGCGCGATCGGCGCGGGGATCGCGCGCGCCGCCTTCGACGAGGCGACGGCGTACGCCGGCGACAGGGAACAGGGTGGCAGTCCCGTCGGCGAGTACCAGGCCGTGCAGGTGTTGATAGCGGACATGTACCAGCAGCTCGCGGGTGCGCGACACCTCGTGTACTCCTCGGCGGCGGCGATCGCGGCCGACGAGGGCGACACCCGGGCGTCCAGCGCCGCGAAGCTCGCGGGGAGCGAGGCCGCCGAGTTCGTCACTCGCAACGCGATCCAGGTCCACGGCGGGAAGGGCTATCAAAAGGGGATGCCCGTGGAGCGGTACTACCGCGACGCGAAGATCCTCAGCATCATCGGCGGCACGTCCGAGATCCAGCGGACCACGATCGCGACGGAGACGCTGGACCTCTAGCGCCGGCGTGAGTGGGGGGTGAGTGGGGCGTGAAGCCGTGGACCGGTCTACTCGAACGCTGTCGGGTCCGACTCCGGTTCGCGGCTGGACTCGAACCGGAGCGGTTCCTCGTCGACGCGCTCCACGTCGCCGTGTCCCTCAAGGTACCCGAGGTGGGCCGCGGCCTCGCCGGCACCGAACTTGGCGTGGACCCCTCGCATCTCCCCGAACAGGTCCGTCGCGATCGCCCACGGCGTCGGCCGGTCCAGTCGCGACGCCCGGTCGAGCACCCGTCTGCTCCGCGTTCGGTGGTGCTCGCGGATCGACTCGGATCGGCCCGCGAGATCGTCGGTCGTGCCGTGTCCGGGGTGTACGGTCGCTTCCAGTCGGTCCAGCCGGTCGAGCGAGTCGAGAAACGAGGCGAGGGGGTCCGTCGTCCTGGTGTCGCTGCCGCCGACGTTCGGGGTGTACATCGGCAGTACCGTGTCGCCGACGAACAAGTGGCCGTCGACCGCGAGCGCGAGGTGACCGGCGGTGTGTCCCGGCGTGTGCACCATGGTCGCACCCGCGATGTCGTCGCCGTCGGCGTGCGCCTCGACCGGCGTCCGGTCGGGGAGCGGTGACGGCTCGTCGCCGTCGACTACGGCGGCCGCGAGGTCGGCCGGGACGCCCCACGAGCGCATCGTCCGCTCGTCGCGTCGCAGGCGACGCTCGCGTTCGGCGGCGTAGTCGGCCAGCAGCGGGGCGTCGCGCTCGTGCATGTGGATCGTCGCGTCCGCAGCAGCCGCGAGCCGCGTCGTCAGGCCGACGTGATCAGCGTGCCAGTGCGTGGCGACGACGTGATCGATCGCGTCGAGTGCGACGCCCGCGCCGCGCAGGCCCTCGCACAGTTCCGCCCACGCCTCCTCGCCCGGCGGGCCGGGGTCCACGAGTATCCCTCGATCGGGGAGCACGTACGCGCTGTTTGTCCCCTCGGGACCGCCCGAGGAGACCGGGATCCGATCGACCGTCACGCCGCTGCTCCGCGGAAGTCGACGACCAGGGTCGCTGGCGGATTCGGCGTCGGTGTGGGATTCGGCGTCGGTGGCGGGTCGCCGGTCATTGTCGGGTCCCGATGATGTTCGTCGCGCGCCAGTAGACGACCTCCTCGCCGTCCTGGTTGGTCGCGGTCACGTCGACGTCGACGTAGCCGCGATCGTCGCGGCTGTCGGACTGTGTCTTCTTCGCGATCGCCAACTCGACCGCGACGGTGTCGCCGGCGCGGACCGGCGTCTTCCACCGGAGCTCCTCCATCCCGAACGCGCCCATGCTCACCGTGTCGTTGAAGAAGCCGTCGACGAGCAGCCGCATGCAACACGAGGCGGTGTACCAGCCGCTGGCGATGATGCCGCCAAAGATGGAGTCGGCCGCGGCCTCGGGGTCGACGTGGATCGGCTGCGGGTCGTACCGTTCGGCGAACGCCCGCATCTCCGCCTCCTCGGCCCGGAAGCTGCCGAGGTCGTGGACTGCGCCCTCCTCGATGTCCTCGAATGTCCGTTTCGTCATCCGCTTGGTCGGAACACGGCGGGGAACAAAAAGCGCTCGCGTCCCCGGGGCGACTCGGTCGGATGGTCCGGTTCCAGGCGACGGTCAGTTCTCCCCCTCTTCGCGCTCTCGGAGTTTGACCCGCTGGATCTTCCCGGTCTCCGTGCGCGGGAGTTCCTGGACGAACTCCACCGCCCGTGGGTACTTGTACGGAGCCAAGGTCTGCTTGACGTGGTCCTGGATCGACTCCCGGAGGTCGTCGCTCCCCTCGACGCCGTCGGCGGTGACGACGAACGCCTTGACGATCTTGCCGCGCTGCTCGTCGGGCGCGCCGACGACGGCGACCTCCGCGACCTCGTCGAGCTCCTGAACGACGTTCTCGACCTCCGGGCCGGGAATGTTGTACCCCGAGGAGATGATGAGGTCGTCGCGGCGGGACTTGTACTCCAGGCGGCCGTCGGGCCGGTGTGCGAAGATGTCGCCGGGGTAGCTCCAGCCGTCGACGACCGCCTCCTCCTGCTTGTCGGGGCGGCCCCAGTAGCTGATGCCCGTCGGGCCGCGGACCGCGAGCAGGCCCGCCTCGCCGCGCTCGACCTCCTCGCGGGTCTCCGGGTCGACGACCTTGCACTCGTAGCCCGGCACCGGGAAGCCCGTTGCGCTGGCATCGACTTCCTCGTCGTGGCGGTGGCTGACGAAGATGTGGAGCATCTCCGTGGTTCCGATACCGTCGAGCAGCTTGATGCCGTACTCCTCTCGGAACTCCTCGAACGTGCTCGGCGCGAGCGGCTCGCCGGCGCTCATCCCGACGCGAAGCGAGGAGAGGTCGAACTCCTCGGCCGCGTCCGGGTGCCCGGAGAGCATCTGGTTGAACGCCGTGGGGATCGAACACAGCACGGAGATGCCATGGTCCTCGATGGCGTGAAGGAGGTCGACCGGCTTGGCGTCCTCGACGAGACTCGTCGTCGCGCCGAATCGCAGCGGGAACGTGACCAGGTCGCCGTAGCCGTACGCGAACGGGAGCGGCGGGTTCCCGCCGAACACGTCGTCCCGCGTCGGCTCGATGCAGTAGCGTGCGTAGGAGTCGGCCGTCGCGAGCAGCTGTCGGTGGGTGTGAACCGCGCCCTTCGGTCGACCGGTCGTCCCGCTCGTGTACAGCATGAGCGCGAGGTCGTCCCGTTCCGTGTCGTAGGCGTCGAACGTCTCCTCGCCCGCCTCGAGGAGGTCGTCGAACCCGTGGTGGTCGTGTTCGACGCCCGCCCCGCGCTCGGCGACGACGACCTCCTCAAGGGTGTCGAGCTCCGGCATCGCGTTCTCCAGTTCATCGAGGAGGTCGTCGTACACGACGGCGTGGGTCGCGCCCGCGTCGTTGACGATGTACTCGAGTTCCTTCGCGCGCAGCAGCTTCATCGAGGGGAGCGCGACCCCGCCGAGCTTCTGGATCGCGAGACAGGAGATCACCGCCTCCGGGCGGTTGGGGAAGCGAACGAGCACGCGGTGTCCGGGCTCGACGCCGAGGTCGGCCAACGAGTTCGCGAGCCGATTCACCTGCGCCTGTAGCTCCGCGTACGTCGTCTCGTCGTCCTCGAAGCGGATGGCCGGATCGTCGCCGTGGCCGTCCGCGACGTGGCGGTCGACGAGCTCGGTCGCGACGTTGATCTCGTTCGGATAGTGTACCTCCGGAACGGCGTGTACCAGTTCGGGGGCGGAGTCGGGACTGGGCCGCTTCTCCTCGGGCACGTGGGATTGCATGACGGTCGATAGTGGAAACGGGGGCGTTATAGAAGTTCCTACCGCGACGATTATGTAGGTTGCAGACGCCGGCTCGATACCGCTCACCCGGGGTCGATGACGCCTCCGCGGGCCCCGGGATCGACGACGCCTCCGTGGAGCCCGGAGTCGCGTGCACCCCGGCGGCCCGGCGACCTGACGACTCTGCCCGCCGGGCCGCCGATCACTCGGTCCAGAAGCCGTCGGGGTCGAACGTGCGCACGAGATCCAGTTCCTCGCGGGTCGGCACGTCGGTCGTCGCGACGGGCTCGCCGCGGGCCCCCTCGCTGGTCCGCAGGTCCCACGGGAAGTCCCCGACCACCGACGAGGGGTCGACGCCCGGGTGACAGCTCCGCAGGAAGAGCTCGCCGTCGTCGAACCCGAACGTCGCCTTCGTCGTCACAAGCGCGTCGGGACCGCCGCCGGGCAGTCCCTCTCGCTCGCGCCAGTCCCCGCCCTCGCCGTGGCCGGGACTGGTCACGTACTCGACCCGTTCGGCGAACCGACGCGGCTCGTGGGCCATGAGGATCACCGTCCTGTCGGCCATGCAGGCGATGTCGCACGCGCCGCCGCTGCCGGGGAGCCGTATCGTCCGGTCGCCGTCGCGGACGCGGGTGGTGTTGAGGTTGCCGTATCGGTCGATCTCAGCGCCGCCCAGAAAGCCCACGTCTACGTCGCCGCGAGCGAGCCGACCCATCACGTCGGTCATCTCCGTCAGCGACACGGCGCGGTTCAGGTTCGACAGGTCACACATCGTGTGGAGGAAACCGTCGGCCGGGTCGTCGCGGACCACGCCGCTCTCGAAGACGGACATCGCGGTCGGCGCGTGGGTGCTCACCGCCACCTGAAAGGCGATGAGCGGCAGTCGCATCCCCACGAACGCCACGTCGCCGTCGTCGATCTCGCGGGCGGCCGCGCTCACCATCTGCTCGCGGGGCGTGTACTCCCCCGGCGTGACCGGTTCCCGATCGGCTCCGTCTCCGCCGGTGCCGCCCGCCGATCGCTCATTGCCCATAGCGCACCTCCGCGGCGACGGTCGGCTCGGTCACCGAGAGGTCCCGACCGACCTCGCGCTCGTACCGCTCGCGGTACGACTCGCGGTCGTCGACGCCGTGGACCCACGCGTCGGCCCAGGCGTCGAAGCCGTCCGCCTCCCGCGTCTCATCCGCGTACTCGAGGAAGAACTCGTTGTCCCGGTCGTAGTGACCGGCCACGGGCGACGGGTGGGCCCCGAAGGGGGCTTCCACGACCGCGTCCACCTGCTCGCGCGTGATGCGGGTCCGACTCGGATCGCGTTTGATCGTCGAGACGTCGACGACCTCCTCGCAGGTGACGAGCACGTGATCGGCCGCGCGGACCGCCTCGTAGGTGATCCCGGTGTTCCCCCAGAAGTGGGCGTCACCGGTCGGCGCGGCGCGCTGGACGTGGACGACCGCCCAGTCCGGAGCGACGGCGGGGACCCGGACGATCGGCTCGCCCTCGAAGGGGTCGTCGGCGACCTGGAACTGGGGTTCGGTCGCGATGTCGCTGCCGAGCAGCGACCGCGTCGGGAGGTACGGCACTCCCATCGACGCCGCCTGGAGCGCGAGCGCGATGGAGAAGTTCGAGTGGTTCTCCACCTCGATGTCGCCGGACTCGGCCGCCCGGCGGAAGTTGTAGCCGCTGCCGGCGCTCACGTTGCCCGTCCACGCCGCGCGGACGCGCGAGACGAGCCCCGCCCCGATCAGCTGGTCGAACAGCACGTCGCTGATCGGTCCGACGAGCGTGAGGTCGTCGATACCCTGTCTGAGCAGTTCGTGGCCGGCCGCGAAGGGGATCGCGTGTTCGAGCGCCAGTCCGGCGGCGACGGCGCTTCCGGGGTCGATCCGGGAGACGGCCTCGGCCATCCCCGTGGTCTTGTCCTGCTGCACGTGTCGACGCCCGCGGTGGGCGGTAATAAAGATGAGTCCGCCGAGCGATCACGCGACGGCGACGACCGCGCCGGCGACGCCCCCCGGCTCAGATCCGGACGAACACGTCGCCGTCCCGAACCGTGCAGTCGAACGTGCCGATCCGCTTGCCCGAGGGTTCGTGTTCCCCGGTCTCGAGGTCCCACGACCACAGGTGCCACGGACACGCGACCGTCTTCGACTCGACGTCGACGCCGCCGCGTTTCCCGGTCCACGTGTCCTCGGCGTTGATCTTCTCGTCGCCGGCCTTGCACAGCGGTGCCTGTTGGTGGGCGCAGCGGTTGCTGATCGCGAGGAACTCGTCGCCGGCGTTGAACACGGCGACCTCGATCCCGTCGACGCTGACGCCGATCCCCTCGCCCTCGGGGACCTCCGACGCGCTCGCGACCCTGGTGAACCCGTCCTCAGTCGGCTCGACGGTGTCGTTCCCACTCATGGTCAGAGGTTCAGGATGTCCACGGCGTTCCCGCTCAGGATGCGCTCCCTGAGGTCGTCGTCGTCGAAGGCGTTGGAGGTGTAGAACCACGTCGGCGGGTCGAGCGTCTGGTGGGGCCAGTCGCTGGAGTAAGTGAACAGTTCCTCGGCCATCGACAGCTCCAGCAGTTTGCGCGCGTCGCCGGAGTTCCGCGGGAGCGCGAACGGCTGCGTACACAGCGAGACGTTGTCGCGCAGGTACTCGCTGGGCGCGCGTTGGAGGTATCGCTCGCCCGACTCCATCTTCCGGGGCGTGATCTGGACGTCGTCGGGGTGCATCTCGTAGAACTCGTCCATCCGGTAGCGGAGGAACGGCGTCCACCAGTGGCCCGCCTCCTGAAAGACGACGTTCAGGTCGGGGTACTTGTCGAAGACCCCGCGCATGATCATGTTGACGAGGTTGACCATGCCGTGGATCGGCCAGTCGAAGCCGAGCACCTCCGTCCAGGTGAGCATGTCGTCGCCGACGTAGGAGTGCTGGGGCCAGTACGCGAGCGAGCCGTGTAGCAGCAGCGGGAGATCGTGGTCGACGAGCGCCTCGAAGACGGGGTCGAACTGCTCGTTCCCCCACGGGACCTTCGGGTCGAACCACGAGTAGGCGGCGACGATCCCGTCCTCGGCGGCGACCCGCTCGATCTCCTCGACGGCGTACTCGGGGTCCCACTTGGGAACCATCATCGCCGTATACATGCCCTCGTCGGCGAAGTTGTCGAGCATGTAGTCGTTGGCGGCCTGACAGACCGCGTTCTTCAATACCGGGTGGTGCTGGAGGTTCAGGTTGTTGATCCCGGGGTTGACGACCGGGTCGTCGACGGCGATCGTCTCGCAGGCCTCCCGGACGTCCTCGGCGTACTTCGCGCGTCCCTGCGTGAACAAGCCCTCTTGTCCCTCCTCGATGCCGTACGCGGCGTCCCACTTGCCCATGACCGGCGTCGCGCCGAACTCGGTCGTGAGTTTGTCGAGCGCGCGGTCGTCCTCCACGTACGCCAGCAGCTCGTCTTCGACCGGGTTGACGTGGAAGTCCATGTCCACGATGTAGTCCTCGAACGCCTGCGGCGGGACCTCCGCGTCGGCGTCGAGTCTCCTGACCGATGATGGCATGTGTTGCCGTCTGTCAGTAGACCCATTGAACGTTCCGGTCACCGGGGTCGGCGGGCGTTCGGGTCGGTTCCCGCACCGATCCGGGGGGAACGGTGAGCGGCGACGGCGTCGACACGGAATCGGAGACGAACAGGTGCCGACCGCGCCTCACGACTGGTCGCGGTGGTCGAAGAACCGCTTGGACTTGAGTTCGTACCTGGGCAGGCTCTGGGGTTCCGTGACCTCGAAGTCGATCCTGACGCCGACCGCCTCCTGTAACTCCGCCCGGAGCTCGTCCTCGAGGTCGCCGTAGGAGTCGCGATCGAGGTCCGGTGAGGCCTCCATCTGCACCGTCATCTGGTCGTTGCCGGACTCGCGGTCGACGTGGATCTCGTAGTGGGGCGTCGCGTTCGGGACGCCGGTCATCACCTCCTCGATCGCCCGCGGGTAGATGTTCGTCCCCCGGAGCGTGAGCATGTTGTCCGTCCGGTCGAGGACGCTTCCCTCGAAGAACTTCCAGGTGAGGTCCGTGTCGAACACGTCCCGCGAGTCGTGGTACATCTCGACGATGTCGTGCGAGCGGTACCGGAGCGTGAGCCCTGGCGCGGTCGGAATGTGACAGGTGATGATGTGCTCGCCGCGCGCGCCGTCCTCGTGGATGACCTCGTCGGTGTCCGGGTCGACGATGGTCGAGTAGTAGTACGGTTCGACGGGGTTGACGCCTCCCGAGTCGGTGTCCATGGTCGTGCCGAGGAAGATCGACTCGGACTGCCCGTACGCGTCCCACACCTCCGCGTCCCACCCCTCCTCGATCCGCGATCGGACCGAGTCGACGAACGGTCCCTTCTCGCCGGCGTGGACGGTGAGTCGGACGCTCGTCTCCGAGAGGTCGACGCCCATCTCGTCGGCCTTCTCCAGCAGGTACATCGCGTACGTCGGCGTCATGACGACGACGTCGGGGTCGACGCTGACGATGTCGTTGATGCGCTCCTCGGTCGACTGGCCGGCACCGCTTCTGACGGTCGCGCCGAGCCGGCGGACGCCCCAGTAGGCGCTCCAGAACCCGAGGAAGGTGCCGAACGGGAACGCGAAGTAGAACGTGTCGTCCGGGCGGACGCCGCACCGCCAGAAGCCGTAGTTCCACGCGTCGCCCACGGCCATCGTCGCCGGTTGAGTCACGGCCTCTTGCAGCGGCGCGCCGGTAGTGCCGCTCGTCTGGAACCGGTACATGTGATGCTCGGGACCGGACGGGTCGCGGCCGCGGAACGGGTCGCCGCCGTGCTCCTTCTGGATCTCCATCAGGTCCGGCTTGTCGATGATCGGGACCTTCGTGTTGAAGTCCTCGAGCGTCTTGATGTCGCTCGGCGTCACGCCGGCGTCGTCGTAGAGCTCCCGGTAGAACGGGATGTTGTCGTAGGCGTACTCGATGTTGCGCCGAATGCGCCTGAGGTGGAGAGCGTCGAGATCCTCCCGCGGCATCGTCTCCATGTACTCGTTCCAGTGGTCGCTGTCGGCCGCGGCGGCGTTGTACCGGGGGCGGTAGCTGTCGCGCATCAGTCGTTCCCCTCGACGCCGATCCGTTCCTCCAACTCGGGCGTGTTCGCCGTCTCCTCGCCCAGTTCCCACATGAGTCGGTGGCAGTACATGTCCGCCTGGTGGGCCGAGTGCGCGACGACCGGCGTCGCCGACTCGTCCCGTACCTCTTGGAGGAGCGCCCGTGCGCGCCTGATCCGGTCTGTTACTTCCGCACGGCTGAGACTATCGTCTGCTGACATCGGTGATCGACTATCCAGAATTCTCATAAGTGTTTCGCGGCGCACAGTCGCCCGATGAGACGGGAACCGGACGATCCACACCACAGCGCCGGCGATCCACACCACAGCGCCGCACGGCCGCCGCAGATACCCGTCCCCGAACAGATAGTGTACCGTGCCTCGGGCGTTCGTCGGAGATAGATCGTTTCAATAGATGGTACACGGGATGAAGGCAGTTCGATGGTTAATTGCACGATCGATCACCGCACACGGGGCTGGGGCACCGACACAATTAAACACGTAGAATCCGACCGAATGGCAATGACACGCATAAACAGGCGTGCGTTTCTGAAGGCCAGCGGTGGTACAGCAACCCTCGGCGTCCTCGCAGGATGTTCGGGTAACGGCGGAAACGGTGGCGACGACGGCGGCGACAACGGCGGCGGAAGTTCCGACCCGATCACCATCGGCGCGCTCGAGCCGGTATCCGGGCCGTTCGCCGCGTGGGCGACCCCCCACCGCGACGGGCTCCAGTTCGCAGTCGAGGAGATCAACGCCAACGGCGGCGTGCTCGACGGTCGCGACCTCGAAGTCAGCGTGACCGACACCGGTGCCGACGCCGGACAGGCGGACTCGAGCTTCCGGCGGCTCGTCGAACAGGACGGTGCCGTCGCGACGACCGGCGCGGTCTCCTCCGACGTCGGGATCCGCGTCTCACAGACCGCCGAGGAGCTTCAGGTGCCGCACCTGCTCCACATGTCCGGCGCTGACGACGTAATCACACAGGAGACGCGACACGTGTTCCGAGTCGGACTCAACCCCGCGTCGACGTACATCCAGGCGCAGGCGAGCGCCTTCGCCGAGGCCGACTACTCGAACGTCGGCGCGATCATCGGCGACTACGCGTGGGGGCGGTCGGCCGAGACCGCCATCAACGAGTACTTCGATGTCGACGTGAACATCCAGGTCGCACCCGTCGGCGCGAGCGACTTCACGTCCTACCTGCGGCAGTTCTCCGACGACCTGGAGATGCTCATCTCGAGCGGCCACCCGCCGGGCGGGGTCAGCATCGCGAACCAGGCGTACGAGGTCGGACTGAACCCCGACGTTATCACCGGATCGAGCGCCCCGCCGCAACTGCTTACGGGCGCGCTCTCCGAGGAGGCGATCGAGAACTACGTCCACATCCACAACTCGAACCCGTACGAGGAGGCGTTCACGGAGGTGGGCAGCGCCTTCGCCGAGGAGTACGACATGCAGTTCAACACTCACACCGCCTACGGGTACGTCACCGCGTACATCCTGGCGGCGGGTATCGAGGAGGCCGGCTCGACCGAGCCGACCGAGATCGCGAACGGCATCCGGAACACGTCCGTCGACACGCTGTTCGCCGAGCCGATCCAGTGGAACGAGTACGGCGAACTGGACCAGCAGGTCGTGCTGTTCAGCAACCTCCTTCTGGAGGCTCCCTCGTACGACTCGAACGGTAACCACAGCTACGAGGAGCTCTACCGGTCCGAGCCGGTTCCGGCCCGAGTGCCCGGGGAGTAACGACCGGGCGACCGCCGGGTCGGACGCGTTCCGGTTCCGGCGGTTCGAGGACCGCACCGACATCTCAATGACCGTTGAAAGCCGAAACATATACACACCACACCCACAGTCTTGAGCACACGTTTATGGTAACAATCAGCACGATGGCCGCTGTCGCCATCGACGGACTCGCCTTCGGTGTCTTTCTGGCACTACTGGGCGTCGGTATCACGCTCGTCTTCGGGCTCGGGGAGGTACTCAACCTCTCCATCGGCGTGTTCTCCGTGATCGCGGTACTGATCGCCTCCTGGGCCGTCAACAGCGGCCAGGGCGTGATCGTCGCCGCGGTAATCGGCGTACTCGTCGCGGCCGGGATCGGGCTTCTCGTCGACCGAACGCTCCTCTCGTTGGTGTATCGCTCGACCGGTGAGGAACGGATCCTCCTCGGGATTTTCGTGACGCTTGGACTGACCGTGTTCCTGGACGGCTTCTTCATCAACGGACTGAGCCTCACGTCGGGGATAGCCATCCCCTCGTTCCCGGGGAGCTACGGGCTTCCGGTCGATCTGCCGACGGTCACGATCGGAGCGGCAGTAGTCAGGAGCAGTTCGCTCGTCGTGATCGGGGTCGGGGCCGTCGCGCTCGCGATCCTGTTCAGTTTCCTCCGGCTGACGTACCTCGGAAAGGCGACGCGGACTGTGTTCCAAGACGAGCAGGGCGCACAGCTCGTGGGTGTCAACCCCCGCCGCATCCGCACGCTCATCTTCGTCCTCTCCGTCACGGTCGCGGGCATCGCCGGAGTCGTCTGGGCGGTCGGGCAGACCGTTTCGGTCGCCGACGGCTTCCAGTACACGACGTTCGCGCTCATCGTGTCGATCGTCGGCGGCGTCCGGAGTCTCGGCGGCGCGATCGTCGCCGGGGTGCTCCTCGGGTTCGTTAACCAGTTCGCGAACTTCTTCGTCGGCTCGTACGTGGCGACGGTCATCCTCTTCGGGGCGGCGATCGTGTTCCTGCTGGCCAAGCCGGAGGCGATAGCATGAACGCGCTTCCGAGGGGAGAACTCGGCCGCGTCGGCCTCGTCACCGCCCTGCTGGCGATCGCACCGCTCCCGGTGCTCGGCAGCAGCTACTACGAGAGCATCCTCGCGCACCTGGTGGTCGTGGCGATGTTCGGCGTCGCGTTGAACATCGTCTTCGGGCAGACCGACCAGCTGTTCCTGTTCATGGGCGGACTGGCCGGCGTCGGCGGCTACGGAACGGCGATCATGGCAGACGAGTTCGGTGTCACCGCGTGGCTCACGCTCCCCATCGCCGCGTTCATCGCCGGCCTGATCGGGGTCGCCGTGAGTTGGGTATCGGCCAAGCGGAAGTTCACCGTGGTGCTGATCTCCATTCTTACCCTGAACCTCCAGATCGTGTTGTCCGAGGTGTTCGTGGGCGCTCGGGGCCTCACCGGCGGGTCGACGGGCTTCCCGTACAGGTACTTCTCGCTGGACACGATCGCCGGACCGATCGGCGTGGGCGAGAAACTCGTCCTCTACTACGTGCTGCTCGTGCTGCTGTTCGCGCTGCTGGTGCTGTACGTCTGGCTGGTGAACTCGCGGTTCGGCGTCGCGTTCGCGGCGATCCGCGAGGACGAGGTCGCCGCCTCGTCGATCGGCGTCGACGTCGTTCGGTACAAGGTGATTGCCGGCTTCATCGCCGCGTTCGTCTTCGGCTTCGTGGGCGCGTTCTACGCCAGGGAGGCCGCGTACATCCTCCCGGGGTCGTTCGCGTTCCTCACCGTCGACGTGCTGGTGCTCATCGTCCTGATCGTCGGCGGTCTGCGGACGACGCTCGGCCCCGTCGTGGGCGCGGGTATCGTCGTCGCACTCGAGGAGGTGCTCGTGCAGTCGTTCACCGACTGGCGCGAACCGATCTTCGGCCTGATGCTCATCTTCCTGTTCCTCTACTTCAGAAGCGGGGTGGTCCCGGTCCTCGACGATTTGGTCGAACGGTACGCGCCCTGGAACGACGGGGACGCGGACCCGCCGCCCGAGGGAACCGCCGACTGATCGGCGGCGTCGCCGCCGCGACGGTCGGTTCGTGAAAAACGACTTCTCCTCCGTTCTCCGCGTGAGTTTCGAGCGACGCCCGCGGCGAGTCAGAGGTACGCCTGCTCGACGTGTTCGGAGTCCAATAGTCCCTGGCCGGTGTCCTCGGTGACGATCTCACCGTTCTCCAGCAGATACGCCCGCTCGGCCAGCGAGAGCGCGCGGTGGACGTGCTGTTCGATGATCAGCACGGTCACGTCCTCGCTGATCGCTTCGATCTTCTCGAACATCCGAGTCGTGATCTGGGGAGCGAGCCCCTCGCTGGGTTCGTCGAGCGCGAGGATCTTCGGCTCCGCCATGAGCCCGCGTGCGATCGCGAGCATCTGCTGTTCCCCGCCCGAGAGCGACCCGGCGCTCTGGTCCTTGCGCTCCTCGAGGACCGGGAACAGCTCGTACATCTCACGGAGGTTCTCCTCGAGGGTGTCCCGGCGAGTGTACGCACCCATCTCGAGGTTCTCCTTGACGCTCATCTCGCCGAAGAGGTTCCGCTCCTCGGAGACGTGGACGAATCCCTTGCGGACGATGTCCGAGGGCTCGAGCGTGTCGATGTCCTCTCCCCACAGCGTCACCCGGCCGTCGTCGATGGGGTGAAGTCCCGAGAGGATCCGCAGGAGCGTCGACTTGCCCGCGCCGTTGGGGCCCACGATTGCGACCACGCCGTCGTCTTCCGATACCGACACGGAGAGGTCCCACAACACCTGTATCCCGCCGTAGGAGGCGTCGATCTCGTCTGCCTCGATCATGCTTCCTCACCCAGATAGGCCTCGATGACTTCCTCGTCGTTGCGGATCGCCGACGGGGAGTTCTCCGCGATCTTTCGACCGCTGTTCAACACGATGATCCGGTCTGCGACCCCCATGATCGCGTCCATGATGTGTTCGATCCAGAACACGGAGATCCCGCGCTCGTCGCGGATCCGACGGATCGTCTCGGTGAGGGTTTCGATCTCACCGGGCGTGAGCCCGCTCGCGATCTCGTCGAGCAACACGAGCTTCGGATCGGCCGCCAGCGCCCGCGCCAGCTCGAGCTGCTTCTTCTGGGCGATCGGGAGCGATCCCGCCTCGAGGTCGGCCTTGTCAGCCAGACCGATGAACTCCAGCGCCTCCCGTCCGATCTCGCGGGCCTCCTCCTTGGAGACGGAGTCCTCGGTGCCGAACAGCGCACCCGCGGCGGCGTTGTCGAGCACGCTCATCTCGTCGAAGACGCGCACGATCTGGAACGTTCGGATCACGCCGTGGCGGGCGATCTCGTGGGTTTCGAGCTCGACGAGGTCCCGGCCGTCGAAGGTGATCGACGCGCCCGGCTCGGGGTCGAGGATCCCCGTGATCGTGTTGAACAGCGTCGTCTTCCCGGCCCCGTTGGGGCCGATCAGGCCGACGATCTCGCCGTCGCCGATCTCGAACTCCACGTCGTCGACGGCGACGAGCCCGCCGAAAGTCTTCGTCACATCGTTCGCCGTTAGCATCGTTATCTGGTGACGTACCCCACCGAATATAAATCCTGCCTGCTTGGACCGACGACGGCCGGTCGAACGTCGATGGATAGCCGGACTCCACGGTCTCGACACCGGTGCGCGAGCCGATGCCGTACGCCTCACCCGAACCGTCGAGTGAATCTACCGGATCCCGACCGGTTTTCACCCCGGTTATCGTGGGAAGGCGCATGGTCGAGCTACTCCGTCACAAGGTACGGTTCGGCGAACTCTCGTACGGCCCGTTCATGCACAACGCGACGTTCTTCGACCTGCTGATCGAGGCGACCGAGGAACTGTCCTACGAGTTGGGGTACACCGTCGAGGAGATCGTCGACGCGGGCGGGGTTCCGTACGCCCCCGTCGCGATCCACGCCGAACTGTCCCGGTATCCGCGGTACGATGACACAGTCGTCGTCGGGGTCGATCCCGTCGCGGTCGGCGAGACCAACGTCCAGTTCGAATACCGGTTCGAGCGGGCCGCAGACGGGGAACGCTTCGGCACCGCCAGGATGGTTCAGATCACGATCACGCCGGAGGGAACGGCCGAGCCGGTCCCGGAAGACGTCCGAGCGGAACTCGAGGCCCGCGGACCCGCGGGCCTCGAGCCGATCGAAATCACCCCTCGCGCGCCCGAGGGCGACGGTGCGAGATTCACGCGGGAGGTCCCGTTCAGGACGCCCCACATCGAGGCGGCCGGACTGGGCTACTTCGAGGACTACGCGCGCGAGCTGTCGATCTGTCTGGAGACGTTCCTGGAGGACCGCGGGCACTCGCTCGGGACGCTAACCGACGGGACGTACCCGTTCGTGCCGGTCGACTGGAATTTCACGCTGGAGCGGTCGATCCGGTTCGAGGACGACATCGAGATCGTCGGACAGACGCTCGATGCAGACGACCGTTCGATCGACATCGCATATCAGCTTCGGCGTCCCGCGACGGACGACATCTGCATCCGAGGCGACGTGACGTACGGCTGTTTCGGCGGCGACGGAGAGCGCGTCGCGTTCCCGTCCGAGGCGGTCGAGCTATTCGGAGACGAGTGATTCGAGGTCGCGCCACCACGGCTCAGGGTCGACCTCCTCGTACACCCACGATTCTTAATAGGGTACACGGAGAATCCGAATTCGATGTCCGAGAACGAGTTCGAGACCCTGTCGTGGAGCTTCGACGACGAGACCGGTATCGCCCGCGTCACCCTCGATCGGCCGAAGGCGATGAACGCGATCGACGAACAGATGCAACACGATATGATCGGCGTGTTCGACCGCTTGGAGGAGTTGGACCGCGAGGCCGACGGCGTCGCCGTCAGCGTCGTGATCATGGAGGGCGCGGGCGAGAAGGCGTTCAGCAGCGGACTCGACCTCAACGAGATGGAGGGGCTCGAGAACCACGACGACCGGAAGCTCATCCCGGATCTGTTCTGCGAGGCGACCGACGCCATCGAGTCGTACGATGCCCCCGTGATCGCGAAGATCGACGGGCTGTGCCTGGGTGGCGGGTTCGAGTTCGCCATCGCCTGCGACTTCCGGTACGCGAGCGAGTCGAGCACGTTCGGCCAGCCCGAGGTGAACTTCGGGCTCCTCCCCGGCGGGGGTGCCGCCCAGCGGCTCTCGACGATCATCGGCGTCAGCAACGCCAAGGAGCTGTGCATGACCGGCAAGCAGATCGACGCCGAGGAGGCGCTGGAGTACGGCGCGCTCAACGAGGTCCACCCGGGTGACGAACTCGACGACGCAGTCGAGGAGTTCGCGGAGACGCTCGCCGGGCAGCCGCCGCTGGCCCTCCGAGGGATCAAGGACGCGACGAACATGACCCGACAGGTCGGGTACGAGGAGGCACTGGACTACGGCGGACACATCTGGGTGTCGCTCTCGCAGACGGAGGACTTCGCCGAGGGGATGGCGGCGTTCGCAGAGGACCGGGAACCCGAGTACGTCGGGCGGTAGGTCGCGCCGAACGTCACCGACGCGGCCGATCGAGCCGACTCACGGCGCGGAGTTCGTCTCGATTCGGAGGTCCGACAGGGGCTTGCCGACACACGTCAACACGTAGCCCTCCTCCTCCTCGGACGGCGAGAGGAACATCCCCTCGGACTGGTCGACCTCGCCTCCCTCCTCGCGTTGGGCACAACAGACGCCGCAGATCCCTCGTCGACACCGGTAGGGGAGTTGGAGTCCCATCTCTTCGGCCACGTCGAGGATCGACTTGTTCGCGGGCACCTCGACCGTGACGCCCTCCTCGACGAACTCGACCTCGTACGTCTCCACCATCAGTCGATCCTCCCCTCGAACGTGTGCTTCACGGGCGTCAGTCCCAGTTCCGAAAGCGCCGTGGCCGCCTCGTCGTCCCCCTCGATGGCGTCGACCCGGTAGAAGTCGACGCCGCGCGGGTCCTCGCTGAGCCACGCCGCGGCCGCCTCCAGCAGCGCCCGGCCGACGCCCTCGTCGCGAGCGCGTTCGCGCACGAACAACCCGTGTATCTGGCCGTGTCGCTCCAGTTGGAAGATCGGGTGCTCGCCGACGATCCGAACCTCGAGGACGCCGACGAACTCGTCGTCGCTCTCGGCGAGCAGGACGGCGCTGTACTTCGAGTCGACGAGCTGGTTCTGAAAGTACGAAAGCCAGTGGTCGTCGGCACCGTCCTTGGCACCGTAGCGGTCGTCGAACTCCGAGAGGTGGTCCGTGAACTCGTACCACAGATCGAGGAGCGCGTCGCCGTCCTCCGATCTCGCCTCGCGAACGGTGATATCCATACAGCAAACTCTGTCCCCGAGTCCTTATTAAATCCCCGGAGGGGCGTGTCGCCGTCAGCGGCCGGTTTCGGGGCGTTTGGACTCCCCGAACTTGATCCGCTCGAACGGGGTCTCACAGCTGTTGCAGTAGTACTGTTCCTTCGAGATCTCGGGGCCGAATCCCGAGTCCCTGACGACGTCGGTCGAGTCGCAGAACGGACACGCCGGGCCGTCCTCTGACGCGTCGGCGTCCTCGCCGCCGTCGGGCGCGACTCGTGTCATTCCATGGCGAACTCCTTGTTCCGGTCGCCCCGGATGGTCTCGAGGACGTCCGGTCCGATCCCGCCGCCGATCAGCCGGCGGCGACGCTCGTCCCACTCGGCCGTCGACACCGGATCAGGGTCGGGGACCGTGACGGAGGTCCCCTCGATGAGGCCCGCGAGGTGGTCGAGGAAGGCCTCGCGAAGTTCGGCGACCGAGCGGTCGGTGAAGCCGGACGCCACGAGCGGGTCGGTCTCGTCGTCGTAGGCGGCCGGACCGATGAACGCCAGCACGTCCGCCAGCGACTCCTCGAGGGCCGCCTCGAACTCCGCCGGCTCGGCCTCCGCGAGGTGTTCGAGCCAGCCGTCGTGGAAGTCGAAGTGGGAGTACTCCTCCTCGCTCATCTTGTCCGTGAGCCCGGTGAAGTCGTCGTGGACGATGGCGTCGAACATGAGGTGTGCCGCGCGGTCGGTGAGCCCGAACCGCACCTCGAAGCGCGTCCAGTCGGGAGCCGCCTCGTCGGTGGTCGCGGCGTTGAAGAACTCGTCGCCGTCGCGGTCGCTCCGGAGCCAGTCGGCGTCGCGACCCTGTCCCTCGAGTTGGAGGAAGAACTGACGCACCTGTCCGTACTCGTCCTGCGTGAGGCTGAACAGCGCGATGTTGTCCTGGATGGTCGGCCCAATGAACGCCTGCTCGGCGTACCAATGCGACAGCATCAGCTTCGTGTCGGCGATCGCCTGCACGTAGTCGACCGCCTCCGGCGTCCAGTCGTCGGTCATACCAACTCACCCATCTCGACCTCGTCGTTCAAGTCGCCGGTCACCTTGATGAGGTCCTCGCGCCGGACGAGCACCATCACCGACCAGTCCTCCTCGTCGTAGGTGGTGTCGGCGTAGTTCTTCGCCAGCTTGTCCGAGGGGGCCTCGACGCTCCCGACGTGGATCAGGTCGTCGCCCGGGCTGATCCGGGTCAGCACCTCGTAGTTCATATCGCCGTCCCCGACTCCCGCAGCTTCTGTTGGACCTCCTCGTCGAGTCGGTCCTTCGACCAGACCGGGTCCCAGACGACCTCGATCGAGACGTCGTCGACCTCGTCGAACCCGCGGAGGCTCTCCTCGATGTCGTCCTGCAGCATCTGGTAGGCCGGACAGCCCATGCAGGGGTAGGTCATGTCCACGGTCACGTCGCCGGCGTCGTACCGGACGTCGTAGATCATGCCCATCTCGACCAGGCTGACCGGGATGTGCGGGTCCATTACTTCCGCGTCGATCCGTTCGACCAGCCGGCGTTCGATCTCCGAGACGGACCCGTCGGCCGCGATTCCGGATCCCGACACGCGTACGTTCTGTGTGCTCATATTGTGTGTTTGTTGTCGTGTTGTTGTTCGGTGGTGTGTTCGGGGGGTCGTGGTCAGGTTCGGATGGCTCGTGGGTTCGCTGTGGGCCTCACGCGCCGTGTCCGATGACGCCGTCGTAGATGTCGCCGGTCTGGATCATCTCGACGAAGTCGTCGCGGGCGGGACCGCCGCTGCGCCAGCGGTCGAGGACGTCGTCCCACGAGACGGGGTCGTCGAAGTGCCAGCGCTTCTCCTCGTCGGTGAACGCGACGGGGAAGTCGAACTCGAGGACGTACTCGTCCGCGTCGGCGTCGTAGTGGGCCGGTACGTCGATGTCGTGCTCCTCGCACAGCGGGACGACGTGGCTCATCCACTCCTGGCGGAGTTCGTCGTTGGACAGCCCCTTGATTCCGTAGTCGAGCTGCTCTGTGCGGGTCTTCAGGTCGTCCGGGAACCCGAACAGCTCCAGCCCCATCGGGAACAGCCAGTCGACGGCGTCCTGGACCTTCCGTTTCGTCGTGCCGTTCTTGTTCGCGAGGCGGCGGAACCACGTCTCGCCGTGACGGATGTGGAACTGCTCTTCTTTCTCCACTTTCAGCAGCGCCCGCTTCCACGGCGCGTAGGAGGTGTTCTCGTAGATGTCCGAGAGCAGGACGAGCCCCCCGCGGTCGAGGAACGCGTGGAAGACGGTCTGCTCGGCGAAGTCGTCGAGGTACATCTCGAAGGCGTACGCCGACCGCCACTCCTCGGGCTCGCGCTCGTAGAGGTACTCGTCGATGTCGACGCCGAGGTTGCGAAGCAGCCGCAGCGAGATGTACGAGTGGCCGACCTCGTCTTGAATGGTCGACAGTTCGGCGTTGCGCGCGTCGAGGCTCGGCGCGTTCATCGCCTGCTCGAACAGCGCGGGCGCGCTCATCAGCTCGATGTCCGCGTTCACCTTCAGCGGGGTCACCACCGCGTCCCGGTAGCCGGGGGTCATCTCCGCGACCGACTCGATCATCCGGCCGTTCTGGATCTGACGCTGCAGTTTCTCCTCACTCTCCGGTGGGCTCTTGGCTGCCATCGTGGTTGTGCCAACGGAACCCATGCATAAAAATCCACCTCGTGAGCCGGCGTGCCCGTCGGACGTCGAACCGACGGTCGTACGGGCGGGATATCGTCGACGGACGGCTGTCGGTCGAGAACGACGGTCGTTCGGCGTTACCGTCGGAGGTAGCCGCCGTCCACGTGGACGACCTCTCCGGTGACCCAACCGGTCGCCTCGCCCGCCAGGAGCGCGACCACGTTCGCGACGTCCTCGGGCTCGCCGACCCGCTCGAGCGCGTACGACTTCGCGATCGTGTCCTCGTGTGCGTCGAGCCAGTCCTCGGTCGCGGGCGTCCGGACGGTGCCCGGGGAGACGCAGTTGACGCGCACGCCGTCGGGACCGACCTCCTTTGCGATCGTCTTCGTGAACGAGACGTTCGCCGCCTTCGCGGCCCCGTACACCGCGAGTCCGGGGTCGTTGCCGCGGTAGGAGCCGCTCGCGAAGTTGACGATCGTCCCGCGGCCGCGTGCGACCATGCTCGGGATGACCGCGTGCGTGCAGTTCAGCGTCCCGAACAGGGCGACCCCGATCCACGTCTCCCAGTCGCCCGGGTCGGTGTCGGCGAAGCGCTGGTTCGACGCGATGCCGGCGTTGTTCACGAGCACGTCGATGGGGCCGAGCTCGTCGGCGACGGTCTCGACCATCGCCTCCGCCTCCGGGTACGACGATACGTCGGTCTCGACGGCGAGGGCGTTCACACCGTACTTCTCCTCCAGCGCCTCCGCGTTCTCTCTCGCGCCCGCGAGGTCGACGTCCGCCAGCGCCACGTCGGCACCGAGCTCGGCGACCGTCTCCCCGATCGCCGTCCCGATCCCGCCGGCACCGCCTGTGACGCACACGACCTCGTCGTCTAATCCGATCTGTTCTGTGAGCGTTGGCTGACTCATGACGGCTGTCCCCTCGCGCATGACGCAGTTATATCCAGCGTTCGCCCCGGTCGCGAATGATCCCCCGAAGAACCCGCAAGCATCGCCGAACTACCGATCAGACCGTCGAACGCCGGACGGCGACGCCACGGCCGCGAGCGACGGCCCGACTCCGACGGAACGGCGTCGACTCCAAATGTTAGAGATATTCGAACAGCGTTCGACGTCCATCGGCGATCCGAATTCGTCCGGTATCAGCGTCTTCAGACCTAGTACGGTAGTAATACCGAATCCCTGCCGGAAGTACGCTTCAGTCGGCGGAGAAAATTACAAAGCTAGTACTGTAATGGATCTGTCGGCGAAGTGTGTAAGAGATACTCGAATAGATTTCGCCGATCGGGAGCTCAGTCCCCGTGAGATATATCGACGTAGGCCCGGTATCAAGTAGGAGAACGCACGTACCGAGAGACTTACGACGGAACCGGCGAGTTCGGGACCCAATCGAGACTGTCGATATGACCTCCGCCTCGTTCTCACGGAGGCGTCGTCAGACAATCTCGAACGATTTATCACAAACACCGATGATCGTTCACTATGGGTGGAGATACGACCCCGCTGAAAACGGTCGTTCGGGCGTTCGAGGTCATCGACGTGTTGGAGCGCAAGCGCTCGGCCGGGCCGTCGGCCGTCGCCACGGAGTTGGGAGTGAGCAGGGCTACTGCACACGACTATTTGACGACGCTCGCGTCGACCGGCTACGTGATCAACGACGGGGGAACCTACCGAATCGGGTACCGGTTCCTCGGCCTCGGAAGTCGGCTGAAGTACCGGAGCGTCCTGTTCAACGCGGCGCGGGCACCGCTGCGGAAGCTCTCGGAGGAGACCGACGACCTCTGTCAGGTAGGGCTCGAAGAGGACGGCGAGTGGGTGCTGCTCCACAACAACGGCGACACCTCCACGGTCGACATGGGGACGTACCCGGGGCTCAGATTCCACATCCACACGCAGGCCGCCGGAAAGGCGATGCTTGCGAACTTCCCCGACGACCGAATCGACGAGATCGTCGACACGCACGGGCTCCCGGAGATAACTGAACACACAATCACGGACATGGCGAAACTGCGGGACGAGCTCGATCAGATCGAACGCGACGGATACGCCGTCGATAGCGACCAGCAGGACGTGGGCGTGAGCATCATCGCCGCACCGGTCATCGTGAAAGGCGACGTCGTGGGAACGATCTCGATCGCGTGTCCCACCGGCAGGCTGCAGAACGAGGAGTACCGCAGTAGCAGGATCCGCGCCGTCGTGGAAACCGCCGACGAGGTGTCGTTGAACTACCGGTACAGCATCTGAGTAGTGCCGTTCGGCCGCGACATCGACCGGCAGTCTACCGACCTCGCGTCGGGAGTACCGGCGATCGGTCCCGGCAGGTTCGGAGATCGCCCGGCGACCGTGATCGCACCGACCGGTGACTCCGGGATCACAATAGCTATGCCGACGCTGTGAGATGGAATACGTGATACCTATGAGTGGTGCTACCGAGGAGAACGTGCTCATCGCCGGCGCGGGCCCGACCGGCATGTCGACCGCGCTCGCCCTCAACGCTCGCGGCGTTCCCGCGGCGATCCTGGAGGCGGAACCCGAGGACCGCGACCGATCGGGGAGCCGCGCGATCTACGTCCACGGCTCGACGCTGCACACGTTGGACCGGGTCCACCCCGGACTGGCGGACGACCTCGTCGACGAGGGGCTCGTCTGGCCCACCCGGCGGACCGCCTGGCGCGGAAAGGACGTGTTCGAGCGGACGTACGACAATCCCGGCGGGCACGGCGACATTCCCCACTTCTCCAGCATCCCACAGGAGACGACCGAGGAGTTCATGCACGAGGCGCTGGAGGACGCCGGGATCGACATCCACTGGGACGCCGAGGTCGAGACCGTCGAGACCGGCGAGGACGGCGTGCACGTCGAGACCAGCGACGGCCGCGAGTGGGACGCCGAGTACCTCGTGGGCGCGGACGGCGGCGGATCGACCGTCCGCAAGGAGATCGGCGCGAGCTTCGACGGCGACCAGTCGGAGAACTCCTTCATCATCGCCGACGTGGACGAACTGGACGACGAGGACGACCGCTGGCGGTGTGAGCGGCTGTTCCACTACGACGATCCCGAGGTCGGCGGCCGAAACGTGATGCTCGTCCCGTTCACGGGCGGGTGGCGGCTCGACATCCAATGTCACGCCGACGACGACGTGGAGGAACTCGTGAGCGACGACAAGATGCGCGAGTTCGTCCGCACGGTCATGGGCGAGGAGTACGAGGACAAGGTGACGTGGGTGTCCAGCTACAAGTTCCTGCAGGTGATGGCCGACACCTTCGTCGACGACCACCGCCGCGTCCTGCTGGCCGGTGAGGCCGCACACCTGCTCGCGCCGTTCGGCGCGCGCGGGATGAACTCGGGCATCGCCGACGCCGACGAGGCCGCGAGCGCCATCGCCGCGGCCATCGACGCGAATCGCCCGACAGCACGCGACGAGATCGAACTGTACGCCGCCCGGCGCGAGACGGCCGCCGAGTACAACCTCGAGGCCGCCGGCACGGCCCTGGAGTACCTCCAGGGCGACAACCCGATCACGAACCTCCGCAAGGAGGCCGCCGCGGCGCTCGCGGACTACTTCGAGCCCGCGGGCGAGTACCTCGACGACGCGCCGTACGGCCCCCACACCGCCCCGCCGATCATCTCGACGGGGAACTACTGAGCCGGCCGGGAAACCGGCCGTTTCCGGCATCCCTCGTTCTCCGCGTTCTCCACGTATACCGCCGTCTCAGTCGCCGCCCTCGGCGACGTACCGGAGGCGACCGCCGGCCGCGAGCACGTCGCGATCCGTCTCGGACAGCGCCAGGTCGACCGCAAATGACCCCTCGTCGGTTCGGACGGTCACGGACTCGTCGCCGGCGACGACCGCCTCGCGGAGCCCGTCGACCGCGACGGCGTCGCCCTCCGCGAGCGCGTCGCGATCCGCGGCGTCGCGGAACGCGAGCGGGACGACGCCGAAGTTGACGAGGTTCGCGCGGTGGATGCGCGCGAAGCTCTCGGCGATCACGGCGTCGACGCCGAGGACGGCGAGTTCGAGCGCGGCGTTTTCGCGGCTGGAGCCCTGCCCGTAGTTCTCGCCGGCGACGACGACGCCGCCGTCGGCCGCGGCGGCGCGGTCGGCGAACTCGGGGTCGATTCGGGCGAGCGTGTGCGCCGCACACGCCTGCGGGTCCGACCACAGCGACATGACCTCGGCGGTCGCGGGGACGATGTGGTCCGTGGTCACGTCGTCGCCGACGACGATGAGCACCGGACCGGCGATCGACTCCGCCAGCGGGGTCCCCTCCGGGATCGTGCCGATCGTCTCGCCGCGGTCGACCGCGACCGACGGGTCCGGGCCGAGCACGTCGGTCTCCCCGCCGGTCATGTCGTCCGGAAGGGTCACCGTCGGCGGCGACAGGTCCGTCTCGCGGGGGTCGACGATCTCGCCGGCGACGGCGCTGGCGGCCGCGACGGCCGGCGAG
The DNA here is from genome assembly GCF_021431925.1 of Halobaculum sp. CBA1158. NCBI lineage: Archaea > Methanobacteriati > Methanobacteriota > Halobacteria > Halobacteriales > Haloferacaceae > Halobaculum > Halobaculum sp. CBA1158. Next base: position 70,352 of record NZ_CP090372.1, on the reverse strand, counting down.
CAGAGGTACACCGCGTCGTCCTCGGAGCCCGAACGACCGGCGAAGTTGCGGTTGAACGCCCGGAGGCTGACGCTGTCGGGCGCGGGGACGTGCCCCTGGCCGATGCAGGGGCCGCAGGTGCTCTCCGAGATCCCGACGCCGGCGTCGTACAGCGCGGTCGTGCCGCCCGTCTCCGACAGCAGGCGGACGCTGCGCTTCGAGGCGGGGACGACGACCGCGTCGGTGTCGGGCGCGACCGCCTCGCCCTCGAGGACCGACGCGACGGTCGCGAGGTCGTGATACGAGCCGTTGGTGCACGAGCCGACGAGGACCTGGTCCACGTCGACGCCAGCGTACTCGCCGACCGGAGCGACGCGGTCGGGCATCGACGGCGCGGCCAGGAGCGGCTCGATCGCCGAGAGGTCGACCGCGATCCGGTCGGCGTACTCGGCCCCCTCGTCGGCCGCGAGGGGACGGTAGGCGTCCTCGCGACCGAGCCGCGCGAGGTGCTCGCGCGTCCGCTCGTCACTGGGGAACAGCCCGCTGGTCGCGCCGAGCTCCGTGGTCATGTTCGCGATCGTACACCGTTCGGGAACCGAAAGCGTCCCCACGCCGGGGCCGACGAACTCGTAGACGCGACCGACTCCGGCCTTCACCGAACCGCGCCGGAGCAGTTCGAGGATCACGTCTTTCGCGGTCGCCCACGCCGGAAGCTCGCCGGTCAGTTCGACGGCGACGACCTCCGGCACCTCGACGGCGTACGGCTCGCCCGCCATCGCGACGGCGACATCGAGGCCGCCGGCACCGATCCCCAGCGCGCCGAACCCCCCCATCGTCGTCGAGTGCGAGTCGCTGCCGAGCAGGGTCGCGCCCGGTTCGATGAACCGCTCGCGGTGGACCTGGTGGCAGATGCCCGCGCCGGCCTTCGAGAAGTGACCGCCGTGGCGACGCGCCACCGTCCGGAGGTAGCGGTGGGTATCGGCGTCCGCCTCGTTGATGCCGTACACCTGGTGGTCGGCGTAGGTGACGACGGGGTCGATGCGGACGGCGTCGAGCCCGAGCGCCTCGAACTCCATCCACACGAGCGGGCCGAGCACGTCCTGAAGCAGCACCTGGTCGATGTCGATACCGACGGTCGCCCCCGGCGCGATCTCCCCGTCTCGGAGGTGATCGCGCAGGACCCGCTCGGTCGCCGTCGAGGCGTCGGAACTCATTGCTCGGTCGAGATCCGCCCACCGAGAGATTAAGCGTTGCGTCGGGATATCACCACGACGCGGCTCTCTGATGTGTCGTCGTCGGCTTCGCGGCGACGCGGCACGTTCGGGATTGCGACGGCGAGGCATCCCGGCCGCGACGGCGCTTCGATCGGCCGTTCCGCCTCCGTCAGAGGGCCGTTTGATGAAGCGACTCGTTCGTCATCAGCGAACGATGAGGAGACACGTATTCGGATCGCGTCCCTCAATCCGCTCACTCGCGAACGACCGGATCGGCGAACGACATCGAGAACGCGATCGAAAGCGTCCGATCGGGATCGGAAGCCGACCGTCGGCTTGTTACAAGTGTACGTATGTAATGAACGTGCGTGTGGAATACGGAGTCGACAGCGGCGTATCGGGCCGGTTTTCCGAGTAAGATCGCTCGACAGAGCGGTCTGACGGGCCACAGGGTTCTCATAATATCGTTCGTTGCTATCGAACGCGTTTTGTCGGGTGATCGGGAGTGCCACGTCGGGGGCGACGGCGCGAAGCACGGCCGGAAGCAAGTGGATCGACGGTAGAACGCCGCGCCGAGACGGAGCTACTGCGGCCGATCGTCCCGCCCCAAAAGCGTTAGTACGGCCCGTGCGGTGGTGTGCACATGGAACGGGACACGGACGGGACGAGGGGCGTCAAGTCCGACGAGACGCTTTTCGCTCTCGTCGAACAGATCCGTGAGTCAGAGGGCGCGGGCGTGACGGAGTTGGCGGACGCGCTGGGGTTGGCCAAGAGCACCGTCCACGGCCACCTGTCGACGATGCGCGAGCACGGGTTCGTCGTGCGGCGCGACGGCGAGTACCGCCTCGGTCTGGAGTTCTTCGGCCACGGTCAGTACGTCCGGACGCAACGAGCGGTGTACGACGTCGCCCTCCCCGTGCTCGACGACCTGGCCGAGGAGACCGGGGAGACGACGTGGCTGATGGTCCACGAGAACGGTCGGGTGATGGTGATCGACGGGCGCGCGGCCGGCGCGGAGATCAACGTCAACTCCGTGGTCGGGTCGTGGGCGCACATGCACGCCAACTCCGGCGGGAAGGCGATCCTCGCGCACCTCCCGACCGAGGAGGTCGACGAGATCGCCGCCGACTCAGGGCTGCCGGCGATGACCGACGCGACGATCACCGACCGCGAGGCGCTCGCGACGGAGTTGGAGACCGTGCGCGAGCGCGGCTTCGCACTCAACCTCGGGGAGGACCTCCGCGGGATCCACGCGGTCGCGGTCCCGCTGTTCGACGGCGACGAGGTGCAGGGCTCGATCGCGATCGCCGGCCCGGCGCACCGGGTCGACCGCGACCGCTGCACCGGCGAGTTGGCCGAGCGACTCGGGGCGGCCGCGGACGACATCGAGGTCGGCCTCGCGTACCGCTGACGCGGGGGAACGACTCGCCGCGCCGGTGAAGACGACGGGCTACCACGGCAGCCGACCGGCGATCGCGCAGGAGGTTCCGACGCACAGACCCAGAAACGCGAGTCCGGCGAACGGGTACGACGCGGCCATCTGGACTCGGGTCGCTCGACCCGGCGACGCGCGTGCGCTCGCGATCCCGGCGACGAACGGGACGACTGCCGACGGAAGGACCGGACGGGGAAGCGCTCCCGCGGCGACGCCGGCGACCGTCACAGCCCCGGCGGCGGCGACCAGTCCGGCCGCCAGCAGGGCCGCCCCGGCGTCGCCGACGACCACGGGGACGGTTCGTTTGCCGATCCCGGCGTCGAACGCCCGGTCGAGTCGGTCCAGCGTGATCGTCGCGCCCGCGAGCAGCGCGACGAACGCGACGGCGACCCACCCGACCCGGGCCGGGAGCGCGCCGGTCTGTGCGACGTAGCCGCCGACGATCGTCAGCCCGACCGCGACCGGGTAGTCCAGCGAGACGGTGACGGGGTTCGTGTCGAGGTACGGCGCGTGCGCCAGTCCCAGCAGCCACAGGGGGAGCGTCAACGCGGCTGGAAGCGGGCCGGCGAGCGCCCACAGCCCCACAACCGAGAGCAGGAAGCCGGCGCTGGCGGCGACAGTAGCCGCCCGGAGCGCGGAGGGGGGAACGGCGGGGTCCTCCTCGCCGCGGACGTACGCGTCGACGCGCTCGTCGCGAAGGTGGGCGACGTACACCGCGAGGGCGGCGCAGGCGACGTGGAGTCCGGCGACGACGGGGTCGACCGCCGGGGCGAGGAGCGCGCCGAAGGCGGCGGTCGCGACGGCCGGAGCCATGAACCGGGGCTTCACCTGCGTCGCGAGCGCTCGGACCGGCGATCCCGCCGGCGATCCGGGCTCGGCCGGCCCCCTCGGATCTCCCGCCTCTCCCCGATCCATACCGGTCGCACGCCTCCGAGCGTGCGAAAGCCTGTCGGTGACGGCCCGACGGGTCCCGACAGCCTCCGGTCGCGATCGTCTCGTCGGCGACGCACGTGGACGACCCGACCGACGGCGCGCGCTCGATGGAAGATTTAATACTTCGCGCGAGTGGCTCACACACCACCACGAGCCATGAAGTTTCTCGACGCCTTCCGACGGTCCGTCCGGTGCCACGGCTCCGAGACCGCCGTCATGACCGACGACGGACGGACGTTCAGCTACGACGAACTCGACGAGCGGACCACGCGCCTCGTGAACGCCGTGGAGTCACGGGTGAACGACGGCCCCCTCGCGAGCCTCGGCGTCAACGGCCCGGAGATGATCGAGTCGATGATCGTCGGGCACAAGCGGGGGACCCCCACCGTCCAGCTTCCGTTCCGCGCGAAGGCCGGCGAGTTGGTCCGGATGTGCGAGGCCGCCGACGCGGAGGCGCTGCTGTTCGACGACGCGAACGTCCAGACGGCGCGCGCGATGCTCGACCGCGGCGAGTTCGAGTTCGCGGTCCACGCCGGCGAAGCAGACGTCGATATCGAGGGCGTCGTCGACTACGAGGACCTCCTCGCGGCCGCCGCCGCCGACTCCGACCCCGGTCTCCCCGCCGACGGCGACGCGAGCGTCTTCTACACCAGCGGGACGACGAGCCTCCCGAAGGCCGTGCCGTTCGACGGCGAACAGCTGTGGTACGGCGCGATCCAGGGCGTGATGGAGCACGGCATCGACCACACCGACGTCGGCGTGATGACGACGCCGTGGTACCATATGGTCTCCAGCGACGCCTGGATCTACCCGCACCTGCTCGCGGGCGCGACGGTGCTCGTGCAGTCGGACTTCGACCCGGCGGCGGCGCTGTCGCTGGTGGAGGAAGCGAACGCGACCGGCCTGCTCGCCGTGCCGACGCAGCTGACGGCGATGAACGACGTGGCCGCCGACGGCGACTACGACACCGACTCCCTGACGTACGTCCGCACGGGCGGGTCGGTCGTCAGCGAACAGTTGGTCGAACGAACCCACGAGCACCTCAGCGAGGAGCTGTACAACACCTACGGGATGACCGAGGCCGGCCCGAACCTCTCGTATGCACACCCAGAGGACCAGGAGGGCCACTACGGCACCATCGGGAAAGAGGCCCACACCTACGAGCTGCGCGTCGTCGAGACCGCGCCGATCACCGAGGACCCCGACCCGGAGGCGACCGTCGACGCCGGCGAACAGGGCGAGATCATCGCCCGCGGTCCGGGCATGGCCCGCGGCTACATCGACAACCCCGAGGCCGAAGAGAAGTCCTTCTTCGACGGCTGGCTCCGCACGCGCGACGTGGCCGAGGTCGACGAGGACGGCTACCTCTACATCGTCGACCGCGTCGACAACATGTTCCAAAGCGGCGGGGAGAACGTCTACCCCGTCGAGGTCGAGCACGCGCTCGAAAACCACGAGGCCGTCGACGAGGCGTTCGTCTACGGCGTTGACGACGACCACTGGGGGAAGGTCGTCAGCGCCGTCGTCGTCGTCGCCGACGCGGACGTGACCGGGGACGACCTCGACGAATTCTGTCGCGAGGAGACGGACCTTGCGAACTTCAAGCGCCCCCGCAACTACACGGTCCGGTCGGAGTCGGCGTCGATCCCCCGCACGAGCACGGGGAAGATCAAGCGCGACGCCGTGCTCGACGAGATCGAGGAGTGAGCCGGGCGAGCTAGGGGTCTCGACCCCGGAGTCGGCTTCCGTGTCGGTCAGCCGAACGCGACGGTGAACACGGCGATTTGGATCGGCAAGAGCACGAGTAGCGTCGCCAGCGAGCAGGCAGTCGCCATGCGGATCACCTCGCGGGACTCGACGACGTCCAGTCCGAGCAGCGCCACGAGGACGGCCGACTGGTACGGGAAGAAGTAGGTGACGAGCGTCACCGCCTCCACCATCGCCACGGGCAACAGCGGGACGCCCGCGTCGCGGGCGAACGCGACGAGCACGGGCGTCAGGACGCTCGCGACCGCGAGCCCCTCCATCACGAGCGTCAGTGCGGCCGTGACCAGCGAGACGGCCCCGAGGACGACCGGGAGCGACGCGTCGGCGGGCACGGCGGACAGGATCGCGCCCGCGGCGGCGTCTGTGAAGGCCGTGCGCTGGAGCCCCTCGGCGATGGCGAAGATGGCACCGAGGAAAAAGAGGATCGTGAAGTCGGCGTCGCCGGCGGCCTCCAGGTCGACGACGCCGACCCGCGGGAGGAACACCAGCACCGCCACGACGAGCGCGCCGTACAGCGGGTGGAGGCCGTGGATCGCGTCGGTCGCCCAGATCGCCACGCCGACCAACAGGAACGCGAGCATCCGACGCTCGTCGCCGGCAACCACGCCCTCGTCGGTCGCTTCCTCGCTCCCGCTCGAATTCGGGGTGACAGCAGCTACCTCGCCCGCGTCGGCGGCGAGCGCGTCGCCGGTGGTCGGGCGGTAGAGGGCGTACGCGATGGCGACGACCACGGCCGTTCGGAGGACCGTCATCACCGGACCGAGCCAGACGAGCCACTCGACCCAGCCGATCGAGAGGCCCGCGGCTGACTCCGTGATGCCGGTGATGATGATGTTGCCGAGCGAGCCGGTGAGCACACCGGCACCCGCGTAGTAGGTGACGAACAGCGGCCCGAGGAACAGCCCCACCCGCGCCCGCCGCTGCGTGAAGCGCTCGCCGACGGAGATCAGGACGGGCCCGAGGATCAGCACGCGCACCAGCGCCGAGGGAACGAGGAAGACGAACCCCGCGCCGATGGCCGAGAACGCGACGAGGAGGTAGCGGTACGCCGCCCGCGGGTCGGTCGCTGCCTCCGCCGGCATCACCTCGATCACGCGGCGCTCGACGAGCCCTGCGAGGCCGCTCTGGCGGGTCGCTTCCCCGATGAGAATGCCGAGGACGATCAGCCACGTCGCCGGCGAACGGAACCCGAACAGCGCCAGTTCCGTCGAGAAGTTCACCCCGATGAGTCCGATCCCCACGACGCCGGTGAGCCACGGCGGGACGGGCGTGCCGACCCACAGCGCGATACAGAACGCCGTGATCGCAAGCATCCGTGCCGCCTCCGTCGGCAGGGGTGCAGCCGCGAGTATCGCCCCCGCAGCGACGACCCCGACGGGGACCGAGAGCCACGGGGCGTCGACCGGAAGCCGGGATTCGAGGCGGGCGAACGGGCCGGGTCGGTCAGACATCGTCCTGTGGGTCCGCGCGCTCGCCTCCTACAATAACCCTTCCCTACCGCGGTGACGGCGGCTTCGCTACCGGGATCACGGACAGCTCTTCGCCGGGACGACGGACCCCTCCGGCGTTGGTGATTCGCGAGACGCCGCCCTCGCTGTCGACGGGGAACCGACGCGGCCCGACGCCGAATCGGTGAAAGCCGTCGCGGCGTTCGCCGGCGGGGAAAACGATATGCGGGCCCCGCCGGAACCTCACGTCGTGAACTTACAGCGCCTGTTCGACCCCGACGCCGTCGCCGTCGTCGGGGCGTCGGCCAACGAGGACAAGATCGGCTACGAGGCCATGGCGAGTGCGGTCCGCTTCGACGGTCCCGTCTACCCCGTCAATCCGTCCGGGGAGGGGGAACTGTTCGGCGAGCCGTTCGTCGATTCGGTGACGGACGTGGACGGCGTCGACCTCGCGCTGCTGTGCGTCCCCGCGCCCGTCGTCCCCGACGTGATCGCCGAGTGCGGCGAGGCGGGGGTCGGCGCGGCGGTCATCTACTCCGGCGGCTTCGCCGAGGCCGGCGAAGAGGGCGAAGAACTCCAGCGGACGGTCGTCGACGCCGCCGCGGAACACGACATCGCCCTCCTGGGACCGAACACGAGCGGGTACGTCGTTCCCGGGAGCGACCTGCTGTTCTCGTTCGCCAGCGGGGTCGAGACCGTGCCCGCCGGCGACGTGGCGGTGCTTGCCCAGTCGGGCGGCGTTGCGCACGACCTGGCGTTCCGCTCGACCCGCGAGGGGTACGGCCTCTCGGCGATGGTCGGTCTCGGCAACCGCGCGAACGTCGGCTTCGAGGAGGCGATCGAGTACTTCGACGGCCACGACGACACCGACGCCATCGTGCTCCACGTCGAGGGGACCGACGACGCCCGCGGCCTGCTGGAGACGTGTCGCGACGCCGAGACGCCGGTGGCCGCCTACAAGGTCGGTCAGTCGGACGTGGGCGAGTTCGCCGAGTCGCACACGGGCGCGCTCACGGGCGACCACGACCTCTACCTGGCCGGGTTCGAGCAGTACGGCGTTCCGACGGTCGACTCGACGGCCGCGTTGTTGGACGCCGGCGTCGCGCTCGCACACGAGCCCGAGCCCTCGGGGGCCAACGTCGGCGTCGTGACCGCGCAGGCGGGGCCGGGGATCATCATCGCCGACCGCCTCCAGCGGGCCGGCGCGACGCTCCCGGAACTGGGCGCGGAGACGCGCGAGCGCATCGACGAGATCCTGCCGGGGATCACCTTCTCCGGCAACCCCGTCGACACCGGCCGACCGATGCCCGAGTTCGGCGAGGTCGTCGAAGCGGTCGCCGCGGACGACGCCATCGACGCGGTGTTGGTGTACGAACTGTTCGAGGAGGCCCTTGGGTTCCCGGTCGAGGCGCTCGACGGCCTCCACGAGGCGACGGGAACGCCGGTGCTGTTCGCGACCGAGGGGCCGCCGGACGCGATGGCCGATCAGGTCGACGCGCTCCGGGAGGCGGGCGTGCCGGTGTACGTTCAGCCCGAGCGCGCCGCGGAGGCGACGGCGACGCTCGCGCGCTACGCCGACCTGCGCGAGGCCGGTGCAGTCCCGGAGTCCGCCGCGGAGCAGGGGGTGAGCAGATGACGCCCGTGGACGACGCCGACGACGCCGACGACACCGACGCCGATGACACCGACGCCGACGACGCGAACCCGGTCGCGGCGGCGCTGGCGGACGGGCGGACGACGCTCACCGAGGCTGAGTCGAAGACGCTGCTGCGCGGGGCGGGCGTCGAAACGACCGACTTCGTCATCGCCGACGACGCCGACGGGGCGGTCGCGGCCGCCGAGGAGATCGGGTACCCGGTCGTGCTCAAGGTGTCGTCGCCGGCGGTGACCCACAAGAGCGAGTGGGGCAGCGGCGCGGGCGTCGCCGTCGGCCTCGACTCGGCGGAAGCGGTCCGGAGCGCAGCCGAGCGCATCGAGACCGAGGCGGAGGCGGCCGGCGTCGACGCCCGGTTGCTCGTCGAGGAACTGGCCGACACCGACGCCGGCACGGAGGTCATCGTCGGCGGGCTGCGCGATCCCTCGTTCGGCCCGGTCGTGCTCGCCGGCCTGGGCGGCGTGTTCACCGAGGTGTTCGAGGACACGAGCCACCGGCTCGCGCCCGTCGACCGAGCGGAGGCACGGGAGGCCGTCGAGTCGCTGACCGCGGCGAGACTGCTCGCGGGATACCGCGGGAGCGAGCCAGCCGATCTCGACGCGCTGGCGGACGTAGTCGTCGCCGTCGGCGACCTGCTGATCGAACACGAGGCGATCGTCGAGGTCGATGTGAACCCGGTGCTGGCGACCGGCGAGGGCGCGGTCGCGCTCGACGCGCTCGTGGTGCTCGACGACGACCGCACGGAGGGGGGCGAATGAGCGAGCGCTTCGAGCGGGTGTGGACCGTCCGGTTCTCGGACACGGACCCGTTCGGCATCGCCCACTACCCGCGGATCGTCGACGCGCTCCACGAGACCTCCGACATCTTCATGCAGGAGATCGGGTTCCCCTTCTGGGCGATCACCGAGGACCACGGATACGGGCTCCCGCTCGTCGAGATCGACTTCGAGTTCGAGCGGCCGGTCGAGGCCGGCGACGACGTGACGATCTCGCTCGTCCCCGATCTCGGTACCCGGAGCGTCCGGTTCGACTACGTCGCCCGCCACGACGGGGCGGTCGCCTTCTCGGGGTACGAACAGCGCGTGTGCACGGAACAGGGCGGCGGGTCGCGCGAGATCCCCGACGACCTCCGCGCGGCGCTCTCGTCGTACGCCGAAGACTGAGACGGGGCGGCGGGAGCGCCGCGCGGACCCGTCGAGGTCCGACGACCGAACGACGCCGACGATATGCTTTTGCTTCTCCCGGAGCAAGCCGACACATGGCCGAGTTCGAGAACCCCTACGCCGAGGAGGACCCGTTCGTCCGCGCGCACTTCGACTGTTCGACCTGCGGCGGGAAGCTCTGGGAGTACGCGATCCAGGGACAGATGGTCTGTGAGGACTGTCGGGCCGTGTTCCAGTCGGCGGACGTCTTCGACGCGCAGGCCGAGGTCTGAGCCGGGAGGAACGCTTTCCCTGCCACCCTGGACCCCTGGCACCCCCTACCCCCCATGAGGCGGGACGACAAGCGAACTGCGGGGGACACCGACCGCGACGGCGACCCCGCCGTCCAATACACTTATGAGCGATCTGTGCTACGATCTCACCATGGCTCAGCAAGATCCGGAGGAACTCCTAGAGATGAGCACGGAGACTCGGGAGCTTCTCGAGGAGAACAACCTCCGCCCGCTGTGGGAGGTGGAAGACGACTTCGGGAACACGTTCGGCGACATGGAGCCGGACATCTGGAAGTGGGAGGACATCCAGGCGTCGATCGACGGCATCGAGTCCGACGTGCCGATCGCGGATCTGCCGCCGGGGTTCCAGCGACGGGTCGCCGTTCCGATCAACACCGCCCTCGGGAACGCCATCTCGAACACCATCTACGTCGGCGTGCAGACCGTCTCGCCCGGCGAGACCGCGCCCTCGCACCGACACGGGGCGAACGCCCTCCGGTACACGATCAACGGGAACGAGGACATGAAGACGGTCGTCGCCGGCGAGGAGTTCCCGATGGAGGACAACGACCTCGTCACCACCCCGCAATGGGAGTGGCACGACCACGTCAACGACTCCGACGAGACGGCCGCCTGGCTCGACGTGCTCGACCTGCCGCTCGTGCTCGACTCGCTCAACCGCAAGAACGTCTTCGAGAACCACGAGCTCGAACGCCAGCCCGTCACCAAGACACAGGGGTACTGGGACTCCCAGTACGGCCGCGGGCGGCCGGCAGACGAGAAGTCCGACGGGTCGATCCCCGGGCCGTTCGAGGGGAACAGGGAGCCGACGCCGCCGTACCGCTTCGGCTGGGACGAGATGGAGGAGTCGCTGCGACAGCGCGCCGAGAACGACGACCCCGACCCCCACGACGGCTACTCGCTGGCGTACGTCAACCCCGCGACCGGACAGGAACCGCTGTTCCCGACGATGTCGTTCCGGGCGCAGCTCCTGAACGAGGGGCCGACCGATCCGCACTTCCACAACGCCGTGGAGGTGTACTTCGTCATCGAGGGCGAGGGCGCGACCCACGTCGGCGACGAGGCGCTCGAGTGGAGCCAGTGGGACATCTTCGTCGTCCCGCCGGACGAGATTCACCACCACGAACCGGACGGCGAGGCGATCCTGTTGGGGATGACCGACCGGCCGGTGTTCGAGGCGTTCAACTTCTACGCCGAGGCCGAGCCGTCCTCGTAGGCCGCCCGCCGAAGCGCTCTCCATTCCCGTCCGAGGGAGAACCGTTATGACACAGGGTTATGAGGTATTTCTATGGAAGTAACCCGACCTGACGCCGGAGTTGGTCACCGATGACGACGTTCGTGCTGGTCCACGGAGCCTGGCACGGGGCTTGGGCGTGGTACAAAGTGGTACCCCGACTGGAGAACGCGGGCCACGAGGTCGTCGCCGTCGACCTTCCCGGCCACGGAACCGACACCGGTCCGGTCGCAGAGGCGACGCTGGAGGACTTCGTTGACCGGGTCGACGACGCCGTTCGAGAGACGGACAGCAGGACCGTACTCGTCGGCCACAGCATGGCGGGGATGGTGATCACGGGGGTCGCAGAGCGCTCTCCCGAGGCCGTCGACGCGCTCGTTTACCTCTCGGCGTTCCTCCCCGAGTCCGGCGAGTCGCTCCTCGACTACGCCCAGACCGACGAGGAGTCGGTCGTCACGCGGAACTTCCAGTTGGACGAGGAGGCCGGACTCACAACCGTCGCCGACGACGCGATCGACGAGTCGTTCTACGCGGACTGCTCGCCCGAGGACGTGACGCTCGCACGATCGCTGCTCCGGCCGGAGTCGCTCGCCGCGATGTCCGCGCCCGTGGAGACGACCGAGGACCAATTCGGGAGCGTTCGGCGGGTGTACGTCAGCTGTACGGCCGACCGAGCGATCACGCCTGAGGCGCAAGAACGAATGTACGAGGCGTTGCCGTGTGCGGAGGTCCACACGCTCGACACGAGTCACTCGCCGTTCCTCTCGGCCCCCGGACGGACCGCCGAGGTACTCCTCGAGACCGCGTGAGGTGCCTCCGGACGCGACTCACGGGCGAGGCGGAGACGACCGGACCGTCTCCCGCTCGCGTCGTGCGGGAGATCGATCGATGAACGCGCCACACGCATTCACGACGGGTCGCGGCAAGAAATTACAGATCGCGGCAGAGCGGGCGTTACCCTCGCCCTGAGAGTGAGAGCCCTACTCCTGGCCGCCCTTCGCAACGTTCACGTCCGCGAACCGCACGTCGCGCTCGGTCACGTCGACCGACATCGCGCCCACGTCCTCGATCTCGGCGTCGATGGTGTCGCCGCCGTGGAGCTGGCTGACGCCCTCGGGCGTCCCTGTGGTGATCACGTCGCCGGCCTCGATCGTCGCGCCCAGCGAGGCGTACTGCACCACGTCCGCGCAGGTGTACACCATGTCCCCGGTGTTCTCCTGCTGGCGGGTCTCGCCGTTCAACTGCAGTTCCATCTCCAGGTCCTGCGGGTCGTCGATCTCGTCGGCCGTGACGACGCTCGGCCCGATGACGGTGAAGGTGTCGTACGACTTGCGGTTCGAGCGGTCCTGGTCGCCGCGCACGGAGATGTCGAGCAGGATCGTGTAGCCGAAGATGTGGTCCCACGCGTCCTCGGCGTCGACGTTCTTCACGTCGTCGCCCATCACGAACGCGAGTTCGATCTCGTGGTCGACGCGGCGGTCCGAGAACGGGAGCTCGACGCCGTCGTCCGCGCCGACGACGCTGGAGGGGGCCTTCAGGAAGTACCCCTTGTCCTTGATCGAGAACCACTCCTCGGTGGTGATGTCCTTGTCGGCGATCGCCTCCTCGATGTGGTTCTCGTAGTTGAGGGGCGCGGCGATCACCTTGCCCGGACGGTGGACGGGCGAGCCGAGCGTCACCTCCGAGCGGTCGTAGTCGGGCTCGGCGTCGGCGTACTCGCCGGCGTCATAGTCGCCGCGGATGTACGTCTGGAGCGGGTCGTGCGACTCGATGCCCAGCCGGTCAGTCAGGTCCACGATGCCGTCGTCGTCGGTCAGGAGGCCCAGTCGGTCCTCGTTGAAGCGAACGAACTTCACGCCTAGTGTTGCGCTCAAGAACGGTATAAATCGTCCCCTTCGGGAAGCGGAACGGGCGCGAGAAGCGGCCAAAAATACCGGCAAATCGATCCGGTGAGCGCCGCACTATGTCGACACAGCGTGAACGTGCGTGACGATGTCGCTTGACCTCTCCGCGGACACCGACTGGAGCCGACTGTACATCGACGGCGAGTGGCGCGAGGCCGAGGACGGTGAGACCATCGCCGTCGAGGACCCCTCGACGCGGGAGACGTTCACCCACGTGGCACGCGGCACCGAGGCGGACGTGGACGCCGCCTACGAGGCCGCAGCCGAGGCGCAAGAGGAGTGGGGGGAGGCTCCGCCCGCGCGACGCGAGGAAGTGATCAACTCGATGCTGGAACTGCTCGAGGAGCACGACGAGGAGATCATCGGGCTGCTCGCGAGCGAGGCCGGTGGTGTCCCGCCGGCGATGGGGGGCACCTCCGTCCATCTCGCGGCCGACCAGGCCGCGGAGGCGGCGACGATTCCCCGTCGGATGAAAGGCGAGCACGCGGTCTCCAACATCCCGGGCAAGGAGAACATCGTCCAGCGCGAGCCCAGCGGCGTCGTCACGGTCATCTCGCCGTGGAACTTCCCGCTGAACCTCTCGATGCGGGCGGTCGCGCCCGCCATCGCCGCCGGCAACTCGGTCGTCCTGAAGCCGGCGACGAACACGCCGGTCACGGGCGGGCTGGTGTTCGCGAAGCTGTTCGAGGCCGCGGGGCTACCCGAGGGCGTGCTGAACGTCGTCACGGGTCGCGGCTCCGAGATCGGCGACCGGGTCGCGAGCCACCCCGAGAGCAACGTCGTCGCGTTCACGGGGTCGACGCCCGTCGGCCGACGCGTCGCCTCGAAGGCCGCCGAGAACCTCGCGACGCCGGCGATGGAACTCGGCGGGAACAACGTCCACCTCGTCACGGAGGACGCAGACCTCGATCAGGCCATCGACGCCGCCGTCTTCGGCTCGTTCGTCCACCAGGGGCAGGTGTGCATCTCGATCAACCGCCACCTCGTCCAGGAGTCGGTGTACGACGAGTACGTCAAGCGACTCACCGAGCGCGCCGAGTCGCTGCCGGCGGGGTCGGCCCACGAGGAGGGCGTGATCGTCGGGCCGATCATCGACGAGTCCCAGCGCGACGAGATGTTGGAGTACGTCGACGAGACGCTCGACGCCGGCGCGACCCTCGAGACGGGCGGCCACACCGTCGACGTGGACGGCGTCGACGACTCGCTGGTCGTCGCGCCGACGGTCCTGTCGGACGTGACCAACGACATGTCCGCCGCCTGCTTCGAGCACTTCGGCCCCATCGCGCCGGTCATCCCGTTCTCGGACGTGGACGAGGCCGTCGAACTGGCCAACGACACCGAGTACGGCCTCTCCGGGTCTGTGCACGCAGGCGACGTGGGCGCGGGCAAGCGCATCGCCGACCGCCTCGACACGGGAATGGTCCACGTGAACGACCAGCCGATCAACGACGAGGCGCACGTGCCCTTCAGCGGCACTAACGCCTCCGGGATGGGCGGGTACAACACCGACGAGTTCCTCAACGAGGTCACCGAGACCAAGTGGATCTCGCTGCAGCACGAGCCGCGCGAGTACCCCTTCTGAGGAGGGCGTCGCAACGGCGGGGTACCCCGCCCGCTTCGGCAGCGAACGACTCTCAGGCCTCGGACTACCCTCAGGCGTCGGGCTACTCTCAGGTCTCGGGCTACTCTCCGGCCTCGGGGACGTTCTCCGCGTACGACGCGCCGACGCGGCCGCTCGCCTCCTCGACCGACAGCGTCATCCGGCGAACCTCGGTCATCGCCCCGTCGGTCCCGCTCGCGAACAGGCTCGGATGCCAGGCGTTGTCGTCGATGACGTCCTCCGCGTGGTCCACGTCCTCGGCCGCCGCGAGCGTTCCCCGTACCACGACGCTGGACCAGTCGAATCGGTCGTTGACGTCGAGGACCGTGAGGCTCGCTTGTTCGGTTTCGGCGGCGAAGTCGAGCTTCTCGCTGTCGTCGCCGAAGCGGATCAGGTACAGGAACACCCGGTCGCCGTCGTAGCCGAAGGAGACCGGGATCCCGTACGCCTCGCCGTCACGCGCCAGCGAGAGCGTCCCGTATCCGACCGTCCGTAACAGTTCGTCGATTCCCGCGTCGGTCAGTTCGCTCCCGTCGCTGCTGGGATCCTCGGTTGCCATGGACGACGGTTCGCCGCACGTCGGCAAAGGGCCGGCGCGTGGCTGTCAGATCCCGGGAGTCGGTCCCCGGATATATATACCGGGCGACGGGCCGCTACGCCTCGATGTCGAGTTGGGTCGCGACCCAGTGATCGCGCGCCTCCAACACGAGTTCCTCCTCGTCGTCGAAGACCGTGTGCTCGGCGACGAACTCGTCCCAGGTGCCGTCGGGCACCAACTCGAGTTCGGCGGCCGACTCGGCGTCGGACGGACTGGCCGCGACCAGGTCGTCGAAGGTGTCGAAGTCGGTGTGTTCGGCGACGAATCGGTCGTCGAACACGTCGGTCACGTCGATGTCCTCCGAGCGCGGGGCGTCGGCGGCGCGGGCGCGAAGCTCGTCCGCCGCTTCCGGACGCTCCTCGAGGTCGTCGTTTAACACCATATCCACACCTGGAGCCGTCCGGAGTTAAATCCTCACGATACCCGCAGGCGCGTCCGTCGGGGGCGCGGGACCCTCGGTGATGTGAGGTCCAAGTATCCGCTCCGATAACTGACGCCGAAGCTATACCACGGTCGGCCGGAATCGACCTGTACGATGTCGAAACCCGACACGCCGCCCTCCCCGACGGGAGGTGGGGAAACCGACGGGACGGATCCGGAGCCGAGAGCGAGCACGGGCGGGGCCGAGCAACTGGCGTCCGCGTATCTCGACCGTGCGTCGCCCGAGACCGAGGCGCGTCGGCACGAACTGGAGGCGACGTTCTGGCGCAACGCCTTCGACCAACTGGTCGAGCAACTGCCCGAGAGCGCGCTCGTCGTCGACGACGCCGGGACGATCACTCACTGGAACGGGGCGCACACGGAGATGACGGGGATCGCGGAGTCGGAGGCGGTCGGGTCGAACGCCCACGACCTGCTCGGAACGAAGGGGACCGACGAGACGCTCGCCGAGGAGGTGGCCCGCGAGAACGAGACGATCAGCGAGGACTCGATCCGCGAGATCGATCACATCGACAAGGCGTTGCAGGTGTACGCCGTCCCGCTTCGAGACCCCGACGGCGACGCCGTCGGGGCGTTCTCCATCGCCGCCGACGTGACCGACCACGTCGAGCGCCGCAAGCGACTCGAGGAGCTGGGGACCCGCGTCAGCGAGGACGTACTCGGGCGCACCGCGGAACTCGAGGAGGCGGTCGAGAACGTCGCGGAGTTCACCGACGACGCCGACGAGTTCGCGCGCGAGCAGATCGACCGCCTGCGAGACATTTCCGGGGAGATGAGCGACCAGAGCGCGACGATCGAGGAGATCGCCGCCAGCGCCGAGGAGGTCGAGCGCGCGAGCGAACGCGCGGACGACCTCGTCGCCGACGGCGACGACGCCGCCGGCGAGGCCGCCGACGCGATGGAGCGCGTCGACGACTCCACGGAGGAGATGCGTCAGGCCGTCGAGTCGCTGACCGAGCACGCGGGGGAGATCGGCGACGTGATCGACCTGATCGACTCCATCGCCGACCAGACGAACATGCTCGCGCTCAACGCGTCGATCGAGGCCGCGCGGGCGGGCGAGGCGGGGTCCGGATTCGCCGTCGTCGCCGACGAGGTGAAGGAACTCGCCGAGGAGAGCCAGGAGCACGCCGAGCGCGTCGAACGCCTCGTCGAGGAGGTCCAGACCCGGAGCCGCGAGGTCGACGACCTCCTGGCCGACACGACCGACGACGTCGAGGCGGCCGCCGACCGCGTCGCCAGCGTCGACGGCGTGTTCGACGACATCGCCGAGGCCGTCTCGGAGACGGCCGAGGGTTCCTCGCAGGTCGCCGCCGCCACGGACGACCAGGCGCGTTCGACCCAGGAGGTCGCCGGAATGGTCGAGGACGCCGTCGCCGAGATCGAGACGCTGGAGGACCGGCTTCGGACGGTCGCCGAGTCCGCCGAGGCGGGTCGCGAGCGCGTGCGCGAGGTCGAGGCGAGCGTCGCCGATCTCGACACCTACTGACCCGACACCGGAACCGATCTCGTCGGTCGATATATCAGATCAAACGAGTAGTATTAAATCGAATACGTTGCCAGCAATTGACGATTGATTCCAACTGGCCCGACGGGACGGTACTCCCCGACCCGAGCGCGTCACGGTTCACGGCTACGGGAACGATCCGACTCGATACCGGCTGTGCGGTCGGTCCGCTGCTTCGGGGAGTCGACAGAGACTCGACATCGCTGACATCGTTCGAGTGGGTATTCGTGACTCTCGATCGCTCCTGCTCGGAGCGGCGTCCACGGGTTAGGGGCGCGTTCAGTCCCGAATCGACGCGCTCGAACGCGACAGTTGCGAGGGTCCGAGACACCTCGGAGGTCATGGAATTTCATGGCGATCAGAAGTAACTGTTCTTGTACATTTGAAAATAACCATACGAAATATGTTAAATCGGAGTTGCGGGTTCGGATCGCGTCAGTTCGGTCGCGACGGCGACGCCGATCCCACCGGGGACGCGAGACCGGAGACGCCGGCGCGGGGGCGGACGGTGTGGGAGTTTATTGCTCGGGGTGCGCGAGGAACGCGTATGTCCGACGGGGGCGAATCGATGACGCCCGATCCGACGCGGAGCAAGGTGGGGCGGCTGATCGACGAGTACGAGATGACCGGCGCGGGTGCGGAACTGGAAGACCGGTGGCTCGGGCGGGGACGGGAGTCGCAGAGCCTGCGCACGCTGGCGGAGTGGTTCAACGAGCGACTGCTGTCGGCGCGGCTCGACCGCGCCGGCGACCCGCCGCTCGAGGGCGAGGCCGCGAACCTCTACCGGCTGCTGACCGACGAGAACGTGGGGGCCGGCGCGCGCGTCGACGCCGAGTCGACGCTGGAGCGCGCCGGGATCGATCCCGAGGGCCTCCGCTCGGAGTTCGTCTCCCATCAGGCGATCCACACCTACCTCCGGGAGTACCGCGGCGCGTCGAAGGAACGCACCCCGGGCGACCGGCGCGAGCAGGTGCGAACGACCGTCCAGCGGCTTCGAGGACGACTCGTCGCCGTCGCCGAGAACGGGCTGGAATCGCTGGCGGAAGCGGGGGCGATCGCGCTGGGTGAGTTCGACGTGATCGTGGAGGTGCGGGTGTTCTGTGAGGACTGCGGGACCGCGACGCCGGTGACGGAACTGCTCTCCGACGGCGGGTGTGAGTGCGGTCTCGACGGCGAGTAGGCCACCGATCGAGAGAGACGCGGCGCTTAACTACACCCGGGCCGACGCTTGGATAATGAGCTCTCAGCGGTCGATGGCCGACACCGTCCGCGTGCACGTCCGGAACGTCGGCGGGATCGACGAGACCACCGTGACGTTCGAGGACGGCGTCACGGTGCTTGCCGGCCGGAACGCCACGAACCGAACCTCGTTCCTCCGCGCGATGATGGCGGCGCTGGGGAGCGACGCCGCGTCGCTGAAGGGCGACGCCGAGGAGGGTCACGTCGAGCTATCGATCGGCGACGACCGGTACACTCGCAGGCTGTTGCGTCGCGGCGACGCCGTGGCGTTCGACGGCGACCCCTATCTCGCGGACAGCGAGACTGCCGACCTGTTCGCGTTCCTCCTGGAGGACAACGCCGCCAGGCGCGCGGTCCGCCGAGGCGACGACCTCCGGGAGATCATCATGCGACCGGTCGACACCGCGTCGATCCACGAGGAGATCGCAGACCTCGAGGCCGAGAAGCGACGGCTCGACGACCGCCTCGACGAGCTGTCGGGGCTCCGGACGCGCCTGCCGGAGTTAGAGCGCGAGCGGAGCCGCCTGGAGTCGGAGATCGAGGAGACGGCCGAGCGGCTCGAGGAGAAAGAGTCACGCATCGAGGAGATCGACGCCTCGGTCGAGGAGGCGTCCGAACGCGACGACGCGCTCGACGAGCGGCTCTCGGAGCTGGGCGAGGTGCGCTCGGACCTCGAGGAGGTCCGATACGACATCGACGCCGAGATCCGCGGGATCGAGGCGCTCGAGGAGGAACGCGACGAACTGGTCGAGCGCGCCGACGAGCTCGATCCCGTCGACGACGACGAGGAGGCGCGCGTCGAGTCGGAGCTCGCCGACCTCCGACGCGAGCGCGAGCGGGTGCAGTCGGTCGTCTCGGAGCTGCAGACCGTCATCGGGTACAACGAGGAGATGCTCTCGGGCACCGGGAGCGCGGTCGCGGAGGCGCTGCGCGAGGCCGGCCACGCCGACGGCGACCACGGCGGCCACGCCGACGGCGACGATCCGACCGACCGCCTCGTCGCGGGCGACGACGGCGACGAGTCGGTCGTCTGCTGGACCTGCGGGACGTCGGTCGACCGCGAGTCGATCGTCGACACCCTCGATCGGCTCCGGTCCGTGCGGAGCGAGCGTCGCGAGCGACTGCGCGAGATCGACGACCGCGTCGACGACCTCGAGGACGAACTCGATCGCCTCGACGCCGAACGCGACGCGCACGAGGAGGTCGAGCGGGAACTCGAACGCGTCGAACGCGAGCGCGAGCGACGCGAAAAGCGCCGCGAGGAGCTCCGGGAACGCCGCGAGGAGCTCGAGACCCGGATCGAGGAGCTCGAGACCCGGATCGAGGAACTGGAACGCGAGGACCGCGGCGAACTGCTCGAGCGTCACCGGGAGGCCAACGAGTTGGAGTTCGAGCTCGGACGGTTGGAGGAGGAGTTGTGCGACGTGGACGACGAGATCGACGAGATCGAAGACGAGTTGGCCGAGGAGTCGGAGACGGAGGCCGAGCGCGAGCGCGTCGCCGAGGAGCTCCGGGAGCGGCGGACCCGTATCGAACGCGTCGAGACCGACGCCATCGATCGGTTCAACGAGCACATGGACGACGTGCTCGACATCCTCGAGTACGACAACCTCGACCGGATCTGGATCGAACGGCTGGCCGACGGCGACGGACCTGAGGGTCGGTTCGAGCTCCACGTGGTCCGCACGACTGACGACGGCCGCTCCTACGAGGACGTGGTCGACCACCTCTCGGAGAGCGAGCGTGAGGTGACCGGGATCGTGTTCGCGCTCGCCGGGTATCTGGTCCACGAGGTGTACGAGACGGTCCCGATGCTCCTGCTGGACTCGTTGGAGGCGATCGACTCTGAGCGCATCGCGGCGCTCGTCGAGTACATCGCTGGGTTCGCCGAGTACCCGGTCGTCGCGCTGTTACCCGAGGACGAGCGCGCGCTCGACGACGATCACGAACGTGTCACCGAGATCTGAGCAGATCGTCAATCCCCCGAATGAGACCTGAGAGTATAGAAAACCGGCGATAGGAGCCAGATTCGACGACCGCCGGACACCGTGTCAGCCCGTCGAGTTGATCCGATACTGTTTTATTTCGGCTACGTCCGCTTGTGGCAAGCGAGCGACGACTCATGAATGCCCATCCCGATCGGATCGCCGTCCTCTGCGCAGTTGCCGACCGAGGGTGCGCGACTGCGGCGGTCGAACGAGCGTCGGCCGACGACGATCGGATCGCCGTCACCGCCGCGTCCGGTTCTGACGAGGCGCTGGCGGCGCTGGCAGAGCGGGCGTTCGACTGCGTCGTCGCGACGCCGGAGCTGTCTGATGGGGCCGGGATCGAACTGCTGTCGTCGATCCGATCGGCGGGACACGAGGTCCCGTTCGTGCTGGTCGCCTCGGAGACGGAATCGGGAGTCGCCGCCGAGGCCGCGGCCGCCGGCGTCGACGGATACGTTCCGACGGAGTCGATCGATGAGGACGCGTCGGCGCTGACCGACCGCGTCCACGACCTGGGCGCGTCCCACCGCACGGGGCGCGAGGCCGACCGGGCCGACCGCGTCGACGCGGGACTGTCCGCGGCGGCGGGACGGCTCGTCGCCGCGGAGACGGCCGAGGAGGTGGAACGGACGGTGTGTTCTGCCATGGCCGTCGACGGGCCGTACGAACGCGCGTGGGTGGCGGTCGCCGACGGCGACGGGGTTCGGCCGACGGTCACGAGCGACGCGGTCGCCGGAGCCGCGGAGGAGCCGATCGGCGACGGCGGGGCCGCGGACGACGACGACGGACTCGCGGACAGCGACCCGGTCGCCGACGGCGACGCGGACACGGGCGACGCAGAGGCGGGCAACGCCGAGGCAGGCGACGCAGAGGCGGCGATCCGACAGGCGATCGACGGCGACGACGTGTGCGTCCTGTCCGATCTCGCGGAGCGGTCGGGGGTCCGTGAGGGGCCCTCCGCGGGGCTCGTCGGCGACGACGACGCGGTCGTCGCCGTGCCGATCGGGGGACCGGGGGTCGAACCCCGTGCGCTGGTGGTGGCCGACTGTGGACGCGACGCCGTCGGCGACGGCGAGCTGGCCGCGCTGGCGCGCGTCGGAGAGACGGCGACAGAGGCGCTTCGAACCGCGGAGACGCGGACCCGTCTGACCGACCGAAACCGCCAACTCGCCGTCGAGCGGGACCGCTTCGAGGCGGCGTTCGAGGCGATCCCCTACCCCGTCGCGCACGTCGAGATCGACTCGACCGGTGAGAACCTCGTGAATGCGGTCAACTCGGCGTTCGCCCGCGTGTTCGACTGCGACCGGACGGCGGTTCAGGGGACGCCGATCAACGACCTGATCGTCCCACAGGGGAGCGAGGAGGCCGCCCGCACGATCGACCGACAGGTCGCAGACGGCGAACTCGTGGAGGCAGAACTCGAGCGACTCGCGGCCGACGGTCCCCGGACGTTCCTGTTTCGAGGGCGCGATTTCGCCGTCGGCGACGGACGACGCGAGGCGATCGGGGTGTACGTCGACATCAGCGACCGCGAGCGTCGCGCGCGGGAACTCGAGCGGTACGAACGCGTCATCGAGGCCGCCGGCGACCCCGTGTACACGCTCGACGCCGACGGCCGGTTCACGTACGTCAACGCCCAGCTCGGGAGGCTGACGGGGTACGACCCGTCCGAGTTGGTGGGCGAGCACATCGCGACGATCACCTCCGACTCCGACGTGGAGCGCGGGCGGGAGTTGATCCGGGAGCTGCTCGCCAACCCCGAGCGGAACCGCGGCACGCTCCACATGGCCGTCGAGACGCGCGACGGTGAGTCGATCCCGACCGACATCCACGTCGCGTTGCTCCCGTTCGAGGAGGAGTTCGTGGGGACGGTCGGCGTCATCCGCGACGTGTCGGCGCGCGTGGAGCGCGAGCGACAGCTCGAACGACAGAACGAGCGGCTGGAGGCGTTCTCGGGGATCGTCGGCCACGACCTCCGGAACCCGCTGACCGTCGCCCAGGGCCACCTCGACCTCGCGCGGACGGACGAGGACCCGACGGCCTCGTTGGACGCCGTCGACCGGGCGCTGACGCGGATGGAGGGGCTCATCGACGACCTCCTCACGCTCGCCAGGGAGGGGCAGGGCGTCTCGGATGTCGACGTCGTTGACCTCACCGATATCGTCGAGGACTGTCGTCCGGTGGCGAGTGCGCTCGGCTGTCGGCTGGTCTCGAGTGCCGACCGACGGCTGTACGCGGACCGGAGTCGCCTCCAGCAGCTCGTCGAGAACCTCCTCCGAAACGCCGTCGAACACGGCGGCGAGGACGTGACCGTCCGGATCGGCGACACCGAGACCGGCTTCTTCGTCGCCGACGACGGCCCGGGGATCGAGCCCGACGAGCGCGAGCGCGTGTTCGAGATGGGCTACTCGACGTCCGGGGACGGCACCGGACTCGGGCTCAGCATCGTGGAGACCGTCGTCGACGCCCACGGCTGGTCGATCGCGGTGACGGAGTCCGCCGGCGGCGGAGCGCGGTTCGATATCTCCGGCGTCGAGCGCCCGGCCGACGAGTGAACGGCCGCCCCGGCCGATCGGCGGCCCGGATATCGACGGCCCCGACCGATCGGCGTCCGAGCCGTCGCCGGCGCGAACCGGTCGGTCACGAGGCGCTTACCGCGGGCGCGACGCGCCGGTCACCCACGTAGGCCGGGAGTTACAATGGACCCGCCGGTCGCTGCGAGAAACGATGAGAATCGATCGACCGGCGACGACTGGCCCGCGATGAGGGTGCTCACCGTCGTCGGCGCACGCCCCCAGTTCGTGAAGGCGTTTCCCGTCTCGCGAGCGCTCGGAGGCGACCACGAGGAGGTACTCGTCCACACCGGCCAGCACTACGACGACCTGCTGAGCGACGTGTTCTTCCGGGAACTCGCGATCCCCGAGCCGGACCACCACCTCGGAGTCGGGTCGGACGGCCACGCCGCCCAGACGGCGGCGATGATGATCGAACTCGACCCCCTCGTGGCGTCGCACTCGCCGGACGTGGTGATCGTGTACGGCGACACGAACTCGACGCTCGCGGGGGCGCTCGTGGCCGCCAAGCGCGACGTTGACCTCGCGCACGTCGAGGCGGGACTGCGAAGCTTCGATCGGGAGATGCCCGAGGAGGTCAACCGGGTCGCGACCGACGCCGTCTCCGACGTGCTGTTCGCCCCGAGCGAGCGGGCGCGCGAACACCTGGCGGCCGAAAACGTCGCCGGCGACGTGCACGTCGCGGGCGACGTGACCTACGACGCGCTCAAGACGGTTCACGCCCGCGCGCTGGAGGCGTCGACTGCGGTCTCGGATCTGGGGCTCGCGGACGGCGGGTACGTGCTCGCGACGGTCCACCGCGCGGCGAACACGGACGACCCCGATCGACTCCGGTCGGTGCTGTCGGGGCTCGCGGACGCGCCACAGCGAGTGGTCCTCCCCGCACACCCGCGGACGACGGCGGCCCTGGAGCGCGCCGGGATCGACGCCGACGCGCTCGAGGGAGTTCGGCTCGTCGATCCGGTCGGCTACCTGGATTTCGTCCGGCTGATCGACGGTGCCGAGCGCGTCGCCACCGACTCCGGCGGCGTCCAGAAGGAGGCGTTCTACCTCGACACCCCGTGCGTCACCCTCCGAGACCACACCGAGTGGGTGGAGACCGTCGACGCCGGCTGGAACGTGCTCGTGGGAGCCGACCGGGCGGCGATCGCCGAGGCACTCGCAGAGCCGTTCGACGGCACGGATCGCCCGGAGCCGTACGGCGACGGCGACGCGGCGAGGCGGATCGTCGAGGCGCTCGCCGGGCGAGGCTGATCGGCTGTCCTCCAGTGGAACCCGGTTCCCGCTCGAAGGGCCACCTTTCCCGCGGAAATCCGGCGTTACGTCGATCGGGAGGTCGCGAAACGAGACGGTTACTATGCCTCCCCGGGCGGCAGTTCCGGTCGGGCGTGGCCGCCGCCGCGGCGACGGGGGGTCGTCGACGGCGACGGGGCGACAGCGGCCGAGACGGGATCATGTATCGGGGAAAATCTATCGCAGTCGTCGTGCCCGCGTACAACGAGGAGGGGTTCGTCGGCGACGTGATCGACGGGATCCCGGGATTCGTCGACAGACTGTACGTCGTCGACGACCGCTCGACCGACGGGACGTGGGCGGAGGTGCGTCGCCACGTCCGGCGCGCGAACGACCGTCGCGGGTCTCGAGAGACGGAGAACGCTGAGCCGACCGCGCCCGCGACCGCCGGGGCGACGGCGACCGGACGGACAAATTCGACGGCGGTCGGAGAGGCCGACTCGCCCGCCGACGGACGGGCGAACGAGGAGCACGCGGACGGCGGAGGTGCGGGCGTCGGATCCCGGGAGAGCAACGGGACCGGCGTTCCCGACGGCGGGGACGGGGCCGACCGGTGGGCACACGCGGTCCGCCACGGGGCGAACCGCGGCGTCGGCGCGGCGATCAAGACGGGCTACCGGCTGGCCGCGCGCGACGGCGTCGACGTGACGGCGGTGATGAACGGCGACGGCCAGATGGACCCGGCGATCCTCGACCGGATCGTCCACCCCGTGGCGACGGGCGCGGCCGACTACGCGAAGGGCGACAGGCTCCTGGATCGCGACCACCGCGCCGGCATGACCTCGTGGCGCTTCCTCGGCAACGCGGCGCTCAGCCTCTTGACCAAGGTCGCGAGCGGCTACTGGCAGGTCCAGGACTCACAGAACGGGTACACCGCGATCTCCGCGGACGCGATCGCGACCCTCGACCTCGACGCGGTGTACGACGACTACGGGTTCCTCAACGACGTGCTCGTTCACCTGAACGCCCACTCCATGACCGTCGCCGACGTACGGATGCAAGCGGTGTACCGCGACGAGGAGAGCAGCATCGGCTACGCCGAGTTCATCCCGCGGGTGTCGCGGCTGCTCCTCGGTCGGTTCCTCTGGCGGCTCCGGACGAAGTACGTCGTCCGCGAGTTCCACCCGCTCGTGTTCCTGTACCCGATCGGCGTCGCCGGCGGCGTCGCCAGCGCGGCGCTGTTCGCGTGGGTCGTCGTCGCGGTCGCGACCGCGGCCGCACCCGCCACCGCGACGGTGACGGTCGCCGGCGTCGCCTGCGCGGTCGGACTGGTCGCCGCCTGGTTCGTCGTGGCCGCGATGGTCTGCGACGCCGTCCACAACGAACGCCTCCAGCGTCGCGAACTCCGGTGAGGTCGTCGGTAGGGGGTCCCAGTCGAGCGGGGACCGGACCGTAGCAGCGTCATAACAATGCGCCGATCGACGGACTCCCGATCGAATGCTCGACTCGGCGGTAGCGCGACGCCTCCTCGGCGTCGCGAGCCCCTCGTGCGATTCCGTCGCCGGCGGCGAACGGGGCTCCGCGAGTTCTGCCGCCGCCTCGATCGACGACGCGCGCGACGGGGACGGAGACGACGACGCGACCGATGAAAGCGACGCGAACGGCGCGGGTGACGACGCCGCGGTCTCCGACACCCGCGACTCGGCCGACCGGTTACGGGTCCTGAGCCTGTCGGCGAACCCGAGGGCGAACTTCTACCGGCAGCAGGTGACGGCGCTGACCGACCACGGCGTGACGTGTACGACCATCGGCCCGCCGCCGTACAGCAGCGGCTCCGACCGGTCGCCGGTGGCGTACCTCCGCGTGTGGGCCGCCACGGTCCGCGAGGCGGTCGACGGGTACGACGTCGTGCACGCCAACTACGGGACCGTGACCCCGCTGGCGATCGCCCAGCCCACTCGGCCGGTAGTGGTGACGCTGTGGGGCTCAGACGTGATGGCCGACGGGGCGATCGCGTCGGTCAGCAAGCGCGTCGCGTGTCTGAGCGACGCAGTCGTCGCGCCGTCGCGCCGGCTCGCCCGCGAGCTCCCCTGCGAGAGCCACGTCGTCGAGTTCGACGTGGACACGGAGCTGTTCCGCCCGATCCCCCGGAACGACGCCCGCCGACTGCTCGGGTGGGATCCAGACGAGCGAGTGGTGTTGTTCCCGTACGACAGCCGGCCCGTGAAGGACCTCCCGCTGGCACGCCGCGTCGTCGACCGGCTGCCGGTCGAGGCGCGGCTTCGGCGCGTCTCGGGCGTCGACTACGAGTCGATGCCGCTGTACTACAACGCATGCGACGCGCTGTTGATCACCTCCCGCCGCGAGGCTGGACCGATGACCGTCAAGGAGGCCGCCGCCTGCAACACGCCCGTCGTCTCGACCGACGTCGGCTTCGCCGCGGACCTACTCGACGGCGTCCGCAACTCTCACGTCGTCACCGGCGAGGCCGCCCTCGCCGACCGGTTGGCGGCCGTGCTCTGCGACGGCCACCAGGCCGACGGCCGCGAGCGGATCCGTAGCCGGAACGACATGGGACAGCGACTCCGCGACGTGTACGAGTCCGTGCTGTAGCCGCGACGACGTGTCGGTGCTTGACGGAAGGCGTCGCGAGCGCGGTCGCCGGCTGCGCGTCGGCTGCATCGCCAGCGCGATTCGCGAGGGCGTCGCCAGCGCGGTCGCCGCCGGCGTCGCATCCGAGCCGGTCTCGAAGTCGCGGCCTCAACGGTCCCGACTGCATCGACGCCGAGCGCGACGAGATCCGTCGCTCACCGATTCGGGTCCACACGCGTCTGCAGCCACAGCTCCAGGCCGGCGACGGCGGCGACGGGGATCAGGTTCCGGTCCTCCCCCACGTCCGCGCGCAGGTCCGCCAGGGCCGCCGCGTCGAGAAACGGCCGCCCGGCCGCGTCCGCGATCAGGCCGTCGATGAACGACCGGACGATCGGTTCGGTCCGGTATCGGCCCAGGTAGCCGTCGGGGGTCGCGCCGGAGTCGAACGGCGAGATCCGACCCGCGCCGGCACCGATCACGTGCGCCCAGAGCGGTCGCGACGGGGCGACGCCGGTTCGCTCGTACGGGATCGACGCGAGGTCGGGCGCGAGCCGACGGACCGTCGCGAGCTTCATCGGCGACACGGCGAACGGGACGCGCCCCTCGGTGAACGGGACCGTGTCGACCCGGTAGCGGTCGGGCATCGACAGCACGTGTTCGAGGAACCGCCCGTCGGCGACCGTCCGGGTGCCGACGCGAGTCCGCAGGGGAATCGTGCTTCGGGCGTGGAGACACGCGTACAGCCGGCGCATCGACTCCGCCGAACGCCGCGCGGGGTCGGACTCCGGCGAGGCGTCGACGACCGCCGCGATCGACTCGCGCGGGTCGACGCCCTCGGCGACGATCGCGGCGACGCGGTCGGCCGACAGGAGCGAGCGCTTGCGGAACAGCGTCTCGACGGCCGGCACGCCCCGCCGGGTGTAGCGGGCGAACACGTCCTCGCCGAGGAAGGTTCCGCCCTCCATCACCACCTCGGCGGCGTCCGCGAGGCCGTCGACCGCGAACGGGAGCGCCGGGACGTACGCCCACGAGGACATGGCGTCGACGGCGTCGACGCTCCGGCGGACTCCCTCGACGAACGCCTCCCCCGAGCCGCTTCCGACCGGGACCTCCGCGATCGGCGCGCGCACCGCGTCGGCGACGCGCCGAGCGTTGGCGCGGTTGCCGCCCTCGCCGGTCGCGTACGTCAGCGCGTCGAACTCCCGGCCCGCCTCCCGGAGCGCCGCGGCCGTGACGCGGCTGTCGATCCCGCCCGAGAGGAACAGGGAGAGGTCGTCCGCAACCGTCCGCGACAGGTCGCCGATCGCCGTCCCGTGCCGGCGGACCCACTCGTCGACGTACGAGCAGTCGTCGAGGGCCGCGGCGAGTCCGGGGACCTCGGCGATCGCGCCGGCGACCCTGCCGGTCGGGGCGGCGTCCGCGCCGGCGTCCTGATCCGGGTCGTCGATCGACGGCGTCCAGTACCGCGTCGCGGTCGCCTCGTCCGCCTCGTAGGCGAGGTACGTCGCCGGCGGGAGCGCGGCGATCCCGTCGAGCACGGTCCGCTCGCCGAGCACGGCCCCGTACGCCAGGAGGTTCCCCACCGCGCGGGCGTCGACGGTCGGGTCCGGAAGCGTCGTCACCAGCGGCGAGAGCCCCGAGGCGAACGCCAGCCCCCGAGAGGTCGCGTAGTAGCAGGGCCGACTCCCGGCCTTGTCGGTCGCGATCACTACCCGTCCGTCGGCGGCGTCGACCGCCGCGAGCGCGAACGGCCCCTCCAGTCCGCGGAGCGTCTCTCCCGGGTCGGCGAGCACGCGCTCGAACAGCGCCTCCGGCGAGAGGTCACGGCCGCGATCGTTCGATATCACGCCGTACAGGACCCCGAGGCGGTCGCCGTCGCCGTGGATCAGGTCGCTCGCGGGGTCGCGGTCGGCGTGCTCGACGAGTCCGACGGCCGCGTCGCCGGCTGCGCGACGGCGCGTGTCGTACCGGCCGTCCGTCAGCAGCGACGCCGATAGCAACGACTCCGGCAGCGACGCCGCGATAGGACCGGCGTCGACGCCGCCCGCGAAGCCGGTCATCGGCCCCGCCGAGCGTCGCCGCCGCGTCGACGGTGTCGGCTCATCGGTCACACCCCGACCACATCGACGGACGCGCGAGCGACCCCCCGGGGGCTGTGGTGCCGAGGTACGCCTCCTCGGGAGTGGTGACGCAGGCGTCCGGGGGGTCGGTCCGAGGTTCCGAACCGACCGAGGAGTCGATCCAGACTCGGTCGGGCTGGCCGACCGGTCCGGTGTACGCGCCGCTGCGGTAATCGATGTACGACGCCTGAACGATCCGACGGTCCTCGACCGCCAGCGCGCGGGCGTCCGTCCGTCTGCGTCCGGTCTGAGCCGACACGTGAACGTCCTCGAGGATCACGGGGCCGTGCCACGCCCACACCCCGCGGAAGATGTTCGTCGAGTACGCCGGGTTGCTCGGGACCCTCCCGCGCTCGGTCAGCGTCACGACGCAGTCGCGGACGTGCGTGTCCTGGAAGTGGCCGCCGGTCCGGATGCTGTGGCTGTAACAGTTCTCGAAGTAGCAGCCCTCGAAGTGAGTGGTCCCCTCGTTTCGGACCCGTTCGCTCGAGCTGTTCGCGCCGTAGACCCCGCCCTGATAGAAGTACGACCGGCGGATCCAGAGGTCGTCGTCGACCGAGCCGAAGCAATGGACGTGCGAGTTCCCCTGCTGGTCGCCGACGCCCGCGCCGAGCCAGAGGTCGGTGAGGTTCCCCTCGGAGCCGCTCTCGACGCCCGGCCGGATCGTGCTGCCGATCGACTCTGACGGGACGCACTTCTCGGAGAGCCACGCGAGGTGGTGGACGTGCCAGTCGGAGCCGTACGGCCACAGCGTCATCCACACGCTGTCGTCGCTCCCGTTTTGCGGCTCGAACGCCATGTGGCTGAACTCGTAGTTCGAGCCGGCCAAAGCGAGCTCGTGGCCGTAGGACTCGTAGGTTCGAATCACCGAGCCGTTTCCGTGGACCGTGAAGTCGTCGGCGTCGATCGACACGTCGCCCCGGAGGTCGTAGGTGCCCTGCGGCAACACGAGTGTCTCCCCGTCGGAGACGTCCGACAGCAGCGGCGCGACGTCGTCGCCGTCCTCGATATCGACCGTCGGAGCGAGCCCGTCGACGGCCGCGCCGACCGTGCCCGCGACGACGGCCGCGCCGACGGCTCCCCCGGCGATCCGGAGGTACGACCGGCGGCTCACTTCCGGGGCTGTGTCGGTCGAGGCTGCGCTGTCGTCCGCGTCAGCGTCGTCCGAGATCGCGCGGTCGCCCGCGTCAGCGTCGTCCGCGTCAGCGCCGCTCGCGGGCCGGTCGGCGTCGGTCATCCCCCGCGGGCGACGTGCGCCGATGGGGCGGGAGAGACCGACTGTTCCGGAACGCGCCCGGCCGCCGAGCGTCCCGAGTCCAATGCGGCTCCAGAACCCGACGCTAGTTTCGAAGCGGACGTTGGCACCCGGTCCGGTGAGGTGCACGCTGAGCGCGTTCGAACGAGGGGAATCACGGAGAACCGTCCGGATGGGTCGGACCTTGTTATGCGTCAGCTACACGGCTCACGGACGAGCGAGCGGGCGACATCGAAGATCGGCGACCGAACCGGGGACCGGCGACCGAACCGAGGACCGGCGACCGACTCGCCGCGACTACTGATCCGCCGATCCGAGCCGCGCGGTCGCCGCGCCGTCGACGTTCAGCGAGAGGATGGCCCCGCTGTATCGGTAGGTGTCGAGGTCGTTGCCGATGGTACCGGTGACCGTGGATCCCTCGATGGCGTCCTCGGCCTCCAAGTCGTCGCGGTCGGCGTGAGGCTGGACCTCGCCGGACACCTCGAACGTGTACGTCGCCGGACCGTCTACCCTCGTACCGTCAATGACGATCCGCTTGGGAAGGGTGTCGTCGCCGGACTCGTCGGATCCGTCGTCCGTCAGCGACGTCGGATCGACCTGCTCGCCGTCCAGCAGGACCTCCGCCTCGCCCTGCGCGAACGCGAACGACGTGACCGAGCCGGTGAACTGGAAGGTGTCGGTGTGGTCCGGGTCCGTCACCCACCCGGACGCGCTGCTCCCGTCGACGGAGTCCCACTGTTCGAGGTCGCCGCCGCCCGATAGCTCTCCGTCCACCGTGAACTCGTAGTTCGTGGCCGTTCCCGTGCCGCGCACCGCGAGCGTGTGGTCGTGCTCGGACTCCCCGAACGAGGCGGGGTCCACCTGCTCGCCGTCCAGCAGGACCTCCGCCTCGCCCTGCGCGAACGCGAACGACGCGACCGAGCCGGTGAACCGGAAGGTGTCGACGTGCCCCTGCTCGGTCACCCACCCCGACGCGCTGCTGCCCTCGATCGAGTCCCACTGCTCGAGGTCGCCGCCGCCCGCGAGGTCGCCGTCGACGGCGAACTCGTAGTTGGTCGCGGTTCCGGTGCCGCGGACCTCCAGCGTGTGGTCGTACTCGGCGGTCCCGCCGTCGGTGTCTCCGTCCGTGTCGTCGCCCGTCCGTCCTGATCCCTGGTCGGCCGGAACGTACGCCTCCTCGGCGCTGGTGACGCAGTCGTCTGGGGGGTCGGTCCGCGGGTCCGAGTCGACCGAGGAGTCCACCTGCACCTTGTCGGGGTGCTGGATCGCGCCGGTGTACGCGCCGCTGCGGTAGTCGATGTACGACTCCTGGACGATCTGCCGGTCCTCGACGGCCAGCGCCCGGTCGGCCGCCCCGTTGATGTGGACGTTCTCGAGGATCACCGGGCCGTGCCACGCCCACACCCCGCGGAAGTAGCTGTCCGAGTAGGACGGCTTGCTCGGCACGTCGTCGCGGTCCGAGAGGTTCATCACGCAGTCGCGAATGTAGGTGTCCTGGTAGTGGCCGCCCGTCCGCGCGCAGGTGTTGTAACAGTTCTCGAAGTAGCACCCTTCGAAGTGGGTGGTTCCCTCGTTCCGGACCTGTTCGCTCGAGCTGTTCGCGCCGTAGACCCCGCCCTGGTAGAAGTACGACCGACGGATCCAGAGGTCGTCGTCGACCGAGCCGAAGCAATGGACGTGCGAGTTCCCCTGCTGGTCGCCGACGCCCGCGCCGAGCCAGATGTCGGTGAGGTTCCCCTCGGAACCGCTCTCGACGCCTGGTCGGATCGTGCTACCGAGGTCGTCCGAAGAGACGCGCTTCTCGGAGAGCCACGCGAGGTGGTGAACGTGCCAGTCGGAGCCGTACGGCCACAGGGTCATCCAGACGCTGTCGTCGTTCCCGTTTTGCGGCTCGAACGCCATGTGACTGAACTCGTAGTTCGAACCGTCCAGTCGGAGGTCGTGCCCGTAGGACTCGTAGGTGCGGATCACCGAGCCGTTTCCGTGGACCGTGAAGTCGTCGGCGTCGATCGACACGTCGCCGCGGAGGTCGTAGGTACCCTGGGGCAACACGAGCGTCTCCCCGTCGGAGACGTTCGACAGCAGCGGTGCGATGTCGTCGCCCCCGGAGAGGTCCACGGTCGGCTCCGCCGCGTTCGACCGGCCGGCGAACGCGCTCGCGCCCAGCGCCGATCCCATCGCGACCCCTGCGAGTTGAATGCACGACCGCCTGGTAACGCGGGAACTACCGTCGGTAGCCTCGTCTTTCTCCTGATGGCGTTTGGCCATACCCGAGAGGAAGGCGTTGCCTACAAGGGCGTTCGTACGCGTTCGGATCTCCTTACTCGTTAGTAGCCTACCAGTTGCGACGGGTTGGGGCCGATTGGATGCAGGACCCCGTCCATCCCCGTCAATCGGCTTTCACGTACGGAGGGATTACCGGGGAGGGATCGGCGGCGCGCGCTCGGCGGCGACGCGAGTAAGAGTGGAATAGATCGCTGGAGACGTGGGTAGGACTGAATTATATCTCGAATGATGTGAATAGGAGGGCGGGAGGAGCGACGGCGATCCGGATCGACACGGGTGCCGACCGCGTCGCGAGCGCGGTCGCGTGCGTCGCCGGCGACGAGCGCCGGTAGGCCCGTCGTACGAGCGCGGACGCGGGGGGTAACAATGACCGACCGGGCCGAGGCGACACCGGATGGACCTCACGGCGCGGATCGTCCGCGGGGTGAAGGTCACGCTCCTCGCGACGACGGTCTCACAGCTCGCGCGCGGCGCGATGCTGCTGTTGCTCACGCGCGTGCTGCTCGATCCGGGCGGGTACGGGCTGTTGTACTTCGCGCTCTCGGTGCTGATGCTGGTCGAGGTGTTCTCCAGTATTCCGAAGTCGGGGGCGCGGTACGTGACGGCCTACCTGGAGACCGACGAGGGACTCGTACCGCACGTGATCCGGCTGACGGTCGGCTACCTGCTCGTCGCGACCGTCGCGTTCGGGGCGGCGCTGGCGCTGTTCGACGACCCGATCGCCGCGCTGTTGGGCGCGCCCGCGCTGCCGCCGCTGTTGACCGCGGGCGCGGGCTACGTCGTGTTCTCGGCGCTGTACACGTTCTGTCACGTGACGTTTCAGGCGCTCGACCGCCTGGAGCTGAGCGCGGTCGTCTCCGTGACCGAGAGCGTGCTTCGGCTGGCGTTCGTCGTCGCGTTCGTCCTCCTGGGACTGGACGTGCTGGGCGCGCTCCTGGGGTACGTGGCAAGCTACGCCGTCGCCGCGACCGTCGGCGGCTGGCTCCTGTACGTCCGCTACTACCGCGACGCTCCCGAGTCGTCGTCGCCCGACCCCGGGCTGGGCCGACGCATCCTCTCGTACAGCGCGCCGATCACCGGGATCAACGCCGCGACCGTGATCGACGCGCGGTCGACGACGCTGCTCGTGGGCGTGTTCGTCAACCCGACGGCCGTCGGCTTCTACACGCTCGCGCGCCAGTTGGTCCAGTTCAGCGTCGTCCCCGCCTCCGCGCTGGGGTTCGTGATCTCGCCGCAGTTGGGCGGCCGGCGCGCCGACGGCGACGACGCGGTCGCCGCGGCGATCTACGAGCGATCGCTGACGTACGTGCTGGCGCTGTTCGTTCCCGCCGGCGTCGGCCTCGCGCTCGTGGCGCGACCGCTCGTCGTCCACGTGTTCGGCTCCGGCTACGCCGGGGCGATCCCCCTGCTCCAGGTGTTCGGCCCGTTCGTGCTCGTGCGGGCCGTGACCTCGATCACCAACAACAGCCTCGACTACCTCGGCGAGGCGCACGACCGGGCGCGGTCGGAGGTCACGCTCGCGGCCGCCAACGTCGGACTGAACCTCGTGTTGATCCCGACGTTGGGCGTGCTCGGGGCGGCGATCGCGACGGTCGTCTCGAAGAGCACCTACACGGCTTTGAACGTCTACTTCCTGCACCGCGCGCTGCGGTTCGACGTCCGGTCGGTGGCGCGGACGGGCGTCGTCGTCGTCGGCATCTCAGCCGCGATGGCCGCGGTGGTCGTGCTCCTGCGACCGCTGATCGCCGGGGTCGCCTCCCTCGCGTCGGTCGTCGCGTGCGCGGTCGCGGTGTGGTTCGTCCTCGCGGTCGCCAGCGGCGTCCTCGACGTGTCGAGACTCCGGGCGGCGCTGTGACCCGCGATCGGTCCGACCACGCGAGCGAACAGCAGAGGGCGTAATCCGGGCTTACGCGCACTCGCCGGCGTGACCGGATCCTCGGACGCGCCGAAGGCGTGTGCTTACTAAGGCCGGCGGCCGCGGACCGGCACTCGAATGCGACTCGTCGACATCGAGCGTTCGGCGGCGCTGCCGGCGGTGGCCGCCGCGCTCGCCGGACTCGCCGCGACGGCGCTGTCGCTGTCCGTCGCGAACCCGTACCCGCGGGTGATCGGCCCGCTGGTGCTCGCGGGCGTGCTCGGCTGGGTCGTCCTCCGTCGCCGGAGGCCGGAGCCGATCGTCCCGTCGTTCGATGCCGACGCCGACGCCGCGACCGCGCTGGTCGCGATCGCGGCGCTGTGTGCGGTCGCCGCGACGGCGGTGCTGTACGCCTCGGCGGGATACCGGCGAACGATCCCGGTGCACGTCGGACTCGTCGTCCTGCTCGTGTCCGCGCTGGTCCTCGCGCTGCTGGTCGAGGGGACGGCGCTACGGATCGGGATTCTCCTCGGCGTCGGCGTCTTCCACCGCGCGACCGTCTACTACGCCAGCGCGCTCCAGATCGGCAACGACGCCGTGTGGCACACCCGGATCGCCGGCGACGTGGTCGCGGCGGGATCGCTGGAGCCGCTGGCGACCGCCGGGTCGAAGTACTGGTTCATGCCGCTGCACCACCTCCAGATCGCCGCCGTCTCCGCGGTCGGCGAGGTCTCCCCGCGCCACGCGACGTTCCTCGGCGTGACCGTTCCCCTCGTCGTCGTGCCGGTCGCGACCGCGTACGCGATCGCCGCCGGGGCGGGTCGTCCGCGCGTCGGCGTCGTCGCCGGATGGCTCTACCTCGCCGCCGACAGGGCGATCGGGCAGTCCGTGCACGCGATACCGACCTCGACCGGGGTGGCGTTCGCCGGCGTCGCCGTGCTGGGCGTGCTGGGAGCGGTCGCGAGCGAGGACGACCGCCCGTGGCTCGCCGTCGTGCTCGCGGCGCTTGCGGCGCTGTGGCTCACGCACCCGGTCGCGCTGTTCGTGACGGGTGTGCTCGCGGTGTCGGTCGGTGGCGGCTACGCGCTGTGGGCGGGCCGCGGGGGCCGGACCGTCGCCGCCGTTGCCGGGGCGACGACGCTCGCCGGGATCTCCCAGGCCGCCGTCGTCGGATATCAGGGCCCCGGTAGCTCGGACACGATCCTCGACCGCGTCGCCGCCGCGGTCGCACTCGCCGTCGCCGACATCGGCGCTGGCGGCGAGACGACCGCGCCCCCGGCGACGGAGGCGTTCGTCCCCACCGGGTCGGCCAGCCTCTCGGTGCTGCAGGTCGTCGGCGTGGGTGCCCTGTTCGGACTCGGCGTCGTCGGCGCGCTGGTGTGGCTGTCGACGGCGCGAGAGCGCACCCGACCGCTCGTGGGAGGGCTCGGCGTCGCCGCGGCCGCGACGGCCGCCGGCGTGTTCGTCCCGCCGGCGCTCGGGGTCGGGTTCCTGTTCCCCTACCGGTGGTTCGCGTACCTGTACCTCCCGCTGTCCGTGCTCGGAGGAGCGGGGCTCGTCGCCGTCGCGGGCGCGGTATCGAGCGCGGTGGCGAGTGCGGATTCCCGGGCGGGCGCAGGTTCCGGGTCGGACGCGGGATCCGGGGTAAGAGGGACACGCGACGGCCGAAGTCACGACGGTGGCCGCCGAGGGCCGTTCGGAACGGGGACCGCCAGTCGAGGTCTCGGTCCCAGACACGCGGCGGCAGCGCTCGTCGTGCTCGTGGTCGTGGCCGCTCCGTACGCGGCCGCGATGTCGTGGAACGCCGCGGGGTCGCTCGACGACCCGGTGCTCGACGACTCGCCGACGGCCCAGCGCCTCGGCGTGACGACGACCGAGGCGGCCGCCTACGAGTTCGTCGCCGACAACGGGAACGGCGTGACCGCCGTCGCCGACCGGATCGCGGCGAACCACCTCGAACGCGGGGCCGAGTACCCGACGGCCACCTACGCCATCGCGTTCGACTCCCGGGAGCCGACCGTCGACGGGGAGCGACTGCTCGTCGACCGGGCGTACGCTCACACCGATCACGCCTCCTTCTACGTCCGCTACGGCGGACGGTGGCACGCCGTATACGGTCCCCTGCCGGTGGATCGGGAGACGCTCGACCGCGAGCACGGCGTCGTGTTCGTGGCCGGCGACGACCGGGTCGTCTACGCCGCCGGCGACGAGTGAAGTGACGCGTGGGTCCGACGGCGACGCGGGAGGCTACGAACGGGACGCCGACGCGGGAGACTACGAACGGGACGCCGACGCGTGCTCCGGCGACGACGTCCGCCGGTAGGGCCGACCAACTGCGCCCCAAGATCGCGAAAGCCGTCCGTTACAAAACGGCCGTCGGCCGACCGCCCGGCCACAGATCATGTCGCGATTGCACGCGGCCGGCAGGGGGAACGACGACGAAGCAACGGCCGAACCGGACGGCTACGGCGATCGCGACGGCTACGGGTACGGCGACCGCGACGACCACCGGCACAGCGACCGCGACGACGCCGTCGACCTCGCGATCCTCGGGGTCGGACGGATCGGCCGTGTGCACCTGGAGTCAGCGCGCGTGACGGACGGAGTCCGGACCGTCGCCGCCGCGGACGCTGTGGCGGCCAACCGCGACCGCGCTCGCGAGGCCGGCGTCGACGCCGTGTACGACGACTACCGGACGCTGTTGTCGACGGAGTCGCCCGACGCCGTCGTCGTGGCGCTCCCGCCGTCGCTCCACGCGCCGGCGGTCCGGGCGGCCGCCGACGCCGGCTGCGACGCCTTCGTCGAGAAGCCGTTCGCCCGATCGGTCAGCGAGGGACGGGAGATGCTCGCGGTCGCCGACGACGCCGGTATCCGCCTCGGCGTCGACCACACGATCCGGTACCTCCCGGAGGTCGACCGCGTCGCCGAGGCGCTGCGCGAGGGGCGCGTCGGGCACGTCCCGTTCGCGAGCGTCTCCCGGGTGAACTGCGGCCCGTTCGCCCCGCCGCCGCCGACCGAACGGGTCGCCGACTGGGCGCTCGACCCCGAGGCGACCGGCGGGGGCGTCCTCCTCGACCTCGGCCTGCACCTGTTCGACGTGCTGGAGCACCTGTTCGGGGAGCTGACGGTGATCGCCGCGGAGACCGACCGACAGCTCTCGCTCCCGTTCGAGGACGCCGCGACCGTGCTGTTGCGGGCCGAGGAGTCCGGGACCGTCGTCTCGATGCACTGCGGCGGCTACCAGTGGGAGGCGGCCGCGGAGATGAACTTCCGCCTGCGCCTCGAGGGCGTCGCCGGCACCGTCGACAGCGTCGACTACCGACCGAAGAACCTCCACGCTCACGCCGCGAAGTCCGTCGCCGGCAACGTCGCCAGGGCGGTCGGCGGCGGCGACGCCGCGCCGTTCGCGCCGACGTACTACCTCCGGGCGCACTACCGGGCGCTCGCGGACTTCCTCGACGCCGTCGCCGCCGACCGCGACCCGCCCGTCGGGGGCGAACGCGGGGTCCGGACGCTGGAGTTGGCCGAGGCGGCGTACGCCGCGGCGGAGAACGAACCCGGGATCGGACCGATCGACCGGGACGGCGACGACGATCACGACGGCCACCGCGGCCGCGACGACTACCCCGACCGCGACGGCCACCACGACGACCACAGCGACCGCGACGCACCCGCGCGCACCGCCGACGGGGGCGAGCCGTGAGCGCTCCCCTCGGACGCTCGGTCGACCCCCAGCACCCGGAGTCGGTTCGGGCGGGAGTAGCGGAAATCGTCGCGGAGTTCGCGATCCCCGACGACGGCCGCCCGGTCGTCGTCGCGGACCTGCCGTATCCCTATCACACGAGCACCGGGATGGTCGCGAATCCGGTCGTCGTCGGGGCCGTCGTCGAGACGCTTCGCGATGCGACCGACGGACCCGTCGGGCTCGCGGTCTCGACGGGTGACCACGCGGACGCCGACCGCGCGGCCTCGCTGGTGGGGTACGACGAACGCGTCGAGGCGGCCGGCGACGCGGGAACAGGCGACGCGAGGACCGGCGGGGTCGAACGACTCGATCTTCGCCCCGGCGAGACGCCCGACAGGACGGTCACGGTCGACGGGGGCGAGCGGACCGTCGACGTGCCCGCGGCGCTCGTCGACCGCCCGGTCGTCGCGGTCCCGTCGCTGCGGTACGGGACCGACGCGCCGGTCGCGACGGCGACCGCGACGGTGGCTCGTCACGCCCGGGTGTCGCCGACGGCGGCGCGCTCTGTCGCCGCCGCGGCCCTCGCCGTCGACCCCGCGGGGGCGGTCCTCGACGGCACGTACAGCTACACGGGCGAGCCCCGCGCGACGGGCGTCGTGGTCGGCGGCGACGCCCCGGTGGTCGACCGGTTCGCGGCGTGGCTCGTCGGTGTCGATCCCGGCGACGTGCCGGCGCTCGCGGCGCTTCCGGGGCCCGACGAGCCGCCGCGACTCCGGTCCATAGACGCCGGAGCGATCCGTGCGTCGCTGCCGCGCGGGCCCCGCCCGACTCGGGGAACGCCCGGCCCGGCGGTCAGGCGCGCCTACCGACTGTACACCGATCTGACCGGGGACGCCTACCCGCCCCAGCTGGACCCGTGACCGGGCGCGCGCTCGTCACCGGCGCGAGCGGCGTCCTCGGGACGGCGACGTGTCGCGACCTCGCGGCCGAGGGCTGGACGGTCCGCGGGAGCGGGCGGGGAGACGAGCCGCCGGCACATCTCGCCGGCAACGTGGACGAATGGCGGTCGGCGGACGTGCGCTCGCCGGAGAACTGCCGCGCGGCCGTCCGCGACTGTTCAGTCGTCGTCCACCTCGCGGGCGTCGGCCTCGCGGACGCCGATCCGGCGACGGTGGCGGCGACGAACCGACGAGGGACCGAGCACGTGCTCGACGCCTGCGCCGGGGAGGC
Organism: Halobaculum sp. CBA1158; assembly: GCF_021431925.1. Classification (NCBI taxonomy): domain Archaea; kingdom Methanobacteriati; phylum Methanobacteriota; class Halobacteria; order Halobacteriales; family Haloferacaceae; genus Halobaculum; species Halobaculum sp. CBA1158. Next base: position 31,127 of record NZ_CP090372.1, on the reverse strand, counting down.
CGACGCCGTCGAGCGCGTCGTCGTCGCGAGCACGGCCGGGCTCAGGCGAACCGAGGGCGTTGCGACGGAGGCGGACCTCGCCCGGCCGGTCGGGGCCTACCAGCGGTCGAAGGCGGCCGGCGAGTCGGCCGTCCGGTCGTACATCGCCGACGGCGGCGACGCGGTCGTGGTGCGCCCGACCTCGGTGTTCGGGCCGGGCGATCGGGCGTTCACCGCGCGGCTGTGTCGACTCGCGCTCGCGACGCCGCCGTCGCCGGCGACGCTCCCTGGCGGCGCGAGCTTCGTCGCTCCGGCCGACGTGGCCGGCGGGATCCGGGCGGCGATCGAGCGCGGCGAGGCCGGACGGGAGTACGTCCTCGGCGGCGAGAACCTGACGTACGGCGAGGCGCTGGGAGTGATCGCCGCCGCCGGCGACGGGCGTCGGCCGCGGCTTCGCGTCCCTCGGGCGGCCGTCGTCGCCGCCGGCCACGCCGCCGCCGTGCTCGAGGGGAAGACTGGCCGGCGGGTGTTCCCGTTCGATCCCGCGATGGCGCGGCTGGCGACGAGCGAGTTGTTCTACTCCTCGGCGCGGGCGCGCCGCGAACTCGGGTACAGCTATCGACCGCTGTCCGATCACGTCGACGACGCGGTCGAGTGGTATCGTGGCCGCGGGGGCGACGAGTATCCGTCGCTCGGTGCCGAGGGGTGAGAGCCGCCGAGGGGGCGTCGCCGGCGGTGGGCGTCGCCGGCGACGGTTCCCGGTCGTCCCCGGGCCCGCTGGAGTCACGGAATCTCGATCGCGGGCGTGATCGTCTCGGTGGGACGGCCCTCAAGTCGGGCGACGGGATCGGGGGCCTCCGCGAGGTCGACCAGCAGCGCCGTGAGGTCGATCAGGTCGTCGACGAACGCCTCCCGGCGGCGACGCCACGCGGCCCGCGCGTCGTCGGTGAGAAGCTCGACCGCGCGCTCGGCGAGGCGGTCGAACGACGACGGCGGGACGTTCTCGACGAGGCCGTGAGCCGCGAGTTCGCGGAAGTTCCCCATGTCGCCGTCGCCGACGAAGGAGTTGGACCGGAGCGCCGGCGTCCCCAGCAGCGCCGCCTCCGTCACCATCGTCTGCGTGTCGGCGACCAGCAGCGAGGCCGCCGCGAGCGCGTCGTGGACGTACGCCGGGTGCACGTCGAACGGGCGGACGCCGTCCGGGAGGGCGGTCCCCCGGTCGCGCTCGTCGGTGACGACGACGGTCGCGTGCTCGGCGAGGCGTTCGAGCAGGGTCCGACGCTGGTCGGTGTCGAACCCCGAGCGACCCACGTCGTGGTACGCGCCCCAGCCGTTGAACCGAACGACGACGAACGGCTCGTCGGCGTCGACGCCGAGTTCCGCCCGGATGTCGCACTCCGGGGCGTACACGTCGGGGTGGAGATAGGCGCTCTCTTTGAACCCCCGAACGCGGTAGTGCGTGGGCCCGAGGTCGCGAGCGAAGGTGTACGGCGTGAGGAACGCGTCCACGACGAGCCGCGAGAGCGTGTAGTCGAGACCGTGCGGCTCGGAGTCCTGGACGGCGATCACGGGCGTGTCGCTCGCGACGCCGGCGGGAGCCGCGTACGCGCCCATCCCGAAAATCAGGTCGGGGTCGAACGAGCGGGCGCGGCGGAGTATCCGGGCGTAGTGGCCGGGGAGGTTCCGGAGGAGCGCCCGCCTGGTCTCGCCTCGCCGGCCGTACAGTTCGTACGGCAGGTCGTGATACTCAAGCAGGTCGACCGCGCAGCCGTCGTCGCGGCCGAGCACCAGCACGTCGTGCCCGCGGTCGCACAGGCGCGACACCGCGTTCCGGTACAGGTGGACGTGCGCGGGCGTGTTCGCGAAGATGAGGAGTCGCATCGTCCGACCCATCGTCGGAGCCGCCTTTGTTAGCCGGACGCGGCGCGAGTACGGTCGGCTTTCCCGTCGGCGACGACCCGGTTCCGACCGAGTCGCCGGCGCGGTCAGCGTCGCGGACGCGGACCTGTCGCCGGGTCGATCGGTCGCCGGCGTTGTCGGGTACCGCTCCGGTCACCCCGCGTCGATCTGCGAGCGCCGGAACCACGTGCGGGCGAGGTTGTACGCCCGCCACGCGACAGGGATGTGTCCGCGCTCCCAGCGGTACGACTGGACGGGCGTGCCGCCGTACCGGCGCTTGAACCGGTAGACCGAGTTGTCGTAGTGCGGCTCGACCGGGCCGAAGGAGTAGCGGTCGTAGCCGCGGTCGATCCCCCACCGGATCGCCTCGCGGTGGAGCAGCTCCGAGGGGTAGCGGTCGAAGTCGTCGCTGTCGCCGATCGCCGACAGCCAATGGTGGAGCACGCCGCCCTCGTCGTCGAGGAGGTAGACGTATCGTCCCACCTCTCGGCCGTCGACGGTCGCTGTGAACACCCGAACGCGGTCGGGGAGTCGCTCGGCCAAGGCGGCGAGGAACGCCCGCGGGAGTCGATCGCCGCCGACCCGGTCCACGTTGGCGTGGTAGCGGTCGTACGTCCGCGACAGATCCGCCCCGAGCGGCTCGATCTCGACGGAGAACTCCTGGTCGACGGCGTTGCGAACCGCCCTGCGTCGGCTCGAGCTCATCTCTCCGAGGATCGTCTCCCAGTCCTTCCGGAGGTCGATGAAGAAGGTGCACTCCGCGAGGCGGGCGTCGTAGCCCATCGCCTCCAGGGTTCGGGCGTACCCGAGCGCGTCGGACTCGTACGACTGGACGCGGTGGAACAGGGTCGTCCCGTCGGGCAGAAGGGCCGGATCGAGGAGCCGAGCGAGGACCTCCCCCGTGTCGCCGGCGACGACCGGGCCGCCGTAGCCGGGCGGGGGCGGCGCGACGTACTGCAACGGAATCCGGTCGGCGACCCGGCAGTCGGTTCCGTCGGGTAACGGCACCGCCGTCGCGACGTTGGCGAGCAGGCCGACCGGGTTGCCGTCCGTGCGGACGACGACGTGGCGCGCCTCGCCCGCGAGGCCCTCCTCGACGGCCGCGAGCCACTCGTGGCGATGGAACAGCGTGCCGCCGTCCGACTGCTGCACGAGGTTGTTCAACTGGCTCGCGTCCATCCCGTCGGTCGTCCGGTGGACGGTCGCCTCCAGCCCGTTCCGGTCGGTCGTCGCCTCGTCTCCTCCGGCTGTCATCTTCCGCATCTGGTGGACCCCGACTGTTAGCTATAGATAGATTACTGACGCCGAACGGCGATCACGGCGACCGCGTCGGCGGCGACGGCGACGATCAGTTGCCCTCGGCCGAAGCGACGGACACCCACAGGTGCAGCGCACGGTCGGCCGAGTCGATCGATGGCTCCGCCGGGGGGTCCCCGCGATACAGCAGATACACCAGCCGGAGGTCCTCGCCCGTCATCTCGGGTGCCACCTCGTGTGAGCGCCGCCAGGTGTCGCCGGCGGCCACCCGCGGTCGGAACGTCCGGAGTCGCTCCGCCTCCGTGACGGTGCCGTCGGCGTCGACTCGTTGGATCGCGACGATGACCGTGTACGTCGCCGCCGTGTCCCGTGCGTTGCCGACGCCGACGACGAGTTCCTCGGGGTCGCCCGCGGTGAACTCGGTCGGGTATCCCTCGGCGACTGCGTCGCCGTCGTCCGAGACCGCGAGCAGGGAGAACTCGGTGTAGGATCCCCCCCAGGTCGGGACGGTGGCGGCGAACGCGACGCTCGCGGCCGCGACGACGACCGCCGCTACGAGCGCGACCGCCAGCACCGTTTCGAGGCGCGACTCCGGGTCGAACACGCCGGGTCGCGTCCGCGGGATCATCCCATCCAACGGGACTCGAAGCCGCGCCTCGGGCGGGAGCGACAGTCGGCGCGCCGTCGCGACGACCAACAACACGGCGGTCATGACGGCGACTGCGACCACGACCGACACGCGAGCGACGCCGTACGGCGTGGCGGTCAACGCGAGCGAGACGGCGGGAACGATCCCGACGCTGAGTCCGACCGAAAGCGCGAGCCGACGGGGCCAGTCGGCGTGGCTCGGGGTCACACCGGCCGCTCGCGTGCCGACGGTTGCCGGAAACAGCGCGGCCGTGAGCGCGTAGCCCGGGACCAGCAGCAGCGTCGGCACGCCGACCAACAGGCCGAGCGTCGTGTCGGCGACCGCGGGAATCACCACGGCACAGACGGCGACCACGGTCAGCGTCGCCGCCGCCGCGAGGTCGAGTATGGACTCGACCCGGTCGCCATCGCGTTGCCGGCGGCGGTCGCCAGAGCGCATACGCCGAAGTCGACACCCCCGAGTGACAAAGGTAGCCGCAGCGTTCGCTGCCGGGTCGAACCGTACGGGGAGCTTTCGAGCGTGAGGCCATCGGGAAGCGACCGTGATGGAGTTGCCTACCGCGTCCGTGCTACCACCGCGTCTGTGATACCATCGCGACGCTCACACCACCGCGACGCCCACACCACCGCGACGCCCACACCACCGCGACGCCCACACCACCGCGTCCGCGGTATTCCCCCTTCAAGAGCCACCGATCTGCGATATTCGACTCATCCGTAGAACACAACGATTTTGTTTAGGCCCACCTAACTCGCGGACACGATGGAACTGTCGCGTCGCGACGCGCTGGCCGCGCTCTCGGCGGCGGGGGTGGGGTCGCTGGCCGGGTGTGCAGCGCCGACCGCGGGCGGCGAGGGCACGGGCGACCGCAGCGACGGTCGCGGGATCGGGGGTGACGACGAAGGCCGCGTCGGCGACCGCGAACTCGCCACTCTCGTCGCGGTCGCGGAGGCTGTGTACCCCTCCGAGGTCGAGGGCGTCGCGGAGTTCGTCGAGACGTACACCGGCGGGAGAGTCGACGGGGACGACGCGTACGCCCGCGGCGTCGCCGAGGCGGCGGCGACGCTGGACGAGTACACCGAGACGTTCCACGACCGGTCGTTCCGGGAGCTATCGGTCGACACGCGACTGGAGACGCTCGACGTGATGAGCGTCGACGTCGAGGAGCCCGACCCCGACGGAACCGACGCCCAGCGAGTCCGTCACTACCTCGTGAACGAACTGCTGTACGCGCTGTACACCTCGCCGACGGGCGCGTCGCTGGCGGGGCTGGAGAACCCCCCGGGACACCCCGGCGGAACGGAGTCGTACCGGGAGGGACCCGACGCGTGAGCGACGCGACGGGAGGGGGAGTGGGAGAGAGAGGGGAAGGAGGGGGGGAAGATGCCGACGACGCCGGGTCGTCGCGCCGACGGCAGGTCGACCGGAGCCCGTCGCCGCGGGCGGACGTGTGCGTCGTCGGCGCGGGGCCGGCGGGCGCGCTCGTCGCGGCCGAGCTATCGACCGCCGGCCACGACGTTGTCGTGCTCGACGCCGGTCCGCGGTTCGATCCCGACGACCGGACGGAGCGCTTGGAGCGACACCTCCGCCCCGGCGTCGGCGCGCCGGTGTGGGACATGGGCGGCGAGCGCGACGCCTTCAGCGCCAGCGGCGACCGCTTCTACCCCCTGAACGTCGCCCGCGTGAAGGGGATCGGCGGGAGCACGATGCACTGGCAGGGGATGGTGATGCGGATGCACGAGCAGGACTTCGAACTGGCCTCGGCGACGGGCATGGGCGAAGACTGGCCGATCGACTACGACGACCTCCGGCCGTACTACGCCGACGCCGAGGAGGAGCTATCGGTCGCGGGAGCCTCGGACAACCCCTTCGCGCCGCCCCGAGAGGAGCCGCACCCCATGCCGGCGTTCCCGCCGTCGTACTCCGACTCGCTGTTCGCGGAGGCCTGCGAGGCCGTCGGGCTGACGACGCACTCGGTGCCGAACGCCCGCAACTCCGAGCCGACCGAGGAGGCTGGCGCGTGCGTCGGCTACGGCACCTGCCGGCCGATCTGTCCCTCCGGGGCGAAGTACGACGCGACCCGACACGTCGACGTGGCGGAGGCGAACGGCGCGCGCGTCCTCGACCGCGTGCCCGTCCAGCGACTCGAACACGACGACGCCGGCGACCGCGTCACCGCGGCGGTGTACGCGACGCCCGACGGGACCGAACACCGGCAGGAGGCCCGCGAGTTCGTCGTCGCCGCCGGCGGGGTGGAGACGCCGCGGCTCCTCCTGCTCTCCGAGAGCGAGGCGTACCCGGACGGCCTCGCCAACTCCTCGGGGCTCGTGGGTCGGTACTTCATGGACCACCTGTTCGCGGGCATGGGCGGGACGCTCGACGAGCCGACGCGCCAGAAGCACGTCGGCTTCAACACCACGGAGAGCCACCAGTTCTACGACCGTCCCGACGACTCCCGCACGGCGATCAAACTGGAGTTCCTCAACTACGCCGGGCCCGCGCCCGCCGACATCGCGCTGGGCGCTGACAGCTTCGGCGACGCACTCCTCGAGGAGATCCGGGAGGGCTACGGGAACCACGTCGCGATGGGGGCGCTCGTCGAGCAGCTTCCCCGACGTGAGAATCGGATCCGGCTCGACCCCTCGCGCACCGACGATCACGGCAACCCGGTTCCGGACGTGGTGTGGAGTCTCGACGCGAAGACCCGGCGGACCATCGAGCGCGCAAACGAGGTCCAGCGGGAGGTACTGGAGGAACTGGGCGTCGACATCGGCTGGACGGTCGGCCCGGACGCCACCGGCCCCGCGTACCACCACATGGGCACGACGCGGATGGGCACCGACCCGGACGAGAGCGTCGTCGACCCGCAGCTTCGCACGCACGACCTCTCGAACCTCACGCTCGCGGGGAGTTCCGTGTTCGTCACCGGCGGGGCGATGAACCCGACGCTGACGATCGCGGCGCTGTCGCTGAAGGCGGCCGATCACGTCGAAGAGCGGCTCTGAACGGGCGGGGAAGCCGCGGGGAGCGCGTCGGTCCGGTCGACGCCGGCACGGGGCAAAAGAGGGTCGCGGTCGCGTTCGACTCCGTGTCGGGGGAGTCGCCGACGGCGAGACTTATCCGCGCGGCGGGCGTCGCCACGCCCGATGGAGACGCGACTCGCCGACTACGTCGACGACTTCACGCGCCGCGACTGGCAGACGCTCGATCCCGACGCCGTCGGCGACCCGATCCGGATCGCGGTCGTCGGAGCGGGGTGGTTCACCCGCGACTGGGCGCTCCCGGGCATCGAGCGCTCGGCGTTCACGGAGGCGACAGTCGTGACCGACATCGACGCCGAAGCGGTCGAGACGGTCGCGGACGACCACCGGCTGACCGGCGTGACGCCGGCGGCGTTTCGCGCCGGCGACGCGGCCGACGAGTACGACGCGGTGTACGTCGCGACGCCGAACGCGACCCACCCAGAGTACGTCGAGGCCGCCGCCGAGCAGGGGAAGGCGGTGCTGTGCGAGAAGCCGATGGCGGCGACCGTCGAGGGGGCCGAGCGGATCGTCGACGCCTGCGAGGCGGCCGGCGTGCCGCTCATGGTCGGGTACCGGATGCAGACCGACCCCGCGGTTCGGCGGGTGCGCGAACTGCTCGCGGGCGGGTTCGTCGGCGACGCGGTCCACGTCCACGCGTCGATGTCACAGACGATGCTCGGGGAGCTGTCGAGCGAGCACGACCAATGGCGGCTCGACCCCGAGCTGTCGGGCGGCTGTGCGCTCATGGACCTGGGCGTCTACCCGCTGAACACGACGCGGTTCGTCCTCGGCGAGGACCCCGTCGCCGCGTCGGGACGTACGCGCTCGGAGCACGCGGCGTTCGACGGCGTCGACGAGCACGCCGCCTACCGGCTGTCGTTCCCCGGCGGCGTCGACGCTGCGTGCACGGTCAGCCAGAACGCCGGCCACGCGAGCCGGTTCGAGGTGACCGGCACCGACGGGCGACTGATCCTCGATCCGGCGTTCTACGAGCGCGAGGCGCGCGAGTTCGCCGTCGAGCGCGACGGCACCCGGATGGACGTGACGTTCGAGCAGGTCCACCAACTGGCCGAGGAGTTCGCGTACTTCGGTCACCACCTGCTCGCCGGCGAGCCGTTCGGCCCCGACGGCCGACACGGGCTCGTCGACGCACGCGCGCTCGATGCGATCTACGAGTCGGCCGAGTCGGGCGCACGCGTATCCCTCGACGGATAACCGCCGGCCGGTGGGTGCCAGGCGACGACATCCGTCGCCGCCACCGCGCTCGCGACGCCCCACGCGACGGGGGTTTCGGTCGCCCGAAAAATCGACACCCTTTAGGCGGCCCTAATCGTTGCTACGGGCGAATGAGTTCACCACAGGACATCTGCGTGGTCGTTCCGACGATCCGGGAGTACGAGTGCCTCCGGTCGTACGTCGACAACGCCCGCGAGCACGGCTTCGACACCGACCGGTTGTTCTTCGTCCTCGTGACGGAGGACTTCTGCGACACCGACGCGATGGAGGCCATGCTCGAGGAGGAGGGCGTCGACGGGGCGGTGTTCGACGGGAGCGCCCGCGAGGCGTGGTTCGCCGACCACGACGCGGATGAGTTCGCGCACCTGATCCCCGCGGCGAGCCACGCGCAGACGTCGTTCGGCCTGCTGTACATGTGGGCCCACGAGCGCTTCGAGTACGGCGTGTTCATCGACGACGACACGCTTCCGCACCCCGAGGACGACTTCTTCGGCACCCACATGGCGAACCTCGCGTACGAGGGCGAGGTGGAGTCGGTCCGCTCGGACGAGTCGTGGGTGAACGTCCTCTACCAGTCCGACACCGACCTGTACCCCCGCGGCTACCCCTACGCGGCGATGGACGAGACGGTCGAGACGACCACCGAGCGCGTCGACGACGTCGTCGCCTCCCAGGGCCTCTGGACGAACGTCCCGGACCTGGACGCCGTCCGGATCCTGATGGACGGCGACCTCCAGGGGCAGGCCGAGACCCGAACGAAGCGCGGTGACTTCGAGCGCGACTTCGTCGCGAGCGAGGGCCAGTACCTCACGGTCTGCTCGATGAACCTCGCGTTCCGGCGCGAGGTGATCCCGGCGTTCTACCAGCTTCCGATGGACGACAACGAGTGGGAGGTCGGTCGCTTCGACGACATCTGGTCGGGGCTGTTCCTCAAGCGCGCCGCCGACGTGCTCGGCAAGCAGGTGTACAACGGCGGCCCGCTGTGCGAGCACAACAAGGCCCCGCGCTCGACGTTCGACGACCTCGCGAACGAGGTCGCCGGCCTCGAACTCAACGAGCACGTCTGGGAGGTGCTCGACGGCGTCGGGGAGGACGCCGACTCCTTCGAGGCGGCGTTCGCGGAGATGGCCGACGCGCTCGCCGAGGGAGACTTCTCCCAGTGGAACAACGGAGCGTTCTTGAACTACTGCGGCGAGCACATGCGCACGTGGCTCGACTGTCTCGATCGCGTGGAGGGCGCGGGGACGCGTGCGGCCGCCGCGGACGCCCCGGAGGTGCCCGCAGATGACTGACAACATGAACGACGACACCACGGACGGACGGCAGTCGTATCGGCGGCGGAAGGTACTCGCGGGACTCGGCGCGGCCGGCGCGGCCGGGCTGGCCGGCTGTAACGGCATCATCGGCGGCGAGGGAACCGCCAACGCGACCGACACCGGCGGGTCTGCTGGCGGTGAGTTCGGCGAGTTCCGCGGCTCCGGGCCGCTGGCGGAGGGTCGCTCCGACATCGGCGGGACCCGGATCGCCGACCTGCCGGAACTGAGCGGGGAGCTGACGGTGTACCTCGGCGGCGGCGAGGGCGGGCTCTACCGCGACCTCGTCGCGCGACTGGAGGACATCTACCCCGACTTCGACGCGCAGCTTCGCGAGTCCGGCACGGCCGACGCCGCGAACACGATCGTCAACGAGGGAGAGGCGACCCCCGCGGACGTGTTCTGGTCGGTCGACGCCGGCTCGCTGGCGGCCGTCGCGGGACAGGGGCTGACCGCGAACCTCCCCTCGAACGTCGTCGAGAACGTCCCCGACGAGTTCCACCCCGAAGACCAATGGACCGGGACGGCCGGCCGGGCCCGGGCGGTGCCGTACAACACCGAGGAGCTGTCGGAGGGCGACATCCCGGACGACGTGATGGCGTTCCCCGAGACGCCCGAGCTGATGGACGCGATGGGATGGGCACCCACCTACGGCGCGTTCCAGGCGTTCGTCACCGCGATGCGGATCATCGAGGGCGAGGACGCCACCCGCGAGTGGCTCCAGGGGATGCTCGACGCCGGCGTCACCGAGTACAACAACGAGTTCCTCGTCTCGAACGCCGTCGCCGACGGCGGGCTCACGGCCGGCTTCGCGAACCACTACTACGCGCTGCGGGTGCAGGCGGCCCGGCCCGACGCCCCGCTGGATCTGGCGTTCACGAGCGGCGACGCCGGCGGGCTGATCAACGTCGCCGGCGCGGCGGTGCTGTCGCCGAGCCAGCAGCAGGAGCTCGCGTTCACGTTCGTGCGGCACCTGCTGTCGGCGGAGGCCCAGGAGTTCTTCGCCACCCGGACGTACGCGTACCCGATGGTCGAGGACATCCCCCCCGTCGGCGGACTGCCGCCGATCGGCGAGCTGAACCCCCCGGAGATCGACCTCAACGAGCTGTCGGACCTCCAGCCGACGCTCGAACTCATGCGCGACGTCGGAGTGCTGTGAGCGGCGGGGGCGCGTGAGGATGGCTCCGAGCACGACCGTCGCGCGGGTCCGCGGGCTGCTCGCCAGCGACGACGACGGCCCGAGGACGGCGCTGGTCGTGCTCGCCGCCGGCGTCGCCGCCGCCGTGTTGTCGCCGCTGGCGTGGCTGTTGATCAGCGCCGCGTCGCTCGACGGCCGGGAGGCCCTCTCGCTCGTCGCCTCCGACACCACCGCGACGGTGCTGGCGAACAGCCTCGCGCTCGTCGCGCTCGTCACGGCCGCGTCGGTCGCGCTCGGCGTCCCGCTCGCCGTGCTCACGGTACAGACCAACCTTCCCTTCCGACGGTTTTGGACGGTGGTCGCGGCGCTCCCGCTGGTCGTGCCGAGCTACATCGGCGCGTTCGCGTACGTCTCGGCGTTCGGCCCCAGCGGCGCGCTCCCGGACCTGCTGCGCGAGTACGGCCTCGGCGCGGTCGCATCGGCGTTGCCGACGGTGTACGGCCTCGGGGGGACGACGCTCGTGTTGACGCTGTTCACCTACCCGTACGTATTCCTCACGACGCGCGCGTCGCTGCTGTCGTTCGATACGACCCAGTTGGAGGCGGCGCGAACGCTGAACCAGAGCTATCCGCAGGCGTTCCGTCGGGTGATCCTCCCGCAGATCGCTCCCGGCGTCACCGCGGGCGCGCTGCTGGTTGCGCTGTACACGCTGTCGGACTTCGGGACGCCCGCGATCATGCGCTTCGACGTGTTCACGCGCGTCATCTACGTGGAGCTGAACAGCTTCGGAGTCGGCCGGGCGAACGCGACGCTGCTGTCGATCCAGTTGCTGGCGGTGACGGCGGTCATCCTCGCACTGGAGTCGCGCGTCTCCGCGGACACGGCAGCCGGCTACGGGACGCCGTCCTCGGCGAAGACGGTCGTCTCGCTCGGGCCGGTTCGGTGGCTCGTCGCGACGGTGCCGGCGCTGGTGAGCCTGTTCACGCTGGCGCTGCCGGTCGGCATCCTCACGATGTGGCTGGTGCGCTCGGGACCGGGGTACAGCGGCGGCGGGCTCTCGTTCAGCCCGGAGTTCGCGATCAACTCCGCGTACGTCGCCGTGCTCGCGGCGGCGGTGACCGTGCTCGTCGCGCTCCCGGTGGCGTACTACTCGGGGCGGTCGAACTCGCTGCTCTCGAAGGCCGTCGAGCGCGCGACGTACATCGGCTACGCGATGCCCGGCGTCGTGCTGGGGCTTGCGCTGGTGTTCTTCTCCAGCCAGTGGCTCCGCGACACCGTCGGCGGCGGCGCGGCGCAGATCGTCTACCAGTCGCTCCCCCTGCTGGTGTTCGCGTACGTCGTCCGGTTCCTGCCGCAGGCGGTCGGGGCGACGCGCTCGTCGGTGCTGGGCGTCGACCGCGACCTGGTCGGGGCGGCTCGGCTGCTCGGGGAGTCGCCGGGCGGGGCGTTCCGTCGGGTGACCCTCCCGCTCATCTCCCCCGGACTGGTCGCCGGCGCGGCGCTGGTGTTCCTGACGACGATGAAGGAACTGGACACGACGCTCATTCTGCATCCGACAGGGTTTACAACGATAGTCACCTACATCTGGCGAGTTCAGGAGGCCGGCTACTACGGGCGGGCGGCACTACCGGCGCTGGTGTTGGTCGCCGTCTCCGGCCTCTCGATGGTGCCGCTACTCAAGGGATCCGACGATGCGTGACGACACAGCCACACCGACCGGCGACGACGACGCGACGCCCGACGGCGGAGTCGCCGCCGACTCGGCTCGGGACGCCGACGACGACGCCGGCGGCACCGGCGACGACGACATCGGCGCGACGACCGTCGTCGGCGACCGCGACGGCGTGAGAGGTGACGCCGTAGGGGGCGACGCCGCGGAAACGGACGCTGACGGTGACCCGGTGTTGCGCCTCGACGGCGTGGTGAAACGCTACGGCTCTGAGACGGCCGTCTCCGGCATGGATCTCGCGGTCGGGGAGGGAGAGCTGGTGACGCTGCTCGGTCCCTCCGGGTGCGGCAAGACGACGACGCTACGCCTGATCGCCGGACTTGAGACGCCGACCGAGGGGACCATCTCCGTCGGCGGCGAGGTCGTCGCCGGCGAGGGATCGGCGACGCCGCCGGAGGAGCGCGACGTGGGGTTGGTGTTCCAGGAGTTCGCGCTGTTCCCGCACCTCTCGGTCGCGGAGAACGTCGCCTTCGGGCTCGACGACCCCGACTCCGAGTCCGCCGACGACCGCGTCGCGGAGTTGCTCGAACTCGTCGGACTGGGCGACTACGGCGACCGAGCGCCCGGGGACCTCTCGGGCGGACAGCGCCAGCGGGTGGCGCTGGCGCGGTCGCTGGCCCCCGAACCGGACGTGCTCCTGCTCGATGAACCCTTCTCGAACCTCGACGTGAGCCTCCGGGTCCGGATGCGCGAGGAGGTCAAGCGCATCCTCGACGAGGCGGGCGTCACAGCCGTCTCGGTCACGCACGACCAGGAGGAGGCGCTGTCGCTGTCGGACCGCGTGGCCGTCGTCAACGACGGGCGAGTCGAACAGATGGGCGCGCCGGGAGAGGTGTTCGAACACCCCGCCTCGCGGTTCGTCGCCGACTTCCTCGGGCAGGCGAGCTTCCTGCCGGCGCGCGTGACGACCGACGCCATCGAGACCGCCGTCGGGACGTACGACCGCGACCGGTTGAAGGGACTGGGCGAGGAGTACGCCGGCAGCCACGTCGACGTGCTCGTCCGCCCGGACGACCTCCGGGCGACCCCGGTCGCCGACGCGGACGCCGACGGCGAGGTCGTCCGCCGGCAGTACACCGGGCCGTCGTTCGTGTACCACGTCCGCCTTGACGACGGCACAGTGCTCCGCTGTCTCCACAACCACACCGAGGAGTTCGCCGTCGGCGAGTCCGTCGCGGTGACGCTCGTCGCCGACCACGCCCTCGCGTGGTACCCCGCCGAGTAGATGACCGACGAGGCTGCCAACGACGGACGGCTCGGCGGTGGGCTCTCGGACATCGACCCGGCCCGGGCGGGCGCGGTCATGCTCGCGCTCGTCGCCGCCGGCGTCGCCTTCGTCGTCGCCGGAGAGGTGTTCCCGTTCCGGTCGCTGAACCACGACGAGGGCGTCTACCTCCAGCAGGCGGACATGCTCCTGTCCGGGCGGCTGTACCTCAGACCGCCCGTCGAGGGCGCGTTCCGGCCGTGGTTCTTCGTCGAGAGCGACAGCGGGCTGTACTCGAAGTACGCGCCGGTGCCGGCGGCCGTCTTCGCGCTCGGGAGGCTCCTGGGCGGCTACACCGTCGCCCTCGCGGGGATCGCGGCCGGGCTGGTGCTGGGAACCGTCGCGCTGGGCCGCGAGCTGTTCGACGCCCGCGTCGGCCTCCTCGCGGGGGTGCTCCTGCTCGCGACGCCGCTTTTCGTCGTTCACTCGGGCGTGTTCCTCCCGTACGCGCTGACGACGACGCTGAACGTCGCGTTCGCGGTCTGGTACCTCCGGGGCGAGCGCCTGGAGCGACCCCGCGAGGCCGTCCTCGCGGGCGTCGCCGTCGGGCTGGCGTTCTTCACGCGACCCTACACCGCGGTCCTGTTCGCGCTCCCGTTCGTCGCCCACGCGGTCGCGACGTTGGTCTCCTCGGGCGCGTGGCGAGGCGGTGTCCCGGGTCGCGAGACGACGGCCGCGGGTCGCACGCTGTTCCGTCGGCGCGCCATCACGGCGACGCTGGGGACCGCCGGGGTGCTCGTTACGCTGGGGTACAACGCCGTCGTCACGGGCGACCCGCTGGTGTTCCCGTACCTCGCGTTCGCCCCCGAGGACGGCGTCGGATTCGGCGAGCGCGCCATCCTCGGGCACGGTGTCGACTACACCCCGGAACTGGCGCTGGAGGCGAACGCGCTCGTCCTCGAAGACCTGTTCACCGAGTGGGTCGTCGCCGGATCGCTGGGCGCTGCCACCGCCCTCGTCGGCGTCGTCGTCGGGCTCGTCGCCCCCGACAGGTCGGCCGGCGACCGTCGCGGGTTCAGGGTGAATCGGGGCCTCGCGGCCGCGACGTTCCTCACGGTCGCCGCCGGCAACGTCGGATTCTGGGGCAACTACAACGTCCTCGGCGCGCTCGAGGTGGAGACCGACGGCCTGATCCACTACCTCGGACCGTACTACCACTACGACCTGATCGTCCCGACGGCGGTGTTCGCGGCCGCGGCGGTCGCGCTCGTCGGGCGGCGCGTCGTCGCGGCCGCGGGGACGGCGGCGAGCCAGCGTGAGACGGCGGCGGTCGGCGGGCGCATCGAGGTCACCCCCCGGCGGGCCCGGTCGGTCGCCGCCGCGGCGTTGATCGTCGCCGGTGCGGTCGCGGCCGGGCCGGCGGTCGTCGCCGCCGTCGACGCGCCCGTCGAGCGCAACGCCGACGTGAGCGCGGAGCTTCGCGCCGGGTACGGCCCGCTGGTCGCCGGCGACGGGGCGGGAGCGGACGCCGAGGCGGGATCGGCGGTCCCCCCGAACTCCGTGGTGTTCCTCCCGACGCCGTACGGCCCGTGGCTCAACCACCCGTTCCAGGCGCTGCGCAACGACGCCGACTACGACGGCGAGCGCGTGTACGCCCTGGGCGAAGAGCGCGAGCTCGCCGTCGCCCGCGAGTACCCCGACAGGGAGCTGTACCGCTACGTGTACGCCGGGTCGTGGGTGCCGACGGACGGCTCGACCGTCCGCGGAACGGTCCAGTCGGTCGAGCGCGTCACCGGCGAGCGGGTCGTCCTCGACGCGACGATGGAGCGACCCGACGCCGTCGAGAGCACGACCGTCCGCGTCACGGGCGACCGCGGCTCGGCGTACCTCGCGGCGACCGACGACGGGGGATCGCTGTCGCTGTCGGTCGCGGTCGAGGGCGACGAACTGACCGTGTCCGGGCCGAACCTCACCGCCGGCGGCGTCGGCGGCGGGGGCGGTGACGAGGGGAGCGACGGGGACGGCGGCGACGGCGCGCGCCTACCGCTCGACGACGGCGACGAGATCAGCGTGGAGGTGTTCGTCTCGACGGGACCGTCACGGGGGTACAGCTACCAGCTGGTGTTCCCGCTGGAGCGGATCGACGGGGAGACGACGGTGCTGACGCCGACGGTCGAGCGGTGTCCGGTGCCGACGCGGTGCGTTCCGCAGGGCGTCGGCGAGTCGCCGCCCGAGCGCGGCGTCAGCGTGACGCTCTCGAACGAGAGCGCGGGTCGATAACCGACCGCACCGACCGCAGGGCGGTCGGATCGGAGTCGCCCGCTACCGGAGCGCCCGGAACCGCTCCTCGAGACAGCACTTCAGGATCGACTTGCCGATCTCGGCACCGCCGGAGAAGGGGTCGAGTTTCGTCTCGCCCAGGCGCTCGTCGTACTCGATTGGCTCCTGACGGATCCGGCGGCCGCGCATCGCCGGACGGATGAGCAGTTCGGCCGAGAGGCCGGTGTTCTCGGTCCACCGGATCGACTCGATCACGTCCTCGTGGTACGCGCGCATCCCGGTCGTCACGTCGTGCAGGTGCACGCCGCCCAGGAGGCTCGCCGTCGCGGCGAACAGGCGGTTGCCGAGGCGGTTCATCGCCGGCATCGTCTCGGCACCGTGATAGAGTCGGTCGCCGCTGACCACGTCGTACCCCTCGTTCACCAGTTCCAGGAAATCGGGGATGCGCTCCATCGGGTAGGTGCCGTCGCAGTCGGTCGTGATGCGCACGGGGTTCGACGCCTCGTACAGCGCCCGGCGCACAGCCGCGCCGTACCCCTCGGGCGGCTGTTTCACGACGCGAGCCCCGCGCTCGCGTGCGATGTCGGCCGTTCCGTCCTCTGAACTGTCGACGACGACGACCTCGGCGTTCCCGTCGGTCGCGGCGTCGATGTCCTCGAGCACAGGTCCGATCGCCTCCGCTTCGTTGTACGCGCCCATGACGACGCTCACGTCGTCGAGCCCGTACGCGCGTTCGCTCATACCCGAGGATGCGGACGCGTTGTTTTAGGCCTACCGAAAGTAACCGAGAATGGTCAGAAGAACGGTGCGAACCGGAAGGTGAGGTACGCGCCGATCGTCGAGATGAGCGGGACGACGTTCTGCATGATCACGACGCGCGCGGTCGTGGCGGGGTCGAACAGCTCCCCGGGCGTGGGGATGTCTGCGGGGTCCTCCTCGCCGATAGGCGGGACGGGCTCGCCGTCGCCGTCGGCGGCCAGCGCGTGGACCGACACCGGGGGGGTCTCGTCGGTCTCGCCGCGAACGGCCGCCGAAACCGAGATCGGTCGGGTCGCGCGCCCCCAGCCGAGCCCGACGATCGACATCGTGGCGATGACGACGAAGCTCGCGGGGATCCCGATGAACGAGAGGAACACGACCAGCGCCGCGCTCACCGACGCGACCACGATGGCGGCGGTCAACGGGAGGTCGGTGATATCGCTGCCCATCGTCTCCAGCGTGCGCCGGGCGATGGTGAACGAGCCGATCCCGACGGCGAGTCCGCCGACGGCGATGGCGGGGTTCATCTCGAGGGCTCCCGCCCCCACCAGCGGCGCGATGGCGTTGGCGATGTTCGAGGTGCCGGAACTGAACGCCATCAGACAGCCGATCAGCACGACCGAGACCACGCCGATCGCCTCCCGACTGCTGGCGTCGTCGTGGACGGAGACGGTCGGGATCGTCCCCTCGCGGTCGAGTTCGAACACCGTGCCGTCGGACTCGTCCATCGCGAGCAGTCGGTCGAGCCGGGTGTAGAAGTACCGGCCGATGATGAGCGATACCCAGAAGCCGAGGACCGGCGCGACGACCCACCAGATGACGATCCCTCCCATGACCTCCCAGTCGAGGGCACCGTTCGCGACGGCGAGCCCGGCGATCGCGCCCACGGCCGTCATCGACGTGGACGCCGGGACGCCGAAGACGTTGCCGACGAACAGCGCCAGCCCGATGAAGAACAACACGCCGATGCTCGTCTCCAGGGTGAACACCCCGGCGCTCGTGACCAGATCGGAACCGAGGGTGTCGACGACGCGTCTGCCGATCGTCCACGCGCCCACGAAGAAGAACGTCGTCATCAGCGCCGCGGCCGTCGACTTCGAGACCGCACCCGCGCCCACCGCGGGACCGAACGCCGGGCCGGTCGTCGACCCGCCGATGTTGTAGCCGACGAACACGGAGACGAGCACGCCGACCAGCAAAAGTAGCTCTACCATATTACTTGTGTTAATCGCCCCGTCCCTAAGACGTTGCGTTCCGTCGATCGCTACGACTCGTTGGCCGCATCCGATTCCTCATCGTCGGTGTCAGCCTCGTCCGCCTCAGTCGTCTCATCCGCCTCAGTCGCCTCGTCCGCCTCAGCCGCCTCGTCCGTCCCGTCCGAGTCGGTCTCGGAGCGGGGGCCGTTGGAAGCGGCGTCGGCGGCGTTCGCCGCCTCGTCGCCCGCGAGTTGCTCGCCGACCGTTCGTTCGACGGCCTCTTCCACCGATTTCTCCACCCGGTCGCTTACTGTCTCCTCCACCGACTTCTCCACCTGCTCGCTCACCGTCTCCTCCACCGACTTCTCCACCTGCTCGCTCACCGACTCCTCCACGGACTTCTCTACCTGTTCACTCACCGACTCCTCCACCGACTTTTCCACCTGCTCGCTCACCGACTCCTCGACCGACTTCTCTACCTGCTCTCCAACCGACTCCTCGACCGACTTCTCCACCTGCTCTCCAACCGACTCCTCGACCGACTTCTCCACCTGCTCTCCAACCGACTCCTCGACCGACTTCTCCACCTGCTCCCCGACGGATTCCTCGACCGACTTCTCCACCTGTTCCCCGACGGATTCCTCCACGGACTTCTCCACCTGCTCCCCTACTGTCTCCTCAACGGATTTCTCCACCTGTTCCCCGACGGATTCCTCGACCGACTTCTCTACCTGTTCGCTCACGGTTTCCTCGACGGTCTCCTTGACCTCGGTGGTCATCCAGTCGGGGTCGAACCGCGCCATCTTCCAGACGATGTGGATGACGAACGAGGCGATGACGCCGAGGCCGAAGGCGACGCCGACGGCGGTGTTGATGACGAGGATCGCACCCACGGCGGACGCGATGAGCAGCCCGTACGCCAGGTCGACGAGCGAGTCCACGCGGCGCGGATTCATGCGTTCCCGCCGGATCCGCCGTCGCTTTCAGCCGTTCCCTCTCCCCTGGTTCGTCGGTCCCGTCGCTCGGGAGCGATGCCGTGCATGCTCGTAACTGGTTCCTCCGTCGGTTTAAGAGCCCCTATCGCCGACAGCGACGCCGGAGGCGAAACGACGCGAGCGGTCGAGGGTGATATACGGACGGCCGGAGGGGTTGCTCAGGAAGGGATCCCACGGGTCGGAGGGCCCGAAGCGGCCGGAGGGGTCGCGACGCTGTGGTTCCCAGCGATTGGGAACCAGCTACATCCCACTTTTCCGTGCCGTGGCAACGCGAACATGTATGCCAGAAACCCGAACCACTTCGGTCACGCGTCGCACAGCGTTGCGAACGGCGGTAGCCGGCGGCGTCGCCGCCGGCGTGGGGGCGTCCGCGGTCGCCCCCGCGAGCGCACAGGAGGGGCTGGACTCGTGGTTCTCGAACGCCGACAACTACGACGGCGTCGTCGACGAGACCGGCGCGAGCGAGGTGACCGTCGAGGTCGGCACGGCGGCCAACGGCGGCAACTACGGCTTCGGACCGGCCGCCGTACGCGTCGACCCGGGGACGACCGTCACCTGGGAGTGGACCGGGAAGGGGTCCAGCCACAACGTCGTCGCCGAGGACGGCTCGTTCGAGTCGGAACTCGTCGGCGACGAGGGGCACACCTTCAGCCACGCCTTCGAGGAGTCGGGGATCGTCCGGTACGCCTGCACCCCCCACAAGGCGATGGGCATGAAGGGCGCGGTCGTCGTGGGCGACGTGGAGGTCGGCGGCGGCGAGTCGAGCGACTCGTCGACCGAGAGCGGCGGCGACACGTCGACCCCGGCCGAGGAGACCGCCGACGGCACCGAGTCCGCCGGCGCGGCCGGCGGCGGAGCGGGATCGGGCGGCGGCGGCGTGGGCGACGCGCCCGCATGGCTGCTGTTCGGCGGCGGCGTCGGCGCTGCGCTGTCGCCGCTGGTGTTCGGCCTGTTCGTCCTCCTGTTCGGCGAGAGCCCCGGATCGGAGAGTCCGGAGGGAGGCTATCGCGCCGACGGCGGGACCGAACCGCGTGACGAGGACGAGCGCGAGGCGAGGTGATCGCCGATGGCCCGCGCGCGACTCCAGGTCGACCTGCCGGACGACGTGTGGGTCGGTCACGTCACGCGGGCGCATCCCGAGGCGACGCTGTCGGTGCTGTCGGTGCTGCCGACCGACGCCGGCGGGGTCGCGCTCGTGAGCCTCCAGGCCGACGACGCCCCGGCGGTCGTCCGCGACATCGAGTCGGCCGAGACCGTCGACGAGGTCGAACTCCAGCGGGCCGCCGAGGACGTCCGCGAGGCGGTGTTGCGCGTCGAGACGAGCGACCCGCGACTGCTCGTTCCCCTTCGGGATTCGCGACTCCCCGTCGAGCACCCAGTCGTCGTGACCGACGGGACGGCCACGCTCACGGTCGCCGGGTCACGCGACCGGCTCTCGGCGCTGGCGAGCGCGCTGGAGACGATGGGCTTCGGCTACACCGTCGAGTACGTCCACGACGCCATCGACGCCGAGGACCTCCTCACGGAGGGCCAGCGTGAGTTGCTCGCGGCGGCCATCCGAACCGGGTACTACGACACCCCCCGCGAGACGACGCTGACCGAGTTGGCCGACCGGCAAGGAATCGCCAAATCGACCGCCAGCGAGCGGCTTCACCGCGCCGAAGGGACGGTGATCAAGCGGTTCGCCGAGGACGGTCTCGACCTCGATACCGACCGCTCCCCGCTCGCGACGCCGACCGACACCCCCGACCCATGACCGACTTCGACCGGACGAGCGACCCGACGGAGGACCACGCGGACGATCGACCGGGCGGCCCCTGGGGCGTGGACCCGACCGCCGTCGAGGGCACGGACGCCCTCGACCCCGACCTTCGAGAATCGCTCGACGCGCCCGCGGACGCCCCGGCGGAGGGGATCGACGTGCGCGACGCGCCCGCCCCGAAGCCGCTCACCCGGACGCTCGAGACGCTGGAGTCGCTGCCGGCCGAAACCGTCCTCCTCCAGCGGAACGACCGCGTTCCGGTCCACCTGTTCGACCGCCTGGACGAACGCGGGTACCGGTACGAGACGCTCGAGCGCGACGGCGAGGCGCTGACGGCGATCCGACGCGAGTAGCGCGTTCCGATTCCACCTCGAGTTTCTGTTCGCACGGCACGATCGGCGCAGCGGCGTGCTCAGTGGTCGCTGCCTCGAACCCGGCGATCCGTCACCCCGGGGAACATCTTCGGGAGGAGCCACAGGAGGGATCGGTGCGTAGCACGGGTATGTTCGACCTCCCGATCGGCGACGACGAGCGCAACGACGGTGTCGACGACGGCGGCGCTGACGATGTGGCCGGCGGCCTCGACGGCGGCGCTAATAGCGGCGACGGCGACGATCGGTTCGATCCGGTCGACGCGTTCGTCTCCGAGTCGCTTCCGGATCCGGGACCGTTCCTCGCCGACGACGGGACGACCGTCCTGACGGGGGACGACCACGTCGCGGTCCGCGACACCGCCCGCGAACTGTTCGAGGAGCGCGGCGTCCGCGACGCGACGTTCGGCTACGTGTTGACGAAGCTCGATCGCGACCGCAACCACCCAGACGCCGGGTTCCGATACGCCCGCGACGGTGCCGACCTGCGCGTCGAATTCACGCCCACCACCGGCTTCTGTCCGCAGGGCGGTGCGCTCGCGACGGCGGCGCTTCGCGCCTGGAACGGCGACCCGGCGGCCCACGAGTTCGACCACGTCGCGGTCCGCGTCTCGCCGACGTACCACGCCGCCGAGTCGGTGAACGACCGGCTCGCGGACGCCGGGGCGGCGCTGCGGGAGTCCGGCGCGCTGCCGTGGGACGCCAGCGACGACCGCGACGACCGCGGCGACGGCGATAACGGTGCCGGCGATACCGACGAAGCCGACGGGGGCGCTGGGGACGACGAGACCGGACGGGTGCCCGCCCGCGACGGGGTGAGCGATCCGTGAGCCTTCCCGGCGGCCCGGCCGCCGCCGGCGGCGAGCGGGGGCCGTCGACGGCGGCGACCGTCCGGCGTGCGGTGCTGGCAGCCGCGATCCTGCCGGTCTGGGCGGGCGTCGTCCTCGCCGACCGCGTCGGCGTCGCCGGCGCGCTCGCCGGGCCGGCCGCGAACCACCTGCTGTTCGCGGGCGTCGCCTGCACGGCCATCGCGGCCGCCCTGCCGAAGTTCGTCGCGGTGTGGTCGGACACGCCGCTTCTGTGGGGGCGCGCGGCGGGGGCGGCCGCGCCGCTGGTCGCGCTGGGAAGCGTCGGGGTCGCCGCCGGACTCCTCGGCGACGCGACGTGGGCGACGGTCGCCGGCGGCGTCGCGCTCGCGGTCGGGGTGTGGGCGCTCGCGGCCGCGACGGGGCGCACGCTCGCGCCGGTGCGACCCTGGGACGCGACCGAGCGCCTCCTGCTCGCCGGCGTCGGCTTCCTCGCGGCCGGAAGCCTGCTCGGGCTCGCCGTCGGAGCCGCGCGAGCGGGCCGGCCGGCCGCGCTCGTCGGTCTCAACCCCGTGGCGGCCGCGACCGCGCACGCGACGCTGATGGCGCTGGGGGGCGTCCTCTCCGTGGGCTACGGAGGCGTGTTCCAGCTCTCGTCGATGCTCACGGGCGCGCCCGATGCGCCGCGGGTCGACCGCGTCGCACGCGCCGTTTCAGTCCTCCATCCGACCGGGGTGGCGCTCCTCGCGGGCGGTCGCCTTCTCGGCGACCCGACCGGCGTCGGGGTCGGCGGCGGCATCGCACTCGCCGGTGCCCTCGCGCTCGTCGGCGGCGGCGTCGCCGTCGCGGTCTGTGCGGTCGCCGCGGGCGGCGTGGTCGCCCACCGACTGCGGACCGGCGGGGAGTCGTCGGCGACGACGCGACGCTACTGGGGCGTCGCGCTCGCGCTCCCGGCGTGGGGCGTCGCCGCCGGCGTCCGGTGGATCGGCGACCCGCTGTCCCGGGCGGGCGCGCTCGGCGGCGCGACCGCGGAGCCGCTGCTGTGGGCGGCGGTCGTCTTCCTCGTCGTGGGGTCGCTGTACCACATCGGACCGTTCCTCGTGTGGCTGGACCGGTACGCGGACCGCCTCGGCCTGGAGCCGGTGCCCGACGTGGCGGAGCTGTACGACGCCCGGGTCGAGCGAGTCGACGGCGTCGCGCTCGCGGTCGCCGTCCTCGCGCTCGTCTCCGCCGGCGCGGGCCTCCCCGGCCCGCTGGGCGTCATCGGCGGCGTCGCCGGCGGCGTCGCCGCCGTCGGCGTCGCCTACAACCTCGTGTGGGTGGTGCGCGAGCACGCGCCGTGGCCGGTCCTCGCCCGCGGCGGTCGCGCCGGCGCTGGCGACGACGGCGCTGGCGACGACGGCGCGGCCGGCGGCTGACGGGAGGTTCCTTCTGGGTGCAGGCGGAGAGGCGTCGGCGTCTACCCCGGTACCAGCGCGGTGGAACGAACGAGACTCGCTGAGCGACGATGCGACGAACGAGGTCGCGAGAACTGGAACCGGGGTATCAGGCGTCGACTCGGGTGACGTAGCCGCCGCAGCCGCAGCGGTCGACGAACTCCCAGTCGACGGCGTCGCCGAAGCGGTCGTCGAGTTCGGGGTAGAGGTACGTCTCGGGGTGGCCGTGTTCCCCGTGGGTGACGAGGTTCACGCGGACGCCGTCGGCGGTGTGTTCGACGGCTGCGAGCGCCTCGGCGACCACGAGGTCGCGGTCGTCGGCGTGTCGCGGTCCCTCCAGTTTCGCCGACCACGAGGTGTCGCGGAGTTCCTCGTCGCCGGCGGCGGTCGTCCCGGTCTCGTCGTTCGGCCTCGAGTCATCGGTGTCGGCGTCGGGTGTGCTCGCCATCGCGTCGCGATACGTCGTCGATCCCGGTCGTCGTTGTCCCGAACGTGTTCGCGAGGTCGCGGCCCGCGGTCAGTTCGGGGGGGTCGAGGGCCCGGGTCGGGAGATATGAGAGTGGCGAGCCGGGGCAAAAGGACGAGGCGTACGCTGAACGCGGCCGACCCGCGGGGTCGGTCCGGCGACGACCCCGGGCCGGCGATGTGAGACCCGGTGGGCGCGGTGAGACCCAGTAGACGCGGTGGGACGCCTCTCGTCTCAGTTCCCGCCGCCGTCGCCGCCGGGGTCGGGGTCGAACACGTCGGGGTTCGCCTCACCGTCGACCGAGACGACGCCGAGCATGCCCTTGCGCGCGACCCGCGAGAGCGCGTGGTCGACCAGCTTGATGTCCTCGGGCACGGGGAAGTCCATCGTTCCGACCATGCAGCTTCCCGGCGGGACGTTCATCGTCTGGACGAAGCGCTCTGGGTCGCTCGCGAGCGCGCCGTCGCGGTAGGCGTCGGTCCAGACGTTGCCGATCGGGTGGAAGTTGCTGTTGACGTTGGGGCCGCCGACGACCATGTACACCCGTGCGGTCTCGCCCGTCTCGGCCGCCATCGCGCCGAAGCGGTCGGGCGTCAGCCCGTACTTCTGGCCGTTGAGGACGACGTAGGTGGGCTCCTCGGCCTGCATCGCCTCCATGTCGAAGCTGTGGCGGCCCTGTTCGCCGGCGGGCTTGTCGGTGTAGATCTCGTGTTGCCCGACGTAGAACTCCCGGTCGACCTCGGGGAGTCCGCCCTCGGGCTCGACGAGGATCATCCCGAACATGCCCGAGGCGATGTGGTAGTCCATGTTCGGGACAGCGCAGTGGTAGATGAACGCGCCGGGGTACTCCGCGCGGAACTGGATCGTGGCCGACTCGCCGGGTGCGACGGTGGTGTCCTCCGCGCCGCCGCCGGGGCCGTAGCACGCGTGGAAGTCGACGTTGTGCGGCATCGCGTTCTCCTCGGCGTTCGTCAGCGTCACGCGGACGGTGTCGCCGCGACGGACGCGGACCATCGGTCCCGGGACCTGCCCGTCGAACGTCATGTAGTCGAACACGACGCCGTCTTCGATCTCCGCGCGCACCTCACGCGCCGTCAGATCGACCTCGACCGTCTCCGATGTGTCCCGGTCGATCGGGTCGGGCACGTCGGTCGGGTCGGCGGCGACTCGCTGGGTGGTCGGCTTGTTCGCGGTCGTCTCGTTCGTCACGCGTGCGGTCTCGGTCTCGGCGTCGGTGGGGGGATTCGCCGAACAGCCGGCCAGCGCGGCCCCGCCGGCACCGGTCCCCAGCGCCTTCAGCGTCGTGCGTCGGGTCGTCGTGGGCATAGGTGGTCACCTCGCAGTTGTGCGTAGGGACGGAACCCCCATCAACCGGGTTCGTGGTTTCCGTCCGCGAGGGACCGGCCCGAACGGGTTCGAGAGCGACGTAAAAATGCGAGGGGGGAGAGTCAGTCGTCGTCCAGGAACGCCCGGATCCCGTCGGTCGTGGGCACCGCGTCGGGGTCGTCGACGACCCGGCGCGAGCGGAGCTTCGCGGCCACGTCGTAGGCGAACAGCGCCGTCCCGAGGATGATGAGCGTGTCACCCGGGAGCCGCGCCCAGAACAGCGACTGGATCAGCGGCCGGTTGTAGAACGCCAGCGAACGGGCGGCGTCGTACCCCTGCGTGAACGACACCTCCAGTTGGATGAACCCGACCGGGAGGACGCTGACGAACACCATTAGTGCGAGGCCGACGTTCCACAGCCAGAACGCCCACCGGAGGCGACGCCCCGTCCAGTTCGAGACGGTGAATCGGAGGACGTAGGTCGCCATGCCGATGGCGAGGAAGCCGAAGGCCCCGAACATGGCGGCGTGGGCGTGGCCGACCGTGAGGTAGGTGCCGTGCTCGTAGTAGTTGATCAGCGGGAGGTTGATGAAGAACCCGAGCACGCCCGCACCGACGAAGTTCCAGACGCCGGAGGCGACGATGAACATGAACGGCAGCGTGTACGGGAACGCCTCGCCGCTGTTCGCGAGCGCGCGGTACTCGTTGATCGCCTCGAAGAGGATGAAGACGAGCGGGATCAGCTCAAGCGTCGAGAAGACGCTGCCGATGGGCACCCAGACGTCGGGCATGCCGATCCACCAGTAGTGGTGGCTGACGCCGATGACGCCGGTCCCCATCACGAGCAGCGCCTCGAGCAGCACCGCCTTCTCGGCCGAGCGCCGCCGCAGGAGGTTCATCGACACCAGCGTCATCGCGACGACGGCGACGATGAAGAACTCGAAGGCCCCCTCGACCCACATGTGGACGACCCACCAGCGCCAGAACTCCGTCACCGCGATGTTCGTCTCCGGGGTGAACATGAACCCCGCGGTGAACAGCAGCGCGATGGAGCCGCCGGCGTAGAGGATCATGTGCGCGAGGCCGTACGGCGTCTCGCGGTCGAGCAGGGGCTTGAGTCCGCGCGCCGCGAGGGCGGCCCACGCGACGAAGCCGACGAGCAGGCCCGCCTGCCAGAGCTTCCCGACTTCGAGGTACTCGAGCCCCTCGTTGCCGAGGATCCACCAGAGGTCGCCGCCGGCGTCGAAGTAGCCGTGGGCACCGAGCCAGATGCCCGAGAGCCCGCCGACGGCGACGACGACGAGCGCGACGAGCAGTCCCTTCACGTACCGGGCTTGGTTGTCCGGTTCGTACCCCGTCAAAAGCGGCGGGAGGAACAGCCCCGCCCCGAGCCACAGGGTGGCGATCCAGAGGATCCCCATGTCGATGTGCCACGTCTTCGCCATGGCGAACGGCAGGAGTTGGAGCACGTCGACCCCGAGCGCAGGAATCGTCTCCAGCCCGAAGAACGCGTGTCGCTCGACGTAGTAGTGCGCGAGCAGCCCCCCGAGCAGCGTCTGCGCGAGGAACAACAGCGCCGCGACGGGGACGAACCACAGCGCGGCCGACTGGCTCGGCAGCAGGTCGATGTCGTCCGGATGCGGCACTTCGACCCCCTCCGAGGAGGGCTCGGGGAGGTCGATCGACGTGTACAGCCACACGCCCAGCCCCGCGCCGGCGACGAGCAGCACCATCGCGATCACGCTCCAGGTCATCGCCGGGGCACCCGGGGTGTTGCCCGCGGCGGGCGCGGGCGGCCAGTCGTTGGTGAAGCTGTGGTCGGCTCCCGGCCGATCGGTGTGGGAGAACCACGCGGTCCACATCGCGAAGTCGGCGAAGCGCCGGGCGTCCTCCTCCGAGTCGATCATGTCGACCGGGACGCCGCGGGCGTCGGAGCCCTCGTGGTAGCGCTCGACGTACTCCTGTCGGACCTGCTCGTGGGCGTAGGCCTCGGCGGCCGAGTACTCGATGACCCCGTCCCCGGGCGAGCCGTCCTCGAGGTCCGACTTCACGCGCGCGTCGACGGCGGCGCGCTCCTCCTCGGGGAGGTCGTCGTACGCGTCGCCGTAGCGCTCCTCGGCGTAGTACTCCCGCATCGCCTCGGTCTTGCGGTCGAGCGCGTCGGCGGTGTAATCGGGGCCGAAGTACGCCCCGTTGCCGAGGATCGAACCGTGGTTCATGAGCCCGTCCCGCTGGAACGCCGCCTTGCCGGCCTGCACGTCGTCGCCCGTCGCGAGCGTCTCGCCGTCGGGCCCGACGATCCGCTCCGGGATCGGCGGGGCCTCCTCGTACGCGAGCGCCGCGCCGGCACCCATCACGACGAGGTTCACGACGAACGCCACGACGAGCGCCTTGGCCAGCGTGCGTCTCGTCACTCGCATGCGGGCGGGGATACTCACGTGAGGGGTTTGAGTGCGTCTGGCGTTACGCGCGAACGAAGACCGACGGGAACATGTTCGGCCGAGTTGTGACGGCCCGTCGCGTCGCGAGGGCGGACTCCGACCGGGTCCGATCGGCGTCGACCTCAGTAGTTCAGTTCCTCGTACTTCTGGGGGTCGTCGCCGGCGTCCAGTTCGAGGAGAGTAACGTTCCTGACGGCCTTTACGGTCTTCCCGGCGTCGACGGGCGCGAGGAACCGCGGTCCGCGGTCGGGGGGTATGGAGTCGCCGTCGCGCTCGACGGCGAGGTGAGCGTCGAGCGCCGTCGTGACCGGGACGCAGACGGCGTAGTCGCCGGCAGCGGCGACCCGGAGGTGCGTGGCGTCGGCGTCGAGGTCGACGGCCGCCGCATCCAGCACGCGAGAGACGGGGACGCCTCGCCAGACCCCGATCCAGCGCTCGCCGCTGGCGCACAGGTACTCGCGTTCGATCCGCTCGCGTTCCATCCCGCGGAGACGGTCGAGGTCGACCGCGGCGGAGTTGTCGCCGGCGCGGACCGTCACCGAGACGCCCGGCCGCTCAGACCCGTTCCGGGAGCTATCGGCGACCGGCTCGGCGAGCCCGTCGTCGGCCGCACCGGGAGCGCTCACGAGCCGGCCACCCCCTGCGGGTCTCGATCGGCGTCCGCCTCCTGCTCGCCGGCGGCGTCGCCGTCGCGGTCGGCGGATGCGACCGGGCGCTCGACGGTCAGCGACCACCGGCCGTCGCCGTGGCGACGCACCCGCGGGTCGAGCGCGGCGGTTGAGCACCCGAAGCCGGCCGCGACAGCGTCCAGTAGCGGATCCGGCGGCGCGTCGGCGACGACCGACAGCGTCGCGCCCGGATCGGCGTCTGCGGCCTCCGCCCTGACGTGCTCGCGGCGCGGGCGCTCGGGCATCCCGCGAACGTCGACGGCCGAGGCCCGGATCGCCGGGTCGGCGTCGATTGCGAGGCGGTCGCGGACGACCCGTGCCACCTCGCGGGCGGCCGCCGGGAGGTCGGCGTCAGGGTTCGACTCACCCGCGCCGTCGCCCGTGTCGGCGGCGTCGTCACCCGCGTCATCACCGGCGGCGACCGCCAGGCTCGACCGGAGGTCGGCGTCGAACGGGAGGCTCGCGAGGACGGAGCAGTCGAGGCGGTCGCCCGCGTCGACCCCGGCGTCGAAGAGGTCGTGGGTGTCGCCGCAGGTCGGGCACGTGAAGCCGTCCATGTTGCGGACGACGCCCAACGTCGGGACGCCGTTCTCGTCGAGTAATTCCCGGAACCGGGCGGTGTCCGACAGCGCCGTCGCCGCCGGCGTCGACACCAGCACGGCGGCGTCGACCGGGACCGACTGAGTGATCGTGAGGGGCACGTCCCCGGTTCCGGGAGGCACGTCGAGCACGAGCACGTCGAGGGTGTCGCCGGCGCGGTCGCCGTCGGCGGTCGGGGTGGCCTCACACTCGTCTGTCGCGAGGGTGTGGCCCCACACCG
Organism: Halobaculum sp. CBA1158; assembly: GCF_021431925.1. Lineage (NCBI taxonomy): Archaea > Methanobacteriati > Methanobacteriota > Halobacteria > Halobacteriales > Haloferacaceae > Halobaculum > Halobaculum sp. CBA1158. Next base: position 2,374 of record NZ_CP090372.1, on the reverse strand, counting down.
TGTCGAACAGCAGTTCCGAGAGCGCCTCGTGGGCCATCGACCCGCGCCAGGCGACCGGACCGCCGTCGGCGAGCAGGCCGACGCTCATCATCTCGACGCCGGCGCGCTCGACCGGCGCGGCAGCGCCGTCGTCGGTCGCGCGAACCGGGCCCTCCACGTCGAGCAGTTCGGGGACGTTCGGTCCGTACACGTCGGCGTCGAACAGCCCCACGTCGAGGCCGGCCGCCGCGAGGCCGCGCGCGAGCGCGACGGAGACCGTGGTCTTTCCGACGCCGCCCTTGGCGCTGGCCACCGCGACGACGTGGTCGACGCCGTCGAGAGTCCGCTCGGCGGCCGGGTCGGGACGGACGTGTTCGTCGCCGTGCCCCGGTTCCTCCTCGACGGTTGTGCCGTCGCCGTCGCGTTCCACGTCCACCGACTCGACGCTCGCGACCTCGAAGGCCGCCCCCCGGAGGCGGTCGACGACGGCGTCCGCGGTCTCCGGATCGACGGCCCCGTCGGCACGGTCGCCGGCGACCGCCGGGGAGACGACGAGCGTGACCGCGCCGGCGTCGGCGCGAACGTCCGTGACGAGGCCCGCGGTGAACGGGTCGTCGACCGCCACCTCCGGGAGGGTGGCGTCCGCGAGCGCCTCGGCCACGCGGTCGACGAGGACGCCGTCGCCGTCGGCCTCGGAGTCCCTGCGGGCCCCCATCACCACACCTCCCCGGTCTCCCGGTCTGCGGGGTCGTCGGTGTCCATCAGGGTGCCGCCGTACGGTCGGAAGCCGAAGCCGTAGCGCTCGGCGACCGCCTCGACGAGGTCCTCCCGCTCGGCGATGGTGTCCGTGTCGAAGCCGTACCCCTCGACGGCGTCGACGAGCGCCTCGTCGGCGACCCGTCCCTCGGCGTGGGCGTCGGCGATCCCCGACCGGAAGGTGTCGGCGTTGCGTCGCAGGCGCATCGCCTCGTGAAACGTCCGCTCCATCTCGGCGGTCGCCTCCTCGCGGTCCAGGGGGATCCCGTCGAGCAACTCGACGACGCGGGCGTCGTAGCCGTCGGCGGCCGCGAGGACCTCTCTGAGCCGGTCGACCATCGACAGATCGCGCCACTCGTCGCGGGCGCTCTCGGGGACGAACGAGTCGACCACGTCCGCCCAGGCGGCGTCGCGCTCGGGGTCCTCGAACGCCTCGGCGAGGAACGCGCCGACGTGCTCGTCGGGAACTGGCACCCCTAGTCGCTCGGAGGGGGAGCCGTCCGGACCGGCCCCTCCGGCCGGAGCCTCCGCGTCGCGCGCGGCATCGGGGTCTCTCGCGGCACCCGATCCCGCCGCGTCGGTCGGATCGGTCGCGTCCGCCGCGTCGGTCGAATCCGTTGCCTCTGCCGTGTCGGTCGCGTCGAGTTCGTAGTCGGTCATGGGTTCACCTCCGGGGTCCGTCTCGGTCGGACGGCGATCCGCCCGGGCCCGATCCGTTCCGGTCGCGGGACCCGAGCCCTCCCCCGGGCCCAGGTCCGGGTCCGGGCCCGGAGTGGGCTGACTTCGACGGCGGTCCGCCGGGCGCGCCGACCCCGTCGGGGCGGCCGCCGGGCGTCTCCTCGGGACGGTCGGGACCGCCGCCGGGGGCGGTCGGCGGGAGCTCCACGTCCTCCGGGTCCGTTCCGCGGGCGGTCGCGAGCGCGCGGCGGGCCGCGCGGACCACGTCCTCGGAGCGATCGGACAGGCCCTGCGACTCCAGCGCCTCCTCGGCGCGGTCGGTGCCAAGTTTGCCGAGCGCGGTCGCGGCACCGGCGCGGACGAACGCCTCCGGGTCCCGCGCCAGCACGGCCGCAAGCACCGTCACGGTCTCCTCGGTCTCCCCGGTGAACGTCGCCAGGAACTTCGCGGCGTACTCGCGCACGCCGGCGTGCGGGTCCTCCTTCAGACGCTCTCGAAGCGTCTCCGCGTCGGCCGCGCCCGTCTTCGCCAGCGCGATGACGGCGTTGCGCCGGACGAACCCCGAGTCGTCGGCGAGCGCGGCGTCGAGGCGCTCGCGTGCGTCCGATGGCCCCGTCCGCGCGAGCGCGACCACGGCCTCCGCACGGACCCACTCGTTCGCGTCCGACAGCGCCGGCTCGACCGCGTCGGCGTCCGCGCTCGCGACCCCGAGCGCCTCGACGGCGAACTGCCGTACCTCGGGGTCGCCGTCGCGTCGGACGCGGTCGGCGAGCCGCGACAGGGTTCGGTCGGCGAGGCCAGACCCGGTCTCGTCGGCGTCGGCGGCCAGGTCGACGAGCCCCAGCGCCGCGTCGCGCCGCGTCGACGGCGCGGGGGCGCGAAGCGCCGTCCGGAGCTCCCGTTCGTCGTCGGCGGGGGCTCGGCCCCGCGCGCTCCAGTTCGCGTAGTCGTCGTCGGTCAT